>JAUVBB010000005.1 GCA_030591445.1 Deltaproteobacteria bacterium | reverse complement strand
GCTCTATACCAAGCTCTTTTGCCAGGAGGAAGATCGCAATTTGTTTTTTTTGCTGGACGTAAGCCGATCGATGTCTGCCGAGCCCGATAAATTTGATTTCGCCCGTAAACTTTGTGCTTGCTTGGCTGCCATCGGCCTGTTTGAGATGGATCGCGTCAGCTTGCTGACTTTTTCCGAGGACATCACGGCCACGCTGCCGATGCTGCGAGGACGCCAGTCGCTGATGGCGGCATTGCAATTTCTGATTGGGGCCGAGCCCGCGGGGGGGACCGACTTTCCGCGGGTGGGTAAGTCATTTGTTGCCCGCCACGGTCGGCAAAAAGGCACCGTGCTGGTGTGCTCGGATTTCTTGGACCTCGAGGGTTGGCGGCCGGGTTTGAACCAGATCTTGCGCCATGGTTTTGAGTTGCAGGCTTTACACGTGGTGACGCCCTCGGAATTACGGCCGAGCTTGCTGGGCGAATGGCGCCTGCGCAATCCGGAAGGTGGCCGGGCCCATAGCCTCCACCTCACCCGTAGACAGCTCGGCCGTTATCAACAAGCACTGGCGGCGCATACCGAACAACTGCGCCGGTATTTTCTTAGCACCGGCGGTGCCTATATTCGCACCCCCACTTCGAAGCCGATCGAGCAAATGATTCTCAGCGAACTGCGGGCCGGGCGTCTGCTGGTGTAAGGAGAGCAATGCGTTTCACCGCCCTGAGCCCGACCGAGTTTGCCCTGCTATTTTCCGCGGCGGCCCTCTTGGCCACCCTGATCTATCTGGTTTCGTTTCGCAAACGGACCGTCCTTATGGCCACCGAGCCCATCTGGCGTCTTATCGCCGGTAAGCGACGGACGCCTTACCGGCGTCTGTTGGCTTTGCTGCTGCAGATCGCGGTCTTGTTTTTGCTTTCCATGGCCTTGGGCGATCCGCGCTTGGCTTTGTCCGCGGCCCGCCGGCCCGTTACCATGGCCATTGTGGTTGATGTATCCGCGAGCATGTCGGCCCAAGACCAGGGGCTTACCCGGCTCGAACGAGCAAAGGATCTGGCCCGGGCGCTGATCCAAAAAGCGGGGCCGCAAGATCGTCTGGCCTTGCTGACCATGGCCGAAAATTGTCGGCCCCAGACGCCCTTTGTCTCTGCGTCTCCCCAGCTGGAGACGGCCTTGGCGGACCTGCAAGTATTGTGGCAAACCGAACAGGTGGCCAGCACCTTGGCGGTGGCGAAAGAGGCCTTGGTCGGTGCCGATCCGCGCGCTTGGTCCCGTCGCCGCCTGGTGATCGTAAGCGATCACTTTTTCGACTTACCGCCGGCCGACGATGAAATAGAACGGATACAGCTAGCGGTAGGACGGCGGCAAGACAATCTCTCCCTCACGGCCCTGGAGGCGCGTCTGGCCACCGGCCCGGTTGCTGGCAGCGAAGTTTTTGTTGAGGTACGCAACCATGGTCGCAGTCGTCGGCAAGCCCGGCTGGTCTTGCATACCCCCGAGCTGCTGCTGGGCGATGAAATAGTGGTCATCGAAGCGGGAGGATCGCTTAGCCGAAACTACCTGTTGAAACCGCTTAGGCAGCGCCGTTTGTTGGCCTCGTTGCTTGCGGTCGAAGGCCAAGAGCCGGTAGACGGGTTTGCCATCGACAATCGTGCTTTTTCCTGGTTGCCCCGGGCACGGGCCCGGAAGATACGCTTGGTTGCCGAAAACAACCTCTATCTTGAAAAAGCCTTGGCCCTGCATCCCTCGGTTTCCTTGCAAGTGATCAAGCCCTCCCAATATCAGGCGCAGGCCTTGGCCGGCGCTGATGCCGTGGTCTTCGCTGGGATTTGCCCAGCGGTATCGATCCCAGCCCTGTACTTCCATCCCCCGGCCGGGGGGAATTGTCCCTTTGTTCTGGCCGACGAAGTTTCGGCTCCCAAATTGTTGCCGCTGGCGGGCGATCATCCGGTGACCCGGGAATTGAGCCTGCCCGATTTGCACCTGAGCCGGGCGCATCATCTGGTGCCCCAGGCCGGTGACGTCGAGTTGTTGGGTGACGACAAGGGCCCATTTGTGCTGGCGCGTGAGGAAAAGGGCCAAAAGATGCTGGCGCTGGGCTTTGCCCTGGGCGGCAGCGATCTTCCCTTGCGGGTGGCCTTTCCCTTGCTCTTGCACAACTGCCTGGATTGGTTCCTTGGTGAAAACGAGGAACAAGAACCGGTTCCCGCCGCGGTCGGTCGGCCCTGGCTGGTGCCGGCCTGGGTTCGGGCCCAAAGCACTTTCCAGCCGGATGCCGGTGATGCGCTGGCCTTACACTCCATGGGCGAGCAACTGGCGGTCCGGCCCAACTCACCCGGTTTTCTCAGCTTGCAACAGGACCGGCGCCGTTTGGTGCTGGCGGTTAATTTCCACATGGCCGGCGAATCCGATCTGGGCGGGGATCGGACAGAAGGTCAGAATCAATGGTTGTGGCATGACGGGCCGGCGCCCGCGCTCGCGACCGCGGGTCTAGGTGGCCAAGCCCCGGCGGTACCGGAGCCGCAATGGCCCCTGTTGTTATTGGCCGCGGCCTGGCTGCTGCTTTTCGACTGGGTGTTTTTTTGTTTTCGTATTTTGTTCTGAGCGAGAGGAATGACCGGTGTGGTCTGAGTGGATAGACAGCATCCAGAACTTCTTGGCCGGCTATGAGCTGAAACTGCTTTGGCCCGCGGGGCTATGGCTGCTTTCGACGATTCCGGTGTTCTGGTTGATTGGCCTACGGCTGCATCGTCAATTGCCTTGGCCCCAGCGCAGCTTGGTTCAGTTGTTGCGTACCGGTCTGCTGGTCACGATGGCGCTGGCCTTGGCCCAACCGGTGCGCCTGCGGCAAGACGCGTCCCCGGCCGTGATCGTGCTGGCAGACCTGTCTGCCAGTATGTCTGCGCCGGCACGCGCTGAGATGGACAAGTTCATGGGCCGGATGGCGGGCATGAATCCCGAGGGCTGGCTGAGCCTGATCGGTTTCGGGCCCCGGCCGGCATTTTTGGCCGGCCCGCAAAGCTCGGCTTTCCCCCGTCTTTACGACCAGCCTGCCCAGGATGGAACCGACATTGCCGCTGCCCTGCGTTTTTGTCTAACCCAGTTTCCTCCAGATTACGAACGCCGGCTGGTGCTGTTAAGCGACGGGCAGCAGACCCACGGGGATGCCCGCAGAGAGGCGCAAAAGGCCCGTGCCTTGGGTATTCAAATTTTCCCCATTCCCATCGAGCCCCCGGCCGCTTTTGATGCGCGCTTGGTGACCTTGACCACGACCGGCCAACTGCGAGTGGGCGAGACCGCGACCGTGACGGTAGAAGTCTGGGCCAACGAGCGGAAAAAGGTGCGCTTGCACCTGCGGCTCGAGGGCGCCAAGATCGCTGACCGCATAGTGTGGGCCGGGCCCCAAAAGGCCCGGGTCGAGTTTTCGATGACGCCCAAAAAAGTTGGCGTTTTATCCCTAAAGGCCGGAATTATTTCGCGGCCGGATCGTTACCCGCAAAACAATTGGCAAGAGAAAAAAATCCTGGTCGCCGGGCGGCCTCGGGTGCTGTTGGTACAAAGCGCGCGGCAACCGACCCCACTGGCCAGTTTGCTCGATAGCAGTGATCTGGAATTGACCAGTACTACCGACAAAGAACTTCCCCGTACCATTGCCGAGTGGACCGGGTATGATTTGGTGATCCTGGACGATTTGCCCCTGGCGGAGTGGACCGCGACCCAAGTGGGTATGCTCCGCGGTTATGTGGAGGAGTCTGGCGGCGGATTGCTGGTAGCGGCCGGCCAGCAGGCCCAGGATTTGGCCGGCCCCGAGGAGGCGGCCATCGAGCCCTTGTTGCCCGTTCATTTTCGTCAGGTGAAGAAGAAAGAGAAGACGCCGGCAGCTTTGGTTTTTGTGTTGGATCGCTCGGCCTCCATGGCCCGGGAGAAGAAGTTCCTCATTCTATTACGCGCGGTCAGCGATGCCCTGGCTCGCTTGCGCGACAATGCGCAGGTGGCGGTGGTCTTGTTTGATGACTTCCCGGAGCTGGTGGTGCCCCTGACCGAGGCCCGGCATCGGCAGGAGATTGGCAAGGCGGTGCTTTCTCAGCGAGTGGGGGGGGGAACTTCCATGTACCCGGCGCTTTCCCTGGCCCGCGATCAATTGGCCAAAAGCGCCGCCCGGATCAAACACGTGATTCTGCTCTCCGATGGCCAAAGCATCAGCGTGTTTGCCCACCATGGCCACATTGTCGAAAAAATGGCCAAGGAAGGCATGACGGTAACCACCGTGGCCCTGGGTACCGACGCCGATAAGCAGGAACTAACCCGGATTGCCGCCAGCAGCGGGGGAAAGTTCTATTTTGCTGACTCCATGGCCAATGTCCCCAAAATTTTTACCGCCGAGACCGAAGGTTTCACCGAGAAAAAGGCCATCGAGCAAGAGATTCACGCCGAACCGGCCAAGTTGCTGGCGGTGCTGGCCGGGATCGATTTCAAAAGCGCGCCCGCCCTGGGCGGATACTTGGCCAGCGAAGCTCGTCCTAGCTCCGAGCTCATGCTGCGGAGTTCCGATCGAAAAGAACCCTTGCTGGCGCGCTGGCGCTTCGGCCTGGGCCGGGTGGTGCTGGCGACTACCGATATTCAGGGTGCCTGGTCGGCGACCTGGACCAAGTGGCCTGGTTTTGCAAATCTATGGACCAACCTGGTCAAAGATACTCTGCGCAACTCGCCCCCGGGCGACCTGCGCCTCAGCGGCATGATGGATGGCGATCAGGCTTTGCTTTCCCTTTGGCTGCGCCCGGGCCTGCGCTCGCCATCGCCGCCCAAGCTGTGGGTGATGGCCCCCAATGGCCAAGAAACCGCCCTGCCCGTGCATCGCCGGGGGCTAGGCCATTTTCGGGCCCAATTCCGGCTCGACAGGGAGGGGGCCTACGCTTTTCGCGCCCAGCGCCTGGCGCGTAGCGGGGTGGTCGAGCAGGCTTTCCTCTCCTTGCATCGTCCCGCTGCTCAAGAGACCTGGGCCGCGACCGCCGACCTCGAAATGCTTGCCGATTTGGCCACCATCACCGGCGCCAAGCTCAATCCCAGCCCGGAAGAAATCTTTGCCCCCGGCCGCGTTGAGCGCGAGCAGCATGAATCCCGGTGGCCGCCCCTGCTTTTTCTGGCCATGATTATGTTTCTTTCCGAGGCCCTCGTACGCAAGGTTTAAGGCAAAAAGGTAATATTATCACTTGACTCGCGCGGTGTCGTAGGTTACCTTACATGTGTGGCAAATGTAGGACTAACCGAGGAGAGTGGCATGCTTGAGCGTAGAGACGGAGATGATCGCAGAGATGAGACTTCACGGAACAATGAGCGGAGATTGGGAGATCGACGAGACTCTCATCGTTTGCCACTGGATGTAGGAGTGCGAGAGGGCAATGCTCCTTTCGAGGAACACCAGGGAAATATCGGCATCGGCGGCATGTTTTTCAAGCGCGCACTGTCCATGCCGGCAGGCTCGGTAGTGCAGCTTCGATTCGCCTTGCCGGGTTTGGAACAACCGATGTTGGTAAAAGGGGAAGTGGTGGAGATCACTGCAGTGGGCAAAGTCGAAGAGCGGGGGACCCGGGTCAGGTTTGTCGATGTGAATATCAAATCTGAGTTGCTGATCGCCAAATATCTGGATGATCATCCGGAGTGATGCGCCTGTCTGTACTTCACCAGAGCCGTGAGCCTTGCGCTCACGGCTTTTTTTTTGCCATGATGGCTCGCCAATATGGCTCATCGATAAGGAGAAAGCATGTCTTTGGCAGTCTTGCTTAGCTGTTTGTGGATGGCGAGTGTTGCTCCCCAGCAAGAACTGATTGATCTTGGCAAACAATGCCAGCAAGCAGTGACCGAAATCCGATCTTTGCCAATTCTCAAGCCCATCGTTTGGCAAATTACCAGCAAGGAAAAGGTTCGCGCCTATCTCCTTAAAGTCTTGGCCCAGCAATATGCCCCGGGAGAAATGGAGGCCGAGCAAGACGCCATGCGGGTCCTGGGTTTGATCCCCCGCAGCATGAATTACCAGCAGTTCATGGTCGATTTGTATATGGAGCAGGTAGGTGGCTACTACGACCCGAAGCAGGAAATTTTCTATCTGGCCGACTGGATTCCCGCGCATTTGCAAAAGACAATTATTATCCACGAGCTGACCCATGCCCTGCAGGACCAGCATTTCGGCATCGATAAGTTTATCGAGCGGATCAAAGGCAATTCCGATCGGCAGCTGGCCCGCGCCGCCCTGGTGGAGGGCGGCGCCACCCTGGTGATGATGGCAGCGCCCCCAAGTGCCCAGGGCTCTGCCGCTGATCCATCGCCCACTTTTGCCAAAGCCCCGCGCGCCTTGCGCGACACTATGTTGTTTCCCTATGTCCAAGGACTCGGCTTTGTCAGCCATGGTCGGACCCAGGGCGGCTGGTCGCGCATCGATCGCGTCTATACCGATCTGCCGACCAGCACCGAGCAGATCTTGCATCCCCAAAAGTATTTCGCAAAGCGCGATCAGCCAACCTCGGTCAATTTGGCCGGCATCGAAAAGCAGGTAAAGGGCTGGCAGAAAATACACCAAGATGTTCTGGGTGAATTCATGACCCGGCAGCTGCTCCATGCCCTCGCCGATCGCCAGCAAGAAAACCAAGCCGCCGCCGGCTGGGACGGCGATTCCTTCGTGGTCTTCAAACAGGCCGATGAATTGGCCTGGATTCAACTGTCGGTATGGGATTCTGAAAACGACGCCCAGGAGTACTTAACCGCCCTGGCCCAGACCATGCCCTCGCGGCTAGCTGGATTTACCGCCCAAACTCACATCTCCAAATCATGCCTGCGCTGGAAAAACGACCAAGGCCAAGCCGTGTTGTTTGAACGCCGGGCCGCCCGGGTACTCCTGGTCGAAAACCTACCCGCCGCCTATATCGAGCCCATCCGCAAGGCTGTCTGGCATGCAGGAGAGTGAACCCCATTTGGTTCAGTAAATTTCCCATTGTTGTCCAGATTACGGTATGATCGGATCATCTGAATGACGGGAAAACGCACCAGAAATCCGCCGGTGACGGTAGGGGAGGATTTCCAGCTTGATGGCGATACCATCGAGTCTCGCGATGGCCTTGCCGGCGAAGCGGATGAACTGCTGCTGCCGCCTGGTTCCCAGGCGGGTCGCTACCTGATTCTCGACCGGCTCGGCCACGGGGGCATGGGTGTGGTTTACCAAGCCTACGATCCCGAGCTGGACCGACGAGTGGCACTGAAGTTGCTGAGCGTGAGAAAAGGCAGCCAGAGCCAAGCCGACCAGGCCCGGGATCGGCTACTGCGCGAGGCCAAGGCCCTGGCCCAACTATCCCATCCCAACGTGGTTTCAGCTTTTGACGTGGGTACCATCGGTTCGGATGTCTTTGTGGCCATGGAACTGGTCGAGGGCAAAACCCTGAATGAGTGGATTCGGCAGGATCAGCCGACTATTTGGCAGCGGGTCGAAGTCATGGTCGCGGCTGGCCGGGGGATTGCGGCGGCGCATCAGGCGGGTCTGATCCACCGGGATGTGAAGCCCGACAATATCATCGTAGGCAACGACGGTCGGGTCCGAGTGATCGATTTCGGGCTGGCGCGGGCGGCCATGACCGAGAAGCCAAGTGTTCCTTTGGCCAGCGCCCAGTCTGATGGTTCCGGTTCCGGGTGTTCCGTGCTCAGCGGCGAGCTCAACAGCGGGGGCAGCTTTCTCTCATCGCCCATGACTTTGGCCGGCGCAATCGTGGGAACACCGGGCTACATGGCGCCGGAACAGTATCTGGGTGGGGCGGTGGACGAACAGTCGGACCAATACAGCTACAGTGTCACCTTGTTCGAGGTCTTGTTTGGGCAAAGACCGTTTGTCGCCCGTAGATACGGACAGCTGAAGCAGAAAGTTCTGACCGGTCGAATGGATCCGCCGCCGGTCGAGGCCAAGGTTCCCTCTTGTTTTCGCCGCATCGCCCTGCGGGGGATTTCGGTAGCCAGAGAAGATCGTTTTCCCTCGCTGGCCGATCTCCTTCATGAGCTGGCCAAAGATCCGCGGGCGGTGCGCCGGCGTCTGCTGGCCATCGTCGCTGTGATCTTGCTGGTGACCGCGAGTTTTGCCGGCGCCTATATCTTACAGGCGCACAAACAGCGACTCTGTGCCGGCGCGCAAGAAAAATTGCAGGGAGTGTGGGATCAGGAAATCAAGCTAAGCACGCGTAAGGCTTTCGTGGCCACCGGGCGACCCTTTGCCGAAAGCACCTTCCAGCGGGTAGAAAAGATGCTGAACCGGCGAGCGGCTGATTGGATTGGCATGCGTACGGAGGCCTGTGAGGCAACGCAGGTAAGAGGAGAACAGTCGCCGGCCCTGCTGGACAAACGGATGCAGTGTTTGGACCGGCGCCTGGCGGAAGTGGCAGCACTCACGGAGCTGTTTTCCTCCCGGACCGATGACCAAGTACTGGGCAAGGCGGTGCCGGCCACGGCGGCCTTGCCGGCCCTGTCGCAATGTGCGGACCTAGTAGCTCTCAGTGCCCGAATACCGCCGCCGGCTGATGCGAAAACCCGGGGGCTGGTGGCCAACATACGCAAACAGCTTGCCCGGGCCAAGGCCTGGAACGACACCGGCAAGTACCAGGAAGGAATCAAGGCCGCCACCGCGGCATTGGCCCAGGCCCGGGATTCCGGCTATCGGCCGGTGGAAGCCGAGGCTCGGTACTGGCTCGGCTGCTCGCAACATAGTGCCGGCGCCTACCCGCTTGCCCGGCAGGAGCTGAACCAGGCCTGGCTGTTGGCCGAAGCCACTGCCAACGACGAACTCAAAGCTGAGGTTTTGATCGAGCTGACCATTTTGCTGGGTCAACATATGGCCAAACCCGAGGACGGACACCGTAGGAGTCGTCATGCCCAAGCGGTTATCGACCGCTGCGGCAACGATGGGCATCTGCGCGCTCGCTGGCATGCCGCCGTCGGCACCGTTCTTTATGCCGAAGGAAGCTATGCCCAGGCTCAGACGCACTATCTTCGTGCGCTACATGGTTTTGAAAAAGTGCTGGGTTTCGCTCATCCGCAAGTATCCATGGCCCACAATGACCTAGGCTCGGTATACTATCGCAGCGGCGATCACCAAAAGGCCCTGACCCATTACCGGCAAGCCCTGGCCATCATGGAAAAGTCGCTGGGTCCGGACCATCCCGCGGTGGGCCGTTGCCTCAACAACCTGGCCAATGTTTTCGAGGAATCCGGAGACTTCGATCAGGCGGTCGAAGTGTACCGTCGTTCCCAGGCTTTGCTCGCGGGCGCACTTGGCCCCATGCACCCAGACTTGGGCACTAGCTATAACAATCTGGGCGGCTTGTTCTACAACATGGGCGCCTATGATCAAGCGCAACAGAACTTCCAGCGCGCGCTGGCCATACAGGAAAAATCTTTGGGCCCGAACCACCCGGATGTCGCCATGAGCCTGAACAATCTTGGCCAGGTCTTGGTAGCCCTGGGCGAACATCAGTCGGCCAAAGAAAACTTCCTTCGGGCCCTGCGCATTCGCCAGCAAGTTTTCGGCTCCGAGCACCCGAATTTGGCCTACTGCTATATGAATTTGGGACAGGCCTACCAGGAAGAGGGCAAATTCGACACCGCGCGCGAGCATTACTCCCAGGCGGTGGCCATCTGGAAAAAAGCCCTGGGTCCCCGGCATCCCAATATCGCCATGAGCTACAAGGAGCTGGGCCAGATCTCACTGGCCCAGAAGAAATACGATCAGGCCAACGGCTTCTTGCAGGAAGTCTTATCGATTTGCCAGCAGGCCTCCTGCCTCGCTGACTTGCTCCCCGCCGCCCGCTTCTGCCTGGCCCGGGTCTTACGGGAAAGCGCCTGCAAGCTGCGCCGAACCGACATCGACTTGGCCCACTGCCGAAGCAAGTCTCGCACCCTCGCCCTCCAGGCCCAAGAGGCTTACCAGAACATGAAATACCGACAAAAAGAGAAAGAAAAAGTGGCAGCCTGGCTGCAAGATCACCATTGAGATATTAGTCCACAACAATGATTGTGACGAACAGGGCTTTTTCTTATAGCCCGGGATGGCTGGCCAGCCAGGAATTTATCTTGGCCAGCAGGGAGGGGTCCGGATCGTCGGTGGCGCTTAGGGATTGGTGGGCGGATCGGGCCAGGGTGATGGCGCGCGTGCGGTTTTGTTTGGTATCCCACAGGGCCTGGGCCAGGTCGAAGCGGGTCTGGGCCAGCAGCTGCGGGTTGTCTGGTTTGGCTTCGAGCAGGGCGAGGGCGCGGGTGAGTGGGCCTAAGGCCTGGGCGGGAAGGGCGGCGGTAAGTGAGCATTGACCGAGGCTGAGCAACGGATAAGCCAGTAGCGGATGCTGATCGCCCAGGGATTTCTCCCAGATGGCCAGGGTTCGTTCGAAGTAGGGTCGGGCCTGCGGGCATTGTCCTTGTTTCTTTAATAGATCGCCCAGCCCATTGAGAGAGTAGGCCACCTTGGGGTGATCTTCGCCCATGGTTTGGGTCCAGATGATCAAAGATCGTTCGAGCACTCTACGAGCCTCGGCGTAGTCGCCGTTTTGGCTGAGAACGACTCCCAGGTTGCCGAGCACCATGGCCACGTCGGGATGTCTGGGTCCATGCGAATCTTCCCAAATTTTCAGGGCGCGGCGATAGTTTTTCAGGGCTGCTTCCATGTCTCCCAGGGAGTACAGGCTGCCGGCGAGGTTCATGAAGGCAAAGCCCCGATCGGGGTGAACCGGTCCCAGCAAGCGCTCTTCGATGGCGATGGCGGCGCGGTATTGATCGCCCGCTTGGCGATGTTTGCCCTCCTCGGACAGAGCATAAGCCAGGTTGTTGCGGATGGAGGCTATCTGGAGATCGTCTCGATCTAAAGATTTTTCGGCCAGGGCCAGGGCTTCGTTGAGATATTTTGCGGCGGTTTGGTATTTCTGCTGGGGCACGAAAACCACCCCGATCTTGTTCAAGACCTGCGCCCGCAAAACCGGATCGTTGCCCGAACGCAGCACTTCGGCGTCTGCCAGGCAGCTCATTTCCATGGCTTCGGCATAGCGGGCCAGGTAGTGGCCGAGCACGTAGACCAGCTCGGCCGTGGCCCGTGCCCGCAAGCGGTCATCGCGGGCACCGGCGGCGGCCCGGATGGCTTCTTTCAGGCGCAGCCGGGCGGAATTGGCGTCTCCCGTTTTGGCTAGCAGAGATCCTTGCAGAAAGGAGAGCTCGGCCTGCAGCGGAAGATAGGTGATCGATTTCTGCTCGCGGGCGATGGTTTGCACCGTTTCCAAGGCCATTTTGTATTTTCCCGCCCGGTTTTGGGCCACGGCCTGGTTCAGGCGTTTGCGCAGCGCCGCCACCTTTTTGCGCACGGCCGGTTGGGACGGCGGTGCCACGGTCGCGGTCAGTGCTTCGACATCGGCGCAGCTTTGCAAACGAGCCAGTCCGTGGGCGGCAACGATGGCTTTGTCGACTACCTTGCTGTCGGCGGCGGTGGCAAACAACTGGGTCAAGGCGCCCATTTCGCCGATACGCCGATCCAGACAACGCATGCGTAGGTCCAGTAGGTTTTGTGACTGTTCACCCCGCAGATGCGTTGCCTCACAGGCTTCTACCCGCATCGTCACCCAAGCCTGGGCATAACTGTCGAGTTGCTCGGCCACCCGGCGGTTGGTGTCAGCGGCATAGTTGAGCCCGGTGGCCAGAAAGGCTTTTTCGATGGCCTGCTGACGCGGCTGATCCCATACCCCGGCCAAGGCTCGCTCGGAACCCTGGCACAGCCTATGTAAGCGCGACTGCCAGATCGCGGCCGCGGTGAAACTTGCCCCCAGCAGTAAGAGCAAGGTGGCCAGGCCGACCAGCCGACGTCGCCGGGTGCGTGGATCCCAGGCCAGAGCGGCCAGCAGCTCGGCCATGCCCGCAAAGCGGTCTTCTTTTGCCGCGGATAGCCCGCGCATCAAGACCCGACGCAGGCGAGCGGGCAGTCTGGGTTCTGCCGGCGGCGTGGCTGCCGGCTCCGATAGGACTCGTTGCTTCACTTGTTTGTAGGTACTGCCGACGTGTGGGCGGCGGTCAAAAAGCGCTTCGTACAAAGTGACGCAGAAGCTGTATTGATCTGTTTTCTCGTCCAGCTCTCCGGCTCGGTATTGTTCCGGTGCCATGTAGCCGGGTGTTCCCAGCACGGCGCCGGCCAGGGTCATGGGTGTGCGCAGCGAATGGCCGGACTCCAAGGCGTGCTCGTCTTCGAGCTCCTGTGCGGCCTCATCGTCCACCGGATCCTGGCTAGACTCGTCGAAGGAAGCGGCGCGGGCCAGACCGAAATCCAGTACCCGCGGGCGGCCGTCTTTGCCGATGACGATATTGTCCGGCTTGATGTCCCGGTGAATGAGCCCAGCCTGGTGAGCGGCGGCGATACCCTTGCCGGCATCGATCATCACCCCAATGATTTGTCGCCAGCTGGGCCGTTCATCCCGCAGCCATTGTGGCAAGGTGGTCCCCTCCACCAGCTCCATGGCCACGAACACGTCGTCGTCCAGCGTGCCCACATCGTAAGCGGATACCACATTGGGATGAGAAAGCTGGGCCAGCGCCTTGGCCTCGCGCAGCAAGCGCTCCCGGGCCCGATCGCCCCGGCTCTCGGAACCTCGCCGGGTACTGAGCAACTTCAGGGCAATCTTGCGATCCAGATCCGGATCGTAGGCTTTGTACACCACCCCCATGCCCCCGCGACCCAGTTGCTCCAGAACAATATAGCGGCCACTACGAGTGCCGGGAGCCAGTTCTCTGGTCACTCCCTCAGGTACTTCGTCTCCCTGCGAGGCGATGGTCTGGTTGGTGCTGGCATCGATCTCCGCGAAGGTCGATCCCGTTTGCTGGTTTCGTTTGCCGGTCATTGGGTTTTACCTATGGTACCACAAAATATTTCGTTTCCGCTTGGGCCAGTGGGTCGAAGGGGGTTTGTCTGACCAATGAATGCCCGCCTTTTTATCGAGGCTTGGTCTTGACCGGGGCCGATTACGAACCAGATTTATCAAAGGTGGGGTGCGGGCCTTGACCAATCTTGTGTTCGGGACCCTATCCTAGAGGAGGTCAACATGGCACGCTTGTATACCGTATCGCCAGAGGAAGCGACCGGAGAAACCAAGGAGATGTTTGACGACATTGAGAAGAAAATGGGTTTCGTTCCCAATTTTTTTCAGGGGCTGGGCAATAGCCCGGTGGCCTTGGCAGCTCATATGGCCCTGGAGCAGATCACGGCCAAGGGCCGGTTCACTCCGGCTGAGCGAGAGATCGTGAGACTGGTGGTGAGCCAGTTCAACGGCTGTCATTACTGCTTATCGGCTCACACCATCGCCGGCCGACAAGTCGGATTTACCGATGACCAGATGGTGGGATTTCGCCGGGGCTGGGCGGAAAACGAGAAACTCCAGGCCCTGCTGGATTTCACCAACCGGGTGTTACAGACGCGTGGCAAGCTTGCCGACGAGGACATCTTTGATTTTCTGGAAGCCGGTTACCAGGACGAATACATTCCCGAAATCATCACCCTGATTGCCCAGAAAACCCTGACCAATTTCTTCAACCAGCTCCACGAAACCGAACTGGATCTACCGGCGGCCCCGGAACTGAAAGACGCCCACCCCCAGCAGGACTCCTTCTGCGACGATGTCCCCGACTATCGCGTGCTATGAAATCGCTTGTTAGCGGGGCAGTATAAACAGCAGGGATACATGTTTTAGCTTGATTATGACGGAATGCGTCATAATGGTATTGGACCCGGAGAAGCCAGGGCGAGCCCAGGGATGTTTAACAAAAGCATCCCGACCGGGTTGCCCGATCGGGATGCAAGCGAACTAAATCCGAGTAGAGATGATTATCTGCGGATGTTGAAGTAGGGGGAGGCGGCCCCCCTAAGCTCCAAAATTTTTCAGGTTAGTTAAGCCGATATTGATTCGGAAGAACTCCAGAAAATTTTACTGGGTGGTTTACAAAAATGTTCGCAATGGGTCATATACATCATGAAAGCCATAGGGAGGATTGAAATGAAGATGAAATATTTCTTGATGTGCCTGGCGGTATGCGCGTGCAGCGGCGGAGATTCCGACAGTGGTGCTGACGCCGGCCAAGATCCCTGCGCGGGGGTCACTTGCTCAGATCACGGCAGCTGTGTTGTGGGCCCCGATGGTGCCAAATGCGAATGCGACTCGGGCTATCACGCTGAGGGCCTGAGCTGCGTCGAGGATGGTACCGTAGGTCCCTGTTACGGGATCGAATGCTCTGGTCATGGGCTCTGCGTGGATGTGGCCGGCAGCCCGGTGTGTCAATGCGACAGCGATTACCACGCCGAGGGACTTAGCTGCGTGGAGAATCCAGTGGATCCCTGCCTGGGGGTAAGCTGCTCCTCTCATGGGCAGTGCGTCAACCAGGATGGAGTGGCCGCCTGCGACTGCGACGATGGTTACGAGGCTGTCGGGCTCGAGTGCCAAGAGACGCTGTGCGCTTGCTACGAACGGACCAAGTATGACTTCTCCGTGTGCCAGTATGCGCAAAAGTGCGCAAGTGCCGCCGACTGTTGCCCGGACCCGGCAGGTATTGCCCCGCTGGTTTGCAATCGCGACTATCCCTACCGCTACTCTTGCCAGAACGGTACTTGCGTGGCGGCAACTTGCGATACCGATGCCCACTGTTCGGCGAACTTCCTGGACGTCCAGCAAGACAATCCCGGCCTGTGGGTCAACAAAGGTTGTGTGACCAGCGAGTGCGCACCTTTCAATCGCTGGTGCGACTATCACAAGACCTGCACCCGCGCTGCCGACTGTTGCCCAAACGCCGCCAGCATCGAACCCTTCGTCTGTGGGGTAGATTACCCGCAGATCTACAACTGCGAGGACGGGATCTGCAAGAACGTCTACTGTACCCAGGACTCTCATTGCCAGAAACTCGGTGAATACCGGAGCCCCGACGACGGCTGGGTCAACCTGGGCTGTGTCGCCAATACCGACCCCTGCACCGGCGAACTCTGGTACGGCCTCTGCAGTTTCAAGCAGAGCTGCTCGATCTACCAGGATTGCTGCCCGGCCAACATGGGCGAGCTTACCTGCGGGGCGGATTATCCCTATCTGTACCAGTGTCGCAACAACCTGTGCGAGAGCGAATATTGCTCGACGGATGTCGAGTGTAACGCCTACTTCCAGATATTAGAAAATGCCACCCCCGGTGGCTACGTCAACCAAGGTTGCGTGGACTACTGAGGGATTTCCCCTGTTCGTTCCTCGAAACTTGTGTTGACTAAGATGTAGTTATCCTATCGTCGAGCAGTTCGTCTAAGGTGATGATGCGGGAGAAGTAGCCTTCCTCGATGACTGCCTTTGGGGCTGGCAGTGCGGTAACGAGAACCTTTTCGATGGTGAAGTCTTTGCCTTTGTTGAGGGGACTGTCCAGGAGGGCTTGTGTCTTGCGTTGCGTTTGCCGAAAAACGTCGGTGCCGAGCGATTCGCTATATTTAACCTCACACAGGGTAATGACGCCGTCAGCCCGCGTAAAAATAAGATCGACCTGTGCGCCTGACCGCATTTCAGCGCGGCGAAACCATGCGCCACACTGGTAACGGACAGCAGAGAAGCCGAGAATGCGGGCGATGGTAGCTGCGTTCTGCCGGCAGTAATGCTCGAAGGCAAGTCCCCTCCAGATCGCGTATTTTTGGTCGGGTAGGGCCCGGTGAAGTGGCAGGGTGTTTGGTCCGATCTGCTGCTTAATTGGATGAATGAACGCATAGTAGAATCTAAGGAAGTAATCGACAATGCGGTAACGTTTGAGGATGCGGGAATCGGAATTGTGGACCGGGCCATACGACTCAATAAAATCCCCAAGTTCAAGTTCGTCCAAAACCACCGAAGCGCGTCCGCCAGGAGACAGCGATGTCTGGGCAATAATATCTTCGCGTTTTGCGAATCGCTTAAGTGCCAGGTTTTCGATCACCTGTCGATAATGGGCAGATTTGCCAAAATGACTTACAAATAAACGCTCCAACTCGTTATTGAAATAAGCGTCCTGGGTGAAACACAGTGATTGAAGATTCAGCCGCACCGACTTTGATCGATCATAGAGCTCAAAGTATTTCGGCACGCCGCCTACGCAAAGGTAATAGTCGAGATGGTCGGTTGTGGAGCGGTCGCGAAGGAAAGCGTTGCCAAGTTCTTGAACCGACATTGCCTTCAGGTGAAGGATGTGATCAATCCGTCCGTAAAGCGCTTTCGAATTGATCACTTTTTTTACAATGAACGATGAAATCGATCCGCAAAGGATCAAATGTACTTGGTTGTGCTTGTCGAAGAAGTTGTCCCAGGCATACTTGAGTCTACTCACCAAGTCGGGTTTTTCTGCTGCCATCCATTGGAATTCATCGAAGAACACAATTGCCGGCTCGTCCCCGAGAAATGCGGAAAGAAGCTGCAGGTGATCGATCCAATTGTCGGATCGGAACAGCTTGTGGGCCAGGTTAGCCGAGTAGCCAAAGAGAGTATGAGTAAAATGGGCGCGCTGAGCGGCCTCATCTTCTCCCTCGAGGCCCTCGAATTTAAAGAAACGGGTTCCTTTTGCTGCCTGTTCGACCAGTCGGGTTTTTCCAATGCGCCTTCTTCCATAGACCGCACTGATCTGAGATCGCCGCGGGTGAGCCTCCATTTGCCACCGCCGCAAAGAATCCAATTCTTTTGTTCTGCCGACAAACATCTCCAACCTCAGTAAATTGTTATCTACCGGCCCAGTATAGTGTCTTTTTGCCCTACTAGGCCAGAAAAACTGTCACTAGCAGGCCTAGTAGCTGAAATTTCTCTCCTAGCGGGCCGCCGGGCGGGACAATCATGGAACCCAGAGAGACGGCAGTTCTCATGTGTTAGTCAATTATTTCGACAGACAGACCCGGTGGTGGGGTCAGTTCGAACAGTTCTTTACTCAGTTCCACATTACGCTCGACTTCGCGTAGGCGGAGGCGGAGTTGGATGTCGCGGGCGGGCATTTCGAAGCGGATTTTTGTGGGGAAATGCGGGTCTTGCTTGCCGCCTTGCCATTCTTGGTATTGGAGGCGATAGAGCAATTTGCCTTCTTGCTCGCAGACAATTTTTACTGGGCGCAGGCGTTCCGGGTGGATCCAGATTTGTTGGGTCTGGCGGGAATTGCTCAGGGTCAGGTGGTATTGGCCTTGGTCTGGGTCCCAGCGTAAGGCTGACTGGGCGTAGGCGATCAGGGGCGGGTCGCCCATGATGATGCCGACTACTTCGGGGCCGTCCATGGGGATGGGAATGACCCGGGAGATGTTGTCGGGGGTGGCGCGGCCGCTTAAGAAACGGCCTTCTTGCATGTCCCATAGGGAAAAGCGCATGCCGTCGGTGATTAGGATGGAGAGGGGTTGATCGAAGAAGCTCTCGGTCTCGAAGCGTAGCTTGGCGGGTCGGCGTACCAATACTACGGTGTGGGCTTTGAGGCGTTTGGAGCCGGTGCGCATGATGACTGAACCGGTGGCGCGCAGGGCGGTCAATTTCTGGCCGCTTTGGGCCACGGCTTTAATCAACTCTTCGGCGTCGGTGATTTGGGCCGCGGGATCGAGCGTTGGTATTCGGCGCGGACATCCACTGACAACTAGCATGGCCAGCGCGAACGCAGGCAAAAGCAGGGCGGGGCGGGGCATGGGCTCGGCCTCAGTGCAGGGCAGAAAGGCTGCTTAGTAGATCGTACAATCCGCCGGGAGTGAAGTAGGTGTACTGCACATCGCCAAAAGAGATGCGATCACCGTCGGTGATTTGGTTGGGGGTTTTGGCGCCCAGGTGGCGGCCGTTGAGGGTGGTGCCATTGGTCGAGCCGGCATCGGTCAGGGTGTCGGGCTGGCCAATATTGAAGAAGGCGTGGTGCTTAGAGACGGTCAGGTGGGAGATGAGCAAATCGTTGGTTTCGGTTCTGCCCACCAGGATCTTGCCGGCAAAAGAGTTGGCATCGGTTTTCTCCAGCGGAATCACGATATCGGAAAGTGCCGGCGGTTGCGGTTCGATGCGCACTTCCTGCCGCTGCTGATCCACTTTCATTTCCAGCGTGGAACAATATTCTTCTCGGGGGTGGAGTGAATCGGGACCGCTGGGATGAACCAGGAAAGCAGCCGGATTTTCAGCGACGAAGGCGCTTCTTTCCAGGGAACGAACCTGCTCAAGATACTCTTTGATATAGGCCATGCACTCTCGCTGGTTAGGACAAATTTCCTAACAAACATAGGCAGATATGCGGCGGATGTCAAGAGACAGTGGCCAGCGCGGTTTTCAGCTTTGGTTCTTGATGCCCAGTTTTTCGAGGCGTTTTATGATTTCATCGCGATCGCGCGGGATGGGATGGGTAGTCAGCGCCCGGCGATATTCATCGATGGCTGCTTTGCGCTGGCCCAGTTTTAGCAGGGCATCGCCTACGTGCATGATGATAACCGCTTCGCCGGGAGAGATGCGGTCGGCGCGGCGCAGGTAATCCAGGGCGTGCTCGTATTTTCCAATGCGGTAGAGCAGCCAGCCCAGTGAGTCGGTGATGGCGCCGTTGCCGGGATTGAGCAGCAGGGCCCGGCGGATGAGCCGTTCGGCTTCGGCCAGCTTCTGGCCCTGGTCGGCTAGCGTGTAGCCGATAAAGTTCAGGGCCGAAGCGTTGTTTGGGTCAATCTCGACGACTCGACGCATAACCTCGATGCTCTTGTCGATTTGACCCATGCGCTCGTGGGTGGCACTGAGCAGATAGAGCAGGGAGATGTTGCGGGGGTTGTTTTTCAGAGTGTCTTCTAGCAGGCCGATGCTTTTTTCCCGTTGGCCGGCTTCATACAACAGGTTGGCCTTGGCCTCGGCCAGATCCAGCAGGGCGGGATGTTTGGCCAGGGCCTGTTCCATCACTTGCAGGCCTTTTTCGAATTGCTTCTTTTGGGCGTAGACCTCGGCCAGTATTCGGTATACCCGGCCCAGGTCGTCTTCACTGCGGCTAAGCTCGATCGCTTGCAATAAGCTCTGCTCGGCCAGATCAAACTTGCGTTGGTGCCGGAGACAGTAGCCGATATTGACTTGGGCATTGAAGTAAATCTTGGCTTGCCGAGGGATGAGCTGAAGATGGGCGATGGCCTGATCCCAATCCTTGCGCTCTTCGTACATGATGGCCAACAGCAAACGTTCGTTGTGATAATGGGGGTTGTTTTTCAATAACTCGGTCAATTCCCGGATGGCTTGCGGGTAGCGATTCAAGCGCGAGTAGGCATGGGCAATGAGCCGGGCATTGTCAGGGCTTTCGTCGCGAAGTTGATCGAAATAGGCATTGGCCGATTGCTCGTCGCCGGCTTTGAGGTAGAGCGTGGCCATATAGGACAGATAGTAAGGATTCTGGGGGCTGCTTTCCAAGGCGTCGATAAAGACTTTGATGGCTTCATGGTAGCGGCCCTGTTGCTCGAACAGGCCGGTCAACACCCGGGTGGTATCGGTGTCGTAAGGCGCCAACAGCAAAGCGCGGCGATAATTCGCTTCGGCTCGCGTTTCTTCGCCATTCTCAAAGTAGAGATCGGCCAGGCGGCGGAAGCCCTCACCTGATTCAGGGTTGGTTTGGGTCATGCGGGTGAGCGTGGCCAGGGCCTGGTCTTTCTGGTTCTGGTTTAGGAACAGGTGGGCCAGCTTGATATAGGCGTCGATGTTCTGGGGATCGATTTTGAGTATCTGCTGGTAAGAGGCGATGGCCTGGGCAATTTTTCCGAAATGCACTTGGGTTCGGCCTTGCATCAAGATTGCCGGGACGTACGTGGGGTCGGTTTTCAAGGCCAGTTGGGCCTCTTTGCTGGCCAGGCGCCACAGCCCCTCGTGGGCATAAAAAGCTCCCAGCCGGGCATGGAGATAGGGCGAGTCGTGGTCGTAGATTAAGGCCTTGCGTAGTTCTTCGATGGCCGCGCGACTTTGACCGAGGCGTCCGCGTAGTTGGGATTTTAAATAGTGTTCGATGGCCAAGGCATGGGGCGGGCGTGCTTCAGGTTCGGCTGGGGCAGCTACCTGTTCGCTCAACACTGTGGTTGGTAACGCAGGTTTCGGCAGGCACCCAATGCAACACCCTGCCATGGTGCCCATCAGCAGGGCGGCCGAAAATACTCTCTTTGCCATCCCCCTTATGCTATCGCAATGGCCTTGAATTCACAAAGGGTAATGAGCGATTTGCCACTTTTCCCCTTGTCATATCTATCCCAGGGTGAGAAAAAGTGAGGGAGAGGAGGGAAAGATGCCCTCAGTGATCATCTGGACACTCGCGTCGGCAGGAATTTTTCTCTGGAACCATTTTCAGAGCCCTTACGTCGGTATCCGTTTTACCGAGAAAATGCTGGGATTTCCCATCAACGGTGGCTGGTTGTGTGCGGTCTTGGCCGTCTACTGCCTGGTGCGCTATTTTGTCAGGGATCGGAAAACCCAAGACGCAACCAACAGCACATGAAAAATTCTCGCCCTGTCTTTACCGGCCGCGCCCGCCCCCTGAGCGACTTGGAGCATCTGCTCATGGTTCGTTCGGGCTACGCCATCGCGGAATATGCATTGATAAGCGAAGGAGATCGGGTTCTGGTCGGTGTCTCCGGCGGGATCAAGTCTTTCGCTTTGCTCCATGTGTTGGAATTGCATCGGCGCCGGTTTTCGTTTGCCTTCGAGCTGCTGCCGGTTTTGGTTGCGTCCGACCAGGATCCCAGCGTGGCCTCGGCGATTGTGCGTTATTGGGCCGAAGCTGGGATCACCATAAAGGTTCTTACCGGGACCGGGCAGTGGCGACAGAGGCTTGCCCAATACGGGCGTGATCAGGCTTGTCACAAACTGGCCTTGGCCCAGGTATTGGAAGATTTCTTAGAGACCCTGCTGGCGAATATCTTTTTCTCCGGGCAGCTAAAGTCTATCCCCGTGCGCAGTCCGACCCAGGTCGACCAAATCACAACCGTTCACCCTCTGGTCAATATCGAGCGGGACCTGGTCGAGCAATTTGCCCGGGAGAGGCACTTTACCTCCCTGGCCGGTTCTGGCCCCGAAGGCGATGATGCCGACGGCGCCGGGCGTCTCCAGGCGCAGGCCATGCTCACCGCCATGGAGCAACGCTACCCCAAGGTCAAACGCAGCCTGCTGGCGGCCATGAAACACATCCGCGCAAGCCATGTGCTTGATACCCGCTTAAATCCTTCCCAACCCTTGCCAGGTAAGTGAAACAAGTGATACATTCAGCACCTACAGGAGAATTTGGCACGAAGACGAGCTGGCTGATGCCGGAGGCCTGAATGGGGAAAAAAGATCCGATCGGCAAAATCCTGGTCGAGAAGAAGAAAATCAACCAAGACGGATTGGGCCAGGCCTTGGAGCATCAGCACCGCGATGGGGGCCGCCTGGCCTCGCAGTTGCTAGATCTGGGTCTGGCCGGGGAAGAGGATTTGTTATTGGCCTTGGCCGAGCAACAGGGTGTGCCGGCAGTGGATCTGGCCGGCAGTATTATCGCCTTGCGCTTTCTGGATCTCATCCCCGAAGAAGTGGCCAGCAAGAACAACATCATGCCTTTGCGGGTGGACGAAGATCGGGTGCTGCTGGCCATGTCCAACCCGGACGATCAAAGCATCATCGATGAGATTCATTTTATCACGGGAAAGAAAGTAGATCCGCAGGTGGTTCTGGAAGCACGCGTGAAAAACGTCATTCGCGAAGCCTATGCTTTGCGCAAGCGTGATGCCTCCCTCGATTTCTACCGGGGGGAGCGCTCCTCGGTTCACGAAGATAAGGCAGATCCCGATGGCTATCTGGCCGTCTTATCCAATCAACTGCCGGAACCGGATGTGCAGATCGATCCGGATGAAGATCTGATATCCATTGAGGTGGATCTCGGTGACGAGGTGGCCGCAATCAGCAAACCGGCCAGCCTGGAGGAGAAAAGCCAAGATCTGATCCTGGTTGTCGATGACGAGGAAGACATAGTGCGCATGCTGGAAAAAGCGCTCAAGGCGGAAGGTTTTGCCGTAGACTCTGCGACGCGTGGCCTGGAGGCGCTGCAAAAGGTCAAGGCTCTCGGACCTTCCCTGGTTTTGCTCGATGCCATGTTGCCCGAAATTCATGGCTTTGAAATATGCAAGAAAATCAAGTCCAGCAAGCGATTTGGGCATATCCCGGTCATCATTATTTCCGCCATTTATCGTGGCTGGCGATACGCCGAAGATGTCAAGAGTACCTACGGGGCCGATGACTTTTTTGAAAAACCTTTTCGCGTGGTGCCCTTGATGCGGCGCATTCATGACTTGCTCAATCAAAGCAGCAGCAAGGTAGATGCCGAGGTCGATCCAGATGCCGCCAATCAAGCCTACCGCCAGGGTGTGGCCAGCTATAACAAGAAGAAATATCAGGATGCGGAGAAGTTCCTGGAACAGGCTTGTCAGCTTGACCCTTTCAGCGCCAACGTTCATTACGCTCGCGCCAGCGTGTATTTAGCGCAAGGGAAGTTGTACGAAGCCATTCAAGAATATGAATCAACTGTTGAGTTAAAGCCGGATTTGTTCGCACCTTTGCGTAACCTTGCCATCCTGTATCAAAAGAAAGGATTCAAGAACAAGGCCTTGGAGATGTGGGAACGGGCGCTACGTTGTAGCCCCGATGAGCCCACTCGAAAAGAGGTTAAGAGCCAGCTGATCAAATTGTTGTGATGCGCCATTTCTGACCCCCATGCGTTTTAGCTGCAAGAAATGTGATACGCCCTACACCATTGCGGACGAAAAAGTCCGCGGTAAGGTGATTAAGGTTCGCTGCAAGAAATGCAATCACCTCATCGTGGTTCGCTCGGGCCCCTCGCGTCTTTCCAAAAACACCAAGCTGGCCGATCCCGGGGTTTTGCACGATGCCAGTTTAGAGATGGAGTTCGAGCAGGCTTTTCGTGGCATCTACGATTCGGGTTTGGCGGACCAAGAATTGCCGGCGATGGCCGGCAAGAGACGAGGGCGCGTCCGCGATGATCCGCAAGAGTGGTATTATGGTCTCGATGGTTCAGAGGAGGGTCCCTTCAGCCTGATGGAAATGAGGCGCAAGGTGGTCTCTGGTCGAGTCACCGAGGACCATTTTGTCTGGAAAGAAGGTATGGAAGATTGGGCACCGTTAGAGGAGGTGCCCGCGTTGAAGCCCGATGCCCGCCCCGAGCGGGCGAGCCCTCCGCCCATGCCTTTGTCGGCCGCGGTTCGTCAAAAGGCAGACCAACAGGCGCGGAAACTTGCCGAAGAAAGAGAAGAGGCGATTCGCAGACGGAGCCGATCGGAGATCCGTCGGCGCCGAGAAGGGGAGGAACGTCGGGTCCGCGAAGAGGAACTAGAGAAAAAGCGGCGCCAGGCAGAGGGCTTCCGACAGCGGAAAGAGGAAGAAGACCGAAAACGACGCGAACGCAAGCAGGCTCGCAGTAAGGAAGCGCAAGAGCAAAAACAAAAAGCTGAGGAGCAGCAACGGCAGCAGGCAGAGCAACAACAGCGAGAGGCAGAGCAACAACAGCGAGAGGCAGAGCAACAACAGCGAGAGGCAGAGCAACAACAGCGAGAGGCAGAGCAACAACAGCGAGAGGCAGAGCAACAACAGCGAAAAGCAGAGAAACAGCGCCAGCAGAAAAAGCGCAAACGCCAAGAAAAGGAGCAACGGCTAGCGCGAGAACAAGAGCAGAGACTAGAAGAAGAACAAGAGCAAGCTCTACGCGATCAGCAAGAGCAGCGTCAGCGTGAAGAAGATGCGCATCAGCAGCGCTTGGTTCAAGAAGAGCGAGATCGAGCAGAGAAACTTTCGGAGCCGGCTGCCCTTATCGAAGAGACGACCGGCCCTTCCTTGGAAGATCGGACGGCCAAAGGTTTCTTTGACGATGCCCAAAAAGTGGAGCAGGAGCAAAATGAGCTTCTGCCTCCGCCAGTGGCCGCGCTTGATGAATTGGCCGATCGCCTCCATGAAGAATCCATCCAGGAAGAATACGAAAAGATCCAGCTTGATCCGATGGGAGTGGTCAAACAGCGGGATGCTTCGGCCACCGATGAAATTTCAAAGGTGACGCGGATATATGCCCAACAAGCCGGCGTTCCCTCTACCGGTCGTCGCATTGGCTTGGTGATTGGCTGTTTGCTGGTGGTGATCGTGGTGGTGGGTGGTATCGGCTACATTTTGGGCACGCGCGATTTTGGCAAGAAAAGCATCAACAAGGAGCCAAGTTCTGCCGTGGCAGAAGTTAACGCCGTGGCCGGCACCCTCAACCCGGAGCAAATGAATGCCGAGGAAGCCAAGCAGCTGCGCGACGCGCTCCTGGGTGTCAAAGTGCCGGTCGTGGCTCCTGGCCATGACCCGTCGGCAGCAAAGCAGGGCTTCCCTGGCAAAACGGTCGACCCGGTGGCAGCGCCTTTGAGCAAGAAGGAAAAGGACTTGATGGCCTTTTACTCCAGCCAGGGTGGCGAACGGCGAGAAATGGCTCCGCTCGGTCCCCGCGGTGGTTCGGCGGCGATGGTTGCGGCCCAGGGGATTGACATGCCCACGGCCATGAACACCGACGTTGATCTGACCCGCATGGAGCGCAAAGTAGAAGTGGCGCCCACGGGGCCGGCCAAGGAAAAGGGGCCGGAAAAACTAGCGGACTGGCAAGTGAATCAAGTGATTCGCCGACACTACAAGCGCGTGCAGAGTTGCTTTGAGCGCCAGCTGAAGCGAGACTCCTCTGTTTCGGGAAAGATGTACATCGTGACCCGGGTCTTGCCCAACGGCAAGGTCAAGTCGGTCCATGTCGAAACACCGAAGTTTCAGGGCACTTTTGTTGAGGAGTGCCTGACCAAGGAAATCAAGAATTGGATGTTTCCCCAGTTTTCGGGAGAAACCTACGACCTGCATTTTCCCTTGTTACTCTCGGCGCGGCAGAGCTATTGAGAGCTTGGGGCTAAATCACTTCTCGGCTAAAAGTGTTCAATCCCTCAAGGTCTATTTTTTCCAGTTTGGCCCGCGAGCGGCGTTCCAGGCTTGGGCCCATTCCTTCGATCCGATAAGGTCGAAAGCAGCAAGTGGCATTGGCCGGCAAGCCTTGTTTCTTTTTCTCTTCGCGAATCAGGGCCGGATAGACCAGATAAGATTCCAAGACGGCCTTGAAGGCCACCAGCACTTCGGCAATCTTGTCGGGTCGCTTCGCCAATTCAACCAGGTCTGACTTTCGGCCCAGGGTGATATCGTTGAACAAGAAAACCAAGCCATTGAAGTAGCCGCCTTGGCCGGGAGCCGTGATGCGGCGAAAGGCGCGGGTGGCCATGTAGCGCTTGATTTCTTTTTCCAAGAAGGCAATCAACTCGCTTTGATCATGCTTTTGTTCCATGAAGCGCAGATCATCGAGGATTTGATACAGGGCGGCGACTTTTGGTTTGTTGATAAACTTATTCTCGATGAGCCGGCGCTCCTCGGTGTTGAAGCTGGGTCGCCGAAACTTGTCTTCGATGGCTTGCAAAAAGAAAATATTCTTGAATCCCGTTCCGTACAGTCGTTTGGGAATGGAAAATCCCAGTTCTCGATTCATGTCGCGGGTGTTGTTCATGCGATCGAGAATCTTGGCCAAGATTTCCCGAAAGGCGTTGCGGCGCACTTCCTCTTTGGCCGAAAACTCGCCCAGCTGGGTTTGGTAAAAAGTGTGTACCTTGTTGAGAAAAGGGTCGAGGATTTGGCTGGCCAAGGGATGATCTGGCTCTAGCTCTTCCAGGAGCCGTTCATAATCGATGGTGTCCAACTCTACCTTCGCTTTGGGATAAAGCAGATCTTGCAGGTAGCTATAATAGGACATGTCCCGGCGCCGAGAAAGTGCCGCCACCATATCGCTAATGGAATGCAAGGCTTCGTAGTGCCGGCCGGGCACCGGGAAATGGCGCACATGATCGTACAAGGCCAGGCCGATGCCGAAATAGATGCCCGAGGCGCGGTCGTTGTAGGCGCCGATATGCTTCTGGATAATGCTGCGCCGAAGCGAAGCCGGCACTTCCTTCATTTTCTTACCGCTGTACTCGCCATAGACCGGATTGGCGAGTTCTTGGGTGATCATCGCCTCGGTCCACTCGTCTAGCCTGTCTTCCAGCACGTCGTGAAGCAGCGTAGAGATCACGGTAATGATGCGCAGGCCGTTTTTGGCCGCGCCGCGCGCGGCTTCGATAGCATGCATGGCCGCCGGTTGTTTGGTCTTGCGTGACTTGCGCCGCATCACCCGGCAAGTGTAATCAATCGCCCGGCGCACCAAGGAGATATTGTGCTCGCTATGATCTCCTTCTGAGCCGCTGAGCATATGATCGGTCAATTTGCGCAGAATACGGTCGTGGGTTCCATTCAGCGTGTAGTAAGTGTTAAGCAGGTGAATGCGCCGTGAATAAGACATCTTATTCAAATTCTTGATTCGTTCCTCGCACTTTTGCACGAAGGCAGGGTAATTCTTTTCAATCTCGTCATAAATCGGATCCAGCGCCCTGATCTTTTTAGATATTTTTGCAGAGAGCCTACGGAATTCATGCAGGCGATCATGCTCTTCGTACAAACACTCGGTCAGCGACAGCTTGCGACCCTCGCCCATCTGAATCAGCAACTCGTCGTAGCCGATTCTACCCGCTTGTCCGTTACGGTCGTAGTAGCCGATGAATCGCTTGCTTAGGTTTGGCAGCATTTCCAAAAAACGCTTTTCTCCTTACGTGTTAGTCTAGCCATTGCCCAAAGCCAAGTCAATTTCTCGCGCCTGGTCTGAATTGACTGCCCGGGTGCGATATGTTAGACGCAACCTGCCTGATTTTGGGTCTAAATTTCTATTTGGGCCAGAAAGGTCAACAAAGTCATGAAAGCCGAAGAAATTGCCGCGACTTTGCATCCGCTCGAAATTAAAATCTATGAGCTGCTGGCTGATAGGGACACTTTTACCGATGCCGAGATTGTGGCGGCGGAAGTGACGACCGAGGCTCAGGTCAGAACCGTGATTGAGTGGCAGCGAGCCAAAGAGTGTATGGAAGTAACGGGCACGGTTGAGCGCCAGTGGGTGGAGTTGGGGGAGTTGGGGCAAAAATACCGGAAGGGGACGCCGGAGCAGCGGCTGGTCGAAGCGGTGCGCGGCCAGGATTCGGTTGGGATCAAGCAACTGCTCAGCATGGAGGGGGCCGAACAGAAGGAAGTGGGCCAGGCGCTGGGGGCTTTGAAAAAAGCTGGGGTGCTGGAAGATGCCGGTGCGGGCAGTGTGCGTTTGGCTGATGGGGCCGATCTGGAGCCTATCGAGGCTTTGCCGCGTCTCATCAAAAGGGTCGAGGAGGTAGGCCGCTTGTCGTTTGATTTGCTTTCGGATGCGGAACAGGCACTGGTGGCTGGTGCTAGCCGCAAGCGGGGCAAATCGAAAGGGGTGTTTCGCATTGCCAGCGAAAGTACGCGGGAGCTAGGTTTTACTGAACTGGGTTGCCAAGTTCGCGCGGCGGCCCGCAAGGCGGGGCGTAGCAGTGACGAGATTAATCGTCTTAGCCCGGAAATGCTGGCTGACGGTAGTTGGCGGGGCAAGACCTTTCGTCCCTACAATCTTAGCATTCGCCCGCCGCGCCGCGTTGCCGGTAGGCGCAATCCTTACCGGGAGTTTCTTGATTTTGTACGCCGCAAACTGATTGGGCTCGGCTTCGAGGAGATGCGCGGGGGCCTGGTCGAGAGCGAGTTCTGGCTGATGGATGCTTTGTTTATGCCCCAGTTTCACGCTGCTCGCGACATCCACGATGTGTATTCGGTCAAGGAGCCGACCCACGTTGCCGCCATCGAGCAAGAAACTGCCGAGCGGGTGGCGGCGGCCCATGCCCAGGGCGGCGAGACCGGTAGCCGTGGTTGGGGGTATGATTTCAATCACGATAGCAGCCGCCGTTTGCTGCTGCGTAGCCAGGGAACGGTGTTGAGCGCCCGCAAACTGAGACAGGCCAAGGTGCCGGGTAAGTATTTCGGCATTGCCCGCTGTTTTCGCCCCGACGAGGTAGATGCCACCCACGCGGCCGACTTTTACCAGTGCGAGGGCATCGTCCTGGGTGACGACATTGACTTCGTCACTTTGCTGGGCCTCTTGCGCTTGTTTGCCGAGCAGGTAGCCAAGGCGACCGAGGTTGTATTTGCCCCGGCCTATTTTCCGTTTACCGAGCCATCGGTGGAAATACACGTCAAGCACCCGGATCTGGGTTGGATGGAACTGGGCGGTGCCGGTATTTTTCGCCCCGAATTGACTTGGGCCCAGGGGGTGGAGGTGCCGGTGATTGCCTGGGGCTTGGGCTTGGATCGGATGGCCATGATGGCCTTGGGCATTGACGATATCCGCGATCTGTTCTCTTCGGATCTGGGCAAGGTTCGCGCGACCAACATTCGTATGAGGGACTGAGCCGATGCCGACTATTTTTGTCAATCCGGATGATTTCGCGGAACTGTTGGGCGAAGAACTTGACCAGGAAAAACTGGTGGAACAGCTGGCTTTGGCCAAGGCCGAATTCAAGGGCTTGGACGAGGAAGGCCGTTACCGGGTGGAGTTGAACGATACCAATCGGCCCGACCTGTGGACGGCCGCTGGGATTGCCCGTCAGTTGCGCTGTGTCCAGGGCCGGCGCCGGCACTATCGCTTTTTCGAGGGCGAGGCCGAAGGCTCCATCGAGGTTCAGGCTGCCATGCGCGAGTTGCGACCCTACGTGGGCGCCTTTATGGTGCGCGGACTGAACGTGACCGAGACCTGTTTGCAACAGATCATACAGACCCAGGAGAAGCTGGCCGAAAACTTTGGCCACCACCGGCGTGATCTGGCGATTGGCGTCTATCGTCTGGACAAAATTTCCTTTCCCATTCACTACCGGGCCCAGGATCCCGAGAGCCACAGCTATGTTCCGCTGGGCATGGAAGAACCCATGTTGCTGTCGCAGATTCTGAAGAGACACCCGAAAGGCGTGGAGTACCAGGCCATCCTGGCCGGCAAAGCGCAGGTGCCCTTGCTGGTGGATGAGGCCGGCCTGACTTTGTCCATGCCGCCGATCATCAACTCCCGGGAAGTAGGCGAGGTGCAGCCGGGTGACTCGGATTTATTTGTGGAGGCAACCGGTACCGATATTTTCTCTCTGGTGCTGGCGCTCAATATCATGGCCTGTGATTTGGCCGACCGGGGCGGAATTATCTCCCGGGTGCTGACCCGGTATCCGTATGACACGCCCTTGGGGCGCGAGCTTACCACGCCGTTGCAACTGGATCGCACCCTGCAAGTTTCCGCCGATGAATTCAGCCGTTTGATCGGAGTCGAGTGCACGCCGACGGAGGTGGCCAACGGCCTGGAACAATATGGCTGTGATGTGGTGGTGAACGGGCAAGTCCTTGAGGTACATCCGCCGCCCACGCGCCTTGACTATTTGCATGCCGTGGATGCGGTGGAAGACTATGCCATCTCGCGCGGCTACGGTTCTTTTTCGCCCAAAATGCCCCAGGATTTCAGCCCGGGTAGCTCCGATGCCTTGAGCGTGCTGGAAGACAAGGTTCGCGATCACATGGTCGGCCTGGGCTACGAGGAAATTATTTCCAATATCCTGGTTTCCCGCGCCCAGGTGGCAGACCGGATGAATATGGCCGATACCAAGCTGGTCGAGATTTCGAACCAGGTCAACGAAAACCACGCGGTTTTGCGCAACGCGGTTTTGCCTTCGCTGTTGAAAGTGGAGACCCATTCGGCTACCGCCGCCTATCCGCATCGAATCTTCGAAGTCGGCGAGGTGGCGGTTTTCGATCCGCAGGCTGCCCATGGTTCTCGAACGGAACTGCACCTGGCCGTGATGGTGGCTCACCGCGAAGCCAACTTGTCGGAGATTCACACCGATATCGACTTCTTGTTTTTCCAATTGAACGAAGAGTTGCATTTACGCGAGGATAAGCACGCTTCCTTCTTGCCCGGCCGCATGGCTCGGGTGCTGGGAAGCAAAGGTGAGCCGATCGGGGTTTTGGGCGAGCTGGCCCCCGAGGTGCTCGAACGCTGGGAAATCACGGTGCCGGTGGTGGCCTGGGAAATGAATGTGGGGGCTCTGCTAGGTGGTGAATTGTGATGAGCGAGGCGAACCATAACCCAAGCCAAAGCGGTGGCCGCATCGAGGCCACGGTAAGGGTACACAATCCTTCCGCCTCGGTCTTGTACGAATCCAATGCGCTGGATCGAGAGCTGTCTGCCGAAAAGCGCTCCTGGCCGGTTTTGTTGCGGGCGATTGAATCATTCTACAGTGCCTATCCCGCCATCTTGCTGCGCTCCGTCGATGCCTTGCAGGTTTTAGGAAAGGCTGGTTTGCAGGGAATGGGGCAGGCCCCCAGTCTCTCGCTGCGCGTGCAGTCTGCCACCCTGACCGAGGGATTGTTTGCGGCGATCGTCGAAGAGATTATGCGCGAAGGTCCCGAGAATACTCCGGAAGCGGCCACCGAATGTCTGGAGACCTTGCTTGCGGAAATGGTGCAAATGGGAGACGGGCTGCGCGAATTTGATCACTTGCTGCCGGCGCTGTTGGATTTTGGCCGGCAGATTCTCTTGATCGGAGAAGATGGCTGCCCGGCCGCTAGTTGGTCCGCCATGTTGCTGGACACCACGCGGATGGCGTTGAGAATGCAACAGTGGCGCATCGAAGCCGAACCGGTCTATGACGGTCGTTGGGACCAAGGCTGCGAGGCCGATCTTTTTGAACTGCCCTTGTTGGCGGATGTTCGCAAAGAGCAGCTGCAAACGGATCTGGATTGGCTGCACGATCTGATGGCAGACTTGGCCAGTACCGAGCGACCGGTGATCGATGTCTTGCTCGAGTTGGCGGCCTACCGTCGTGCCCAAGAGCGAGAGCAGGTTTGGGAGACCTGGTTTGCCAAGTTGAACCAAAAATTTGTTTCCCAAGCGCCTGAATCTGCATCCTTGAGATGTCTGTGCGAGGGTTTTGCCGACTGGATTGGTCAAACCCGTGATCTGCGTTTGTTTCGGTTGATGGCTTCGGTGTTGCGCAATCGGGTTCCCGCCATTGTCGCTGCCGGCGGCGAAGCGGGCCTGGTTACGGCCTTGGATACCGTAGCCAATGCGGTCATGGACCGACTGCAGCAAGAAGCCGGCCGAGGGGAAATCGAACCGGCTTTGGAAGATCTACGCGCAGTCGCCGCCGAGATCTTGCAGCGTTTGCTCGGATCTTCGGATATTTCAGTGGTGGCTCGAACCGTAGCAGAAGCCCAGCGCTTGCGCACCGGGCCCATCCAGGGCGCGCCGGTCAGCCGCGAAGACGTAAGCTGGCGCTTGGGGGTATCGAACGCGCATCCGGACGTGGCTGAAAAAATGCTTTTGCCGCTGGTGGTCGGGTTCTCCTTGGAAGAAGTATGGCTGCGGGACGAAGGCCCACAGAACCAACAAGATGGATCGGGCGAGCCCCTGCTTACGGTGGGGCAGGCCCTGGTTGATATGTTGTCGCGATCTTGGCCCGGGGAGATGATCCATTTGCTGCGTACCGTGGTGCGATTGACCCCACTATCGCCCTTTCACTTGGGAGCGCCGACCATGCGCGCCCATCTGCTGGCCCTCGATCCGGAAGATCGCCAAGGTTCCTATTTGCACGATCTCAAAGAGCGGGTTTTGTCAGGTGGCGGCCGGGAGAGCTTGCTGGCGGTCGAGAGCGTGCTTCGCTACTGGTTGAGCGGCGACGTGACCGAGTTGTATTCTTTGGCTTGCCCAGAGAGTTTGGCTGCCTTGCCCGCCCAGGCGGAACGCGAGCGAGTGCCCGATATTCGCGAGATTCTAACCCGCCTGCGCCGGCATGCTCCCAGCGCGAAAGAAGACGACGTAGCCTGGCTGGCGCGCTTGCCCGCAACTTATTTCGAGGAAGGAACTCTACTCAAGTTGGCCGGTTTTCCGGGCTGCAGCAACCGGGCGGTCCCCGTGCTCTTGCACTTGCTGGAGGTCTACCGATCTTTGTACCAACAGGGTGCCAGTCAGCAGAAGTCTGCATCCAGCTCAGGCCGGAATTTCAACGAATTGCTCGTGGCCGGACAAGAAATGTTGTCCGCGCGTCGCCAACTCCAGGGCCTGTTTTTCAAGGCCAATGATCAAGCGCGACCCTCCGTGGCCGATCACTTACAGACCTTTGCCGATGATCGGAAGCGGGTCCAAGAGTTGGATCGGATACTGGAAGAAGGGATCGGTCAAGACTTGCAGATCCTGGACCGGGAGCAGCTGGCTGACGCCGGCCGTATTTTCGCAATGATGCTGCGCCATGCCCAGCTCAGTGGCATGAGCTCTGTGGGCGATGACCAGGCCCTGGCCCTCCTCGACCAGGGCCAAATGCCGGCCGAAGAGCTGGCCACGTTGTTACAAAGTGTCAGCTGGCAATTGACCACTTTTCGCAATCAGCTGGCCGCCAAGTTACAGCCCTATGTGGAAGACTCCACCCAGCGCTTGCTGGAAAACCCCTTGGCCCGCCCGGCCGCACCCTTCCGCGAAGTATTCATTGCCTATCACCAGCGCGGCGCCGAGCGCATGGCCGTCAGGCTAGGTGAGTTACTGGTAGACGAACTACTCGCCGCCGACGGTGGCATCCTCCTGCTAGAGTCCTTCACCCACCGCCTGCTCCATTTTATGGATCGCTATTAGTCTATCGTCCGAAGCAATGAATCGAACAGATTTCACCGCAGCAGCCGAAGCTGTCGGCGCAGTCGTCATCTGCTGCGCAGGAGCCGGCACATTGGCTGTCCGGATCACAGTAGGCGCCCAGCGGGCAGGCATGGCAGGGACTTGCTTCCTGGCACTCGAAAGAAAGACAGTAGCGCTCTTCGCCGCGGCAGTCGGAGTCGCTTTGGCAAAATAGGGTGGCGCAGGGGCCTGGGTGGGTGACCATTTCTACCAGGGTCTTGGCGCCGACCTTGGTGCGGATATGGCCGATGGCGCCGCACTCGTCGGTTTGCAGCACACCGCGGCCATCGCGTACGCGGCTGGCCAAGCGCAGAAAATACTCTTGCTCTTCCCGGGAAGGAACAGTCACCAGCAGATACTTCTTACCCGAGACCGGGTCTTGGGGCAGGTCTTGCCAGTCTTCATCCAGATGGATCAGTGGTTCTCCCCCCAGGTCTTCTGCTGGCCATATTTGCAACAGCACCCGGTCCGGCTCGGGCAGATGCGGGAAAAAACGCCGTGGCTGGAGCTCTTCGGCACTTAGGGAATGGACCCGAATTGCCAAAGAAGCGGTCTCATCCGCCGACCCGCAGGCAGCCAGCAGGGCAAGTACCACCGTGACCCATGCCCAGAATTTCCTCATCGGGCCAGCATAACCTATTTAATAATTAAAATCGTGCTTGGGCGGCTAAATTCATACCCAGAATGGCGGCGTCGATAAACTCGGCCGTGACTACGTTCATGCCGGAGGTGTCGCTTAGGAAGCGGACTTGATTGTCGTCCCAAGAATAATAGACCTCGGCAATAACGGCCAGCATCTCGGAAATATCCCATTTGCAGTTTGCCTTGATCGACCAGACCAGGCGAGCTACCTCGCCGGCCGGTAGTGGCGACTGGGTGGCGACATTGTAAACGACAACCGTGCGTTCGCCAGGGAAGGACAGCCCGCCCATGTTCAAATCCTCCACCGTGTAGGTGGCCGGCATCTGGACGCCGAATTTGATACCGGGCGTCAAATGAAGAGCCGGAAAGTGGTAATCAAGTCCGAGGGCCAGGAAGTATTCAGGATTGACTTCGGCGTCCGGGGGGAAATCCTGGAAGGGTGTGAATCCCGGGCGCTCGTGCAGCAAGAAGGACAGCGATCGGACCATGGCATCGAAATGGGTTCGGAAATAGCCCCACTTCAGCGCGACGTTCAGATCGAAGGCGGTGGCAAACTGGTTGGTGGTGGTGCCGAATAGATCGGGGTCCATCAGGGTATGCCACAAAAAGGTGCCCTCGTGCTTGACGACGAAAGACAAGCCACCGTCGTAGCTTTCGGGTTTGAAGAATTCGATCTCTCGATTCGGGTCATTTTGGTAGAGTTTGAAGTCGATGGAACTTCCGATCTCCATGCCCTGGTGGTAGCCGATTTGATAGGAAAGACCGCTGGCGTAAATGCCCCGGCCACGTACCCCGTCAAAGTCAAAGGCGCCGCGGGTGAAATAGCCGCCGTTGACTTCTGCTCGCAGACCCTGGATGTCAGTGCCCAAACCGGCTAGCAAACCGTGGTTGGTGACCAATTCAAACTGCAGGGTCTCGCCGATGGGTTGCGGAATCTGGGTGGTCTTGGCGCCCAGGAAGGCATAGCCCCAGGGAAGATTGAGCTGAATTTTTGCCGCCGGGACCACCGATGCTCTTTCCGGGAAGATACCGTTGCCGCCCCAGGAGATTCGGTAGGAATAACCCAGGCGAAAGCGATCACCGCTCACCGGAAACAGGATCAACTCCAAATTGGAATCCGGGTTATCCAATTCATAAATCAGTCGAATATAGGAGCCGGAGTCAGCAAGCCCGGGAATATAAAGAACCAGGGCGGCTTCGGTGGTCAGGCCCTCGAAGAAGCTGGGCATTTTTTTGTACAAGGCCAGGTGACTCAGGGTCTCGAAGCCGGAAAAGCGGGTGTCGTAGTTGTCGAAGAAAACGGTGTTGGAATCATCGGCGCCAATGCCGAGGCCGGGGCTGTTGTCAAGGGTCTCGCCCGGGCCGGCGAAGAAGTTGTTCTCGGAGAGAACGAAACTCAGGCGGGTGTCCATGAATTCGCCGGCGGTGGCCGGTTGGGTTGAGGCCAGCAGTAGGGTGCTGGCGAGCAGGGCGATGCAGGTGCGGTTCATTGTGGATTCCTTCCAGTTATCGGGCATTAGGGAAGCCGACTGCGGGCTTGCCAGGAGGGTGGGAGGTCAGCAGTTTGGGCACCGACTAATATCATCCATCGGGGCCGCGCCGCGCGGACTTGGCGCAGGTTGCCTTGCAAATAGGGTAATGTACGACCGAGATTTTCCAGGGCCGCGGGATCGTAGTCGGGTTGGTTTTGTTGGCTAATCACGTTGATCAGGGGACCGGTGCCTGCGTCCAAGGCAACCACCCATTGGCCATAGCCGCGTAAGGTGGTCAGCTCGGTGCATACTTGCTCGGGCCCGACGCGCACTCGCTGGCAGTGGGCGGTGGCATTGGGTTGTCCTTCTTCCCAGGGGCAAAGCGCCGCCGGGTCGATGACTACCTCGGCATGGGCGGCCTGGGAGGTGACGATTTCTTCGACCACGAATTCAACGGCCGGATTCCTTTTCAAGCAGGCCACCGAGCAGATGGCTTCCGGGTCGGCCGCGTCCATCCAGTCCGGGACCACCTGGCCGTCGCCGTCGAAATCGCAGTTGACCAAGACATCGGGGGTTCGGAAGTTTTCGATGCGCACCCGGCCGGACTCCAGTGCTTCAAAAGACCAGTTTCTCTTGCTGTGACCACACAGGTGTTTATTGCTGCTGCTGCTTTCGTCACACAGCGCCGTGGTGATGAGCACCGGCGGCACCAAGGTATCAATTTGGTCGGGCGCCACGCGGAAGGGCGCAGGGTCGCCGTCTTCGTCTTCTACCCGATGGTAGGAAGGGAAACTGATTTGGGTGCAACCGGAGAAATCCTGGCTGGTGCCAGTAAGACGAGCGATTCTATCGCCCAGTTGCAGGTTCTCGGGAAAGGAATAATTGTAGACGTACAGGTGGTTGAATCCCAACACCGGCTCGGCCAGATCGGTAACGAAAAAGCCCTCGTTGACGAGGCCGGTCACCAAGAGCTTGCCGTACCCGTCCTGGAAGGGTCCGCTGGTGACCGTTTCCCGGCAGTCAATTTCGACAAAGCGGCCGGCCAAGGGCGACTCATAAATGTCGGTTTCGGCCTCGAGTTGTGGGTCCCGCTGGATCTGACCTAGGGTGGGCTTCTTGAAATGAATCTGCCGAGAAATGCCGGTGGCCCAGGAGCCCATCGGCCGACGTAATTGAAAGAAGCTGCCTTCCGACTGGATGAGTTCGTCGTCGACCAGGTGGATGTCTTCAATCCAGACCGTGGCCGGTCCCATCAAACGGCGGGCTTTGACTTCGAGCCCGGTGATTTCTCCGGCCTGCATGTGGGCGGTGGTGGGGGAGAGCAAATCTCCCGAAGTTACCTTGACCGCTACTTCTCCTTCGAGCAGGTCGAGCCATTGCCCGTGATTGTCATAGGCTTGCACATCGACGGTAAAGCTGATCTCCCCGTCTGGGTAGTCGAAAGGATTGGCGAAGGTGCCAGTACCGCCGATGGCGCCGCTGATTTCGGTGACCGTGACCTTGAAACCAGACAGGCTGTTGGGCAGGGTTATCTTCTCGGTGCAAGGGCCGGAGGCCAGTAAAAATGAAAACGCGGTGCCGGTCAGTAGCCATCGTGAAAAAGAAGATTTGTGATTGCGCATGGCTTGATTCCTAATTGATCTTGCGACCGATTCTCTGGTCCGATTGGCCGATGATGACGGGAAACTCGAGCGGGTTGCGGCAAAACTGGGTCAGCAGGGTGTCGGTGGAGCCGCAGCGGGCTATATTGCCGTCGAGAACATCGCCGCAGCTACAGCCGGCGCGAACCTCAATCAGGTGTTTGCCATCTTCCTGTTTGATCTTCGAACAATAGGCCATGGCCCGCGGGTCAATCGATGCCGAATCAGCTGCCGACAAGATCTCCCGGCAATTGGGGAAGTTACGTAAGTGCTCGATCAGCGCGTCCTGTAAGGGGATGCCAGTGAAGATCTTGGTGGTGTTACGCTGCAGTACATAAAAGCCGGAACCGCCCTGGGCGATGTAATCATTGGCGGCCAGTTTGTATGAGGCATCCGGTAACAACGCTTTTGTGCCCATTTGAATGTCCTCGGCCGGATGGCTGAAACAGGCTTCGTCCAGACACTGCCAGCGAGCCGAGCCCTCATAGTCGGCCGCGCAAATCTCAGGCCGATAAGGGCAGCAATCCTCGGCGGTGGTACAGGCATAGCGAGCGCGGTTGCGCTTGACCTGTCCGCAGTTCATCACGAAGGAAGCGCCGGCGATTTGCACCTGGCTTTGGCAGCCTCGATCTTGACCGCGTTCGGTGAGGAAGTCGAACATCTCTTGGATTTCCCGGCCGCTGAGGTACATGACCACGATGGTATTCTCGAAAGGGAAAACGTTGAAGATGGTTCCGATATCGACCGGCCCGGGGTAGATATTGTCGCGAATGCCGAGGGCGTTGGTGACCGCGAACTCGGCTTCGACCCGCTTGCGAATCATCAGCGAGGTGGCCACGATGTTGCCCAAGGCTGAATCACCGCCGTTGGCCGTATCCCGGCGGAGGACGATTCTGGGGGCGTAGCCCAGCACCTGGGTCAGCAAGAATTCGGGGCTCAATTCCATGGCCATGCGGTAAGGTTCGAGCAAGTTGCGGGTGGCCCCGTCACCGCGTTCACCGCAGTAAGCCGCCAGCGCGGCCACGTCGCGCTCGAATTCGTATTCTTTACCGTAGTCATAGTCGTAGGGATCGGGCCGAGGCTCGGCGCACCAGATAGTGTCCACGGGAAAGATTTGTTGGCTGTGGGCAATGATCTCGGCGCCGAAAGGCGCCAGCCGTTCGCGCCGGCAATCGGCGTCGGATTGACAGACCACGCCGCGGCTGAAATGGTTCTCCTGCGGCATGCAAACCGACGGGCTTTGGCTGGTATCGCAGGTGTAGCTGTGGTTGGGCACGGCGACTGCCAAATCCAGCCGGGCTAGGAATTTGGCGAAAGCGCCCGGATGTTGGAGCAGGACCTTGCGGCCGGCAAGGTCGGTCAGCATCATGGGCGGACGCAACAATACGTGCAGATGTCCGCCCAAAATGGCGTCGATACCGCGTACCCCTGGCACCCAATACTTGTGTTCTCCCGGGCGACAGGCTTCACACTTACGCTGCTGCCAAGGATCGACGGGACGGTCGAGAAAAGCCCGCACGTCCATGTCCGCGGTCATGGTCAGCTCATGCCCTTCGACCAGTTCGCGATCTTCATTCAAACCCAGGTGACTGAGCACTAGAATCAGATCTGCCGAAGATCCTAAAAATTCAACATAGGCCCGAACGGTCTCGTTTGCTTCCACCGGGGTGATGCCGAAGGAATTTCCACCGCGAGAGATGGATTGGACTGAAGAATCGTCGCCCACGCCGATCACCGCCACCCGCAGTCCTTTGACATTGAGCATGGTGTAGGGTTGGACTTGCTGGCCCAACGCTGGGTCGCCATCCGCGAGCCAGTTGGCAAAGATATAATTTGCGGCCAGGAAGGGAAAGGATCCAAAATTAGCGGCCAAACCCGCCAGCCCTTCGGCGCCGGCGCCCAGTTCGTGGTTGCCCACCGCCATGGCCTCGACCCGCATGAGCGAAAGCCAACGAAACTCGGGTTCGCCGCCGGCGAAATTGAAGATGGGTCCGCCGTGGAAAATGTCGCCGGAGTCCAGGTGCACCACGCGCTCGCCGCGGTTGCGTTCCCGGCGAATGAGAGCCGCCAGCCGTTCGGCGCCACCATAGGGGCCAGTCTCGAGGTACAGGCCGTCGCCCTGATCATGGCTGTTGGGTTGCATATGGGTGGGGAACAGACGGCTGTGGATGTCGGAGGTGTGGAGCACGGTAAAACGTACGGTACGGCCTTCGAGAACCGGTTGTTCGGTTTCGACAACACAGGCTGGTAGGGCCAGCGAAAGCGTGGCTGTTGCCAGGATCCAATTTAATCGGGGTAAGTTCATGGGTCACTCACAGGACTGCAGTCATTGGGAGAAGGGTCGGCTTGGACGCGCCAGCCGCTGGGGGTGCGTTCTAGGGTTTTGGGACCATAGGCATAGCCGACCGAGGTTCCGGCTTGGCCGCTTTGGTCTAGCAATTGGTTTTCATTGAGCCCGCCATAAAGCACGGCATCGATGGGGACGCTGCTTGCTTGGATTTGGGCGGCGGGCAGGGCAAACAGGGCGACGGCGTCGGCCGGGGATTTGGAGCCTGAGTTTTGCATGGGGGGATCGAAAGCCTGCTCTTGATCGAAGCTGGGAAAATGGTTGAAGGCATCGGAGATGGGGCCGCCAACCACAAAGCAGGCGCCTGGTTGGAGTTGGCCACTTAGCTGTAAAACTGAGTACAAATAGGTAGATCCACCGGCGCCCAGGGAGTAATTGGCCAGGTCGATGGTCTCGCTGGTGCCGTTGTAAATTTCCACCCACTCCCGGCCATCGTCATCACTTTCTGGATCGTATAGCAGTTCCGACAGAATCAGTCGTGGTTCCAACTGTTCACAAACATCGCCGATGCCGTCGCCGTCGAGGTCGGCCTGATCGGAGTTGGCGTCCTCGGGGCAGTTGTCGCAGAAATCGCCATGCTCATCCTGGTCGGTATCGAGCTGATCGGGGTTTGCGTCCCGCGGGCAATTGTCGTCTTCGTCATCGATCTTGTCGCCATCAATATCCGGGTCGCAGGAGTCACCCAGGCCGTCGTGGTCACCGTCTTGCTGGTCGGGATTGATAAGTTCCGGGCAGTTGTCGCAGGCGTCGCCGATGCCATCCTGATCGATATCGGCCTGCGCTTGGTTGTCATGTTGGGGACAGTTATCACAGGCCGAGCCTACCGAGTCCTGGTCGTCTTCGTTCTGCTGATCCGGGTTGAAGTCCTCGGGGCAGTTGTCACTGGCGTTGCCGATGCCGTCACAGTCCTGATCATCCGGATCGGGTTCAGCAATCACCAGATCACTTTCTTGGCGCGGCTGGAGTCGATAATGGTCTGGCGAGAAATCCAACACGCCCGTGATTTCGCTGAAACAGTCTCCGCCTTGGCGGCGATCGCTTTGGCAGATATTTTCATAACCGGCGGGACAAGCGTAGGGGTGGGTAAATGCCCAGCCGACCACCAGACTTGCCTGCGGTGCTTGCGCGGAGGCGACCACGAAATCACCTTGATCCAAGCCTTGGGCATCGGTTTGGATAACCTCGGTAACCGCCACCTCGGTGACCCGTACCAGGGTGCTTTCGAAGGAGTCAGCGCTTGGGTCATCGCTTTGTATTTGGGCGAGGCTAAGCACGGTGGGCTGGGGTAGGCTAATCTGTGCTCCGCTGAGACTGAGCACTGACGCGATCAACCGGGTCTTTTCGGAGACTTCCTCGACCACGCCGCGCAGATTAACTTCGTCGCCGATTTCGACTGCATCGGCATCGTCTGCCGGAGTCACTACCAAAACGCCGCTCCAGGGGCCGCCGGCCGGATCTTGTACGTAGAAGCTGCTAACGGAAAACATCGGGCTGATAACCACCGCGCCCTGCAAACTGATTTCGCAACCGCGAGGGACGTAGGCGGGTTCTGCCTGGTTTTGCAGCTGGGCAATGGATACCGGTACTTCAGCGCCGGGACATTGGTCGCAGGCCGCCTGCCCGCTGTCGTCAATCAGATCGGCGCAAGATCGGGGCTGTAGCCGTGATTCGGAAAAGGCAAACTCCAGTACGCCACTCAGGCGGGAAAAGGCATCGTCGGCCGTGGGGTGGTAGCTGTAGTGGGCCGCGAATTTTGGTGATACCAGCAAGGCCGAATCCGCTTCCTCGCCGCTGACCGCGAAATCTCCATGGCCGGCGTCCGGGTTGGATACCATCACCTGGGTCAGACTCACCAGGCAACCTTCATAGCGCTCGGCGTCGGGTCCAGCGGTAGTGACTGCCGCCGCGCTGACGATTTCTGGCTCGGGAAGCGCGGCGGTGCCGGTGTGCTTGATCAGGAAAGCCTCGATGACGCCGTTGCCGAAAGAGGGTGACTTGTCATCTTCAAAGAGGGTTCCGTAGATGTCCACCTTATCGCCGGTCACCAGGGCCGGCAGCTCGTCGACTTTGTTGCCCAGAATCAGAATGCCGGAGTAAGGTCCGCCGGCAAGCTCCGAGACATAGAAACTGTCTGCTTCGAGGGATTCGGGATGACCCTTGTACATGGGGCTGGTGACCACCACTCCGGTAACCTGGACGGCCTCTCCCGAGGCGGGGTGGTTGGCTTCCTCTTCATTTTGGAGAGCGTAAATGGTGACCGTCTCGCCGTTGCCGGTCTGGCCGTCGCCGTCGTTGGTTCCGGCATCCGTGCTCATGTAGCTGCGGTCGGCGCAGGACGGCCCGATTGTCACCAGCAAAATCACTAGTGACCACCTCCATTGCCAACTCGCTTTCTGTGTCTTCATCCATGCCTCCTGGTTTCAAGGCGAGGGGTAAACTACGGCTTGGCAAGGGGCATGTCAACATAGGAATCGGCTTGATCATAAGGCTTTGGTTTCGGGATCTTGGCCGCAAAAAAACCCGCCTGGCTTGAAATTCACGCGTGTTTGTGGTCTGTGTAGGCCGTTTCTTTGTTTTTCACGGAAAGGGAGGGTCTCATGACCTACGATCCAAATCATTTTAAGGCGCCTCGGGTAGCTGGAGGGGCTCTGCGTATGCTGGCCAATGCCCTGGAGAAGCCACCCTTGAGTGGGGCCTTGATCGCAAAATTGGTGGCCGATACCGGCATTGCCGCGCTGAGAAAGTTGTCGATTGATACGGACTTGCCGGTTCAGCCGCGTTTGACCATTGGGGAAAACGCAGTTTCCGCGACCGAGACGGGAAGCGCGGACTTGATGGCCCAGGCCGCTAGTTTGCCGCGGCCAAAACCCGAGGGTTTTGCTTTTTCCACGGCCGGAGACTTTGTCGATGCCTATTTGCAAAGTCGCAGCGATCCAGAGAAAATCGCCACCCGTATCATTGAGAACATTCGGGCTGGCGAAGAGCTCGACCCGCCTATGCGCATATTCGTAGCCCAGCAACAGGACGATTTTATGGCCCAGGCCCAGGCCAGTGCCAAGCGTTACCGCGCCGGCAAAAACCTCGGGCCCTTGGACGGTGTTCCGGTTGCGGTTAAGGATGAATTGGATTTGAAGGGTTATCCGACCACGGTGGGTACGGTTTTTCTGGGCCAGGAATCGGTGGCCGAGGACGCCGAACCGGTGGCCCGCTTGCGGGCAGCCGGCGCCCTTCTTATCGGCAAGACCAACATGCATGAAATCGGCCTGGGCGTGACCGGCATCAATCCTGGTCATGGTACGGCTCGCAATCCCTACCATCCAGAGCATGCCACCGGCGGTTCTTCCAGCGGTTCGGCGGCGGCGGTGGCGGCCGGGTGTTGTCCTTTGGCGTTGGGTGCCGACGGCGGCGGCTCGGTGCGTCTGCCGGCTTCCTTTTGCGGGGTGGTGGGGCTCAAGCCCACTTTCGGGCGCGTCAGCGAGCGGGGTGCGGCACCCCTGTGTTGGTCCGTGGCCCACGTCGGGCCCATTGGCGCCAGCGTACGTGATGTGGCTACGGCTTATGCCGCCATGGCCGGGCCGGATGAGCGCGACCGCAATAGCATGGGTCGGCCGGCCCCCCATCTAGCTGATTTGGCCAAGCAGGATCTGGCCGGCATCCGAATCGGGGTATATTCTCCATGGTTTGATGACGCTGATCCGGAAGTGGTCGACCAATGCCGAAAACAACTCAAGCACTTGGTTCAGGCCGGTTGCCAGGTGGTTGAAATCGAGGTGCCCGAGTTAGAGCGCGTGGGCCCGGTCCACATGATCATCATTGCCACCGAAATGGCGGCGGCCCACTTGGAATACTATAAGGCGCACCGCAAGCATTACTCGACCGAGAACCGGGTCAACCTGGCCTTGGCTCGCAGTTTGCGGGCCACCGACTACATCCATGCCCAGCGCTTGCGTAACCGGATTTGCGAGCATTTCGATCGGGCTTTTACCAAGGTCGATGTCATTGCCACTCCCACCAATGCCTGCACCGCGCCGAAAATCGGCAAAGACTCGTTGAAAACTGGCGAATCCAATATGTCTTTGACCACCAAGATCATGCGCTATTCCCCGGTTGCCAATCTGACCGGTCAGCCGGCCATCTCGATTCCGGCTGGATATGATCAGAGCGGTTTGCCGGTGGGCTTTCAAATGATGGGTCGAGCCTATGAAGAACATCTCTTGCTGCGCCTGGCCGCCGTTGCCGAAGGGGCAATATCTCACCGTCGACCCAAGGTGTATAACGATTTGTTAGCGACCGATTAAGAGTATGGATGTATCCCAGTTGTATGAGCTACTGTGGGGCTTTGCCGGCCCACGGGTGGTGACCTTGGCGGCCAAGGTGGGATTGTTGCGGGCGCTGGCGCAGGCGCCGGCAGACGCGCCGGAATTGGCTGCGGCCCTCAAGCTGGATTTACCGGCCACCGGCAAGATAGTACGCGCGCTTTGTGCCCAAGGCTTGTTAGCGGTCGAGGGCGATAAATTCCGCTTGCATCCTGCCCTAAGAAAACATTTTCTGCCCGGTCCGGACGATTTGACGCCCTTTGTGGCCCATGCCCAGGCGCTGGCCGATCGCTGGGGTGCCGGCTTAGAAGATTGGTTGCGCTCCGGGGCCGAGAAAGGCAGCACTCGCGCCGGCGATAAGTTGGCCGCCTTTAGTCAGGGAATGCAGGCCGCCGCCGCCTTGCTGGCCCATCAGGTAGTCGAAGCGCTGGATGGTTTGCTGGGGATAGAGCGGGTGCTGGATTTGGGCGGGGGCACGGGCGGATATGCCCGCGTTTTTTGCTCGGCGCAGCCGCGACTGCAGGTTACGGTCCTGGAAGTTGCCGAAGTAGCGACCTTGGGTACCGATTCGCTGGTCGGCACGGAGCTGGGGCAAAGAATTCATTTTATCAGCGGAGACTATCACCATTCCGAGTTTCCCGCCGGGCAAGATTTGGTGCTTTTGGCCAATGTTCTGCACATCGAGAAAGCCGCCCAAGCCCAGGCGCTGGTTCAGCGGGCGGCGGCCAGTTTGGCGCCGGGTGGCCGGCTGGCGGTGGTCGATTTTATCATTGATGAGCACAAGCGCGAGAATCTGATGGGTGCCTTGTTTGCCATCAACATGCGTTCACGAGGCGATACTTATTCGGAGCCGGAGCTGCGCGCTTGGCTGCGCGCCGCCGGTTTGGCCCAACTCCGTCGCGTTGACCTGCCGCCGGCCCATTGGTTGATCCTGGGCCAGGCGCCGGCTGACCCCCCGGATTATTCGACTTCGGTATAAACCAAGTGCATGGGGTGACGTCCCGGGTTCGGCACGACCCCGGCGGCTTTGCCCAGTGCCAGCAGTGCCACCGGCCGATGCGCCGGGGGCAAACGCAACAGTTTCTTGACTGCATCTTCATCGAAGGCACCGGCCCAGCAGGATCCCAAACCCAGAGAATGGGCGGCCAGCAGCATGTTTTGCATGGCGGCGGCAGTGTCTTGCAAACAGTAAAGATCTTTTCCCCGCGCCTGATAGGCCTGCATTGCTTTTGCCTGATCGGCAGCCACCACAATCACCAAGGGCGCCTGGGCTATATGCTTTTGTCCCACGGCCGACAGGGCCAGCTTGCTCTTTAGATAGCTTTCGCGGACCAGATAGAAATGCCAGGGTTGCACATTGCCCGCCGAAGGCGCCCAGCTGCCGGCGGCCAGGATCTGGGCGATGAGGGGGTCGGGAATTTCGTCGGGCAGAAAAGCCCGGATGCTTCGGCGCGTTTTGATAATGTCGAGTACGGGGTTGCTCATGACAATGCCTCCAAGCGAATACCAAGCCCGGCTAGTCTTAGTCAATTGATACTGAAGTGCAAGCGGAACAAAAGGAGATGAAAATGGTTGACAGGCGCCGGGAGCAGATCTTATACAAAAGCACCTCGTCACCGGTGGCAAAAGGTCCCGGCGGCGAAGAGTAACCACTCGACTGAAGGAGAGTACGGAAATGGCAATGAAAATCATTTTGGACGAGTGCCTCAAGTGTGGAGCCTGTGTCATGGTATGCCCCCGCGAGGCTATCACCGAAGAAACCGATGGCGACGGTGAGACCATCTACGTGATCTCTGCTGAGACTTGCACCGAGTGCGAAGAAGAAGGCGAGCCCCAGTGCCGTGAGGAGTGCCCGGTACCTGAGTGCATTGTTAAGGCTTAGTACCGCAAGGCCTAGGTCCAAAATCTGTTAAGTGGAGGGGGCACATTGCTTGTGTGCCCTCTTTTACTTTAATTTTACCACCGTGATTCCGTCGCCACCCTCTTCGGGAGCGCCGGTGCGAAAGTGGCGCGGATAGGCTGAGTCCTGCAAGTAGTCCCGGATGGCCGCGCGGAGTGCGCCGGTGCCATGACCGTGGATAATAAATACAGTTTCTCTTTCGGCGCCGAACAACTCGTCTAAGAACTTGTCCAAGCGGGCCAAGGCTTCGTCTACCCGCTGACCGCGCAAGTCCAGCGTGTTTTCCGGCGTACGTACTTCTGTCTCTGGTCGGGGGGCGCGCACGGCATCTACCCGGACTTCCACCTTGGGCCGGCGGAGCGGCCCCGCGCTGATTCGCTCGACTTGCTGTGCCGGCACCCGGGTGCGCATGCCCCCGATGCGCACACTGATCATTTCGGCACGGGTGTCGATGGCGGTGACCTGGCCTTCCTTGTTGAGCGATAGAATGCGGACCCGATCGCCGGTTTGCAAACTACCGAGGGCGGTGGGTGCGGTCGGGGCGGGTGTTTGGGCAGCTTTGCGCAGGCGCTCTTCGGTACTTTTCAGTTTTTCGCTGACCTGCCCGGCGGCCGGCAGGGAAGGTTTTCGGCGCAATGATTCGATGAGGCTGGCCACCTCGCCGCGGATCTGGCGGATATCGGCGAGCAGATCGTCTCTTCCGGTTTTCTGCAAATCTTCTTTTTCTTGGCTGAGCGATTGCGCTGCCTGGGCATGCTCTTGCGCTTTGCGCCCGGCCTCGCCCTTTTCTTGGGCCAGCTCCAATCGCAGCCGGCTCAAAGCTCCGCGTTCTTCTTCGAGGCTATCGAGCATGTCGTCTACTTTACTTTCGCCGCCGTCCAGACTGGCTTCAGCCGCGGCCAGGATCTCCTCCGGGATGCCCAGGCGCCGGGCGATAGCAAGTGTGAGCGAGCGGCCGGGCAGATCCGGGTGCAGCGTGTAACTAGGCTGCATGGTGTCGAGATCGAAACCGACACTGGCGTTGGCGAAGTGATCGTCGTGGTAGGCCAGGTGTTTGAGTTCCTCGTAGTGGGTGGTGACCACGGTGGTGGCGCCTCGGCGGGTAAGGAAAGCCAGCAGCGCGGCGGCCAGGGCGGCGCCATGACTGGGGTCGGTGTCGGCGGTGACTTCGTCGAGCAAGACCAGGGTGTCTTCATCCGCCTGGGGCAGAATGCGGCCGATGGCGGCGACATGGGCGGAAAAAGTGGACAGGCCACTGTGCAGGTCCTGGGCATCGCCCATAACCGCATGCAGGTGTTGGAACAAGCCGATACGCGAACCATCGGCCACGGGGGTGGGCAAGCCGGCCTGGGCCATCATGGCAATCAGGCCCATGGACTTCAAGGTGACCGTTTTGCCCCCGGCATTGGGTCCCGTTATCACCAGGCATCGCTGGGCGGGCGTTAGCCGAATGGAGTTGGTGACCACCGGTCCCGGGTCGAGGGCCATCAATGGATGACGCGCCTCATTCAGAAAAAATCCTTTGCCGCCCACCTGGGGGAAACTGCCTCGCAGCCGCCGGCCGAGTTCTTCCGCGGCCATAACCAAATCGGCTCGGGCCAGGCAGACCAGGTTGTCTGCCAAGGCAGAGGCGTGCCGGGCGATTTCATCGCTGTACTCGGCCAGGATGCGTTGTTCCTCTTCTTGCACTGCCCGCTGGGCAATTTTCAAGCGGTTGCCGTCCTCCAATAGCTCGGTCGGCTCGATAAAGAGCGTGGCCCCCGTCTGGGAAGTGTCGTGGACGATGCCCGCAAAGGGCTGATGCATATCGGCCCGGACCGGCAGCACAAAGCGATCGGCCCGTTGGGTAATATATTGATCGCTAAGACAGGAGGCCACGCTGGTTTTGCGCATGATCCTTTCTAGCTTGCTACGAATGTGGCTAGCCGTGGAGCGAGCCGATTTGCGCCGCTTGGCCAGTTCGGGACTGGCACTGTCGCGCAGCTCGCCCATCTCATCGAAAGCATCAAGCAGATCTCGTCCCGGGCTCAAAAGATCGTGCGCGTCGCGCGCCAGGTCGACCAAGGCCCGGGCTTCTGGTCCGGCGTCGATCAGAAAACGCCGAACCAAGGAAGAGATGCGCATGGCCTGGGCCACGCGCTGGACCGCTTCTGCCGTCAGCAGGCCGTGCTTGCGCGCCCGATCCAGCTCTGGGCCGATTTCATCGATGGCATCGATGGGCAAATTCCTGCCTTCGGCCACCAGGCGCCCCAATTGTTGACAGCGTTGCTGGCGGACTTGGATGGTCTCTGGGTCAGAGACCGGGCGCAAGGCCAGACAACATTCACGTCCTTGCGGCGTGACCGCCCGGTCGGCCAGGGCAGTAAGGATTTCGTTCCAACCCAGGTGCTCGGCACTTGTATCATCGAACTGCATAATTTTCGTTCTGCCCCGGGCGGATTTAGTCGGGGTCGCAGGAGTTGCCCACCCCATCACCGTCGCTGTCGAGCTGGCTGGGATTGTAGGCCAAGGGACAGTTGTCCGTGCCGCTACACGGGCTGTGGGCTTCGCTGGCAAAACCCGGATCGCAGACGCCATCACCATCGTCATCCGGATCGCAGGCGTCGCCGTAAGCATCCGCGCCGACTTCGTTGTTGGCATCGCTGTTGAGCTGATCGGTATTGGCCAGGTGGAGGCAGTTGTCGGTCGCGTTGCCAATGCCATCATTGTCGACATCGCTGTCGCAGACGTCGCCCAGACCGTCGTCGTCGGTGTCGAGCTGCTCGCCCATAAAGGTCTCGGTCAGGGCCGGCAAACCATTTTGGCAAAGGACCGCCGTTTGTGCCCGCCAACTATCTTGGAAGCCGTCCGAGCCCCAGCACACCCGGGTGATGACCGAGTCGCCGTTGAGGTCGCAGCGTAGTTCGTTGACCTTTTGGCCCTGGACTCTTAGATCGCAATCAAAACCGTTGGCCAAATTGGGGCAATTGTCACAAGAATCGGAAACCCCGTCGCCGTCAATGTCATCAGGTGCGCCATCGGCATCGATGAACAGCTTGACCTCGTTGTTGTTGAAACTGGTATCGTACAAGCTCTGCGGTGCCAGCCGCCAGGCCTCCCAAATGGCCGGCCCGGGCGGGCAGGGGGCATCGGCAGTACAGGGCGTACCCAACTGATCCAGACACTCCGCGTCTTCGGCCGCATACTGGGCCGAGTGATCCTGGCCCCCGTCGTACTGATCGGGTATCCCGTCGGCATCACCATCGTAGGCCGCGCAGCTAAAGGAGTCGGCCAGGATGTCACAGACATCGGTCTGTTGCTGGGTGGGATGCTTCAGCAGCGGCGAGCGCGGCAGCGCGCAGACCCGGTCACCGGCCGCGTCGTAACAATCACTGGGATCACCGGGAAAATCCGGGGCACAGGAACACAGCTCTCGGATCCGGTAATAGCTGGCCAAGCAATAGACCAGGCCCGGATAGATCGGCTTGCCCGCATCGTCGCGCACCCAAACCGTGTCATCATAACAACCGCACAGCCTCAGTTCCAAAGAGTCACATGCCTGACAATCAAAATAAGGCCACCGCGTCGACAAGGCCCGCAAGGCATAATCACAAATTTGATCATAATTGGCCGCACTAGGATTGATATTGCATTGCTGCAGTCCCAACACGGTAGGATCGGTATCCCGAATGTATTGCAACACCCGGTCCTGCACTGCCTCGATGTTATCCCGGCAAGGACTATCACATCCCCCGAGCACAGTTGCCAACAACAGGGACGATGCAACCCCGGCAAGCACCAACCGACGCATGTGCCACTCCCTCATAAAACCCCGCCGCCTCGCATGGAAGCGCCCGGGATGATTGAACTCCTTACCGATTTGTGGGTAGCACTCGACCCTGGGAAAGTCAAGGAGTCCTTATTGCAGAAAGACCTTTTTTACATAGGGTGAAGTCATTGCGGCGAGCAAGGCTCCATAGTTCAGGTGGAACCTCAGCTCCTCGCCTATCCTCAAGCGGCCTCGCCGAGACTCTACTATAATATGATCGCTGCTGGATCCCAGTATTAGCACCTCATTCGTCAGAGGGATTAGACCTGAGACGAGGACGTCTTGACGACCGATTCCCAAAATGGCGTGATGGATTGCGCCTCGGTTGTGAAAAACTGGCTTTGTGCCAAAGGCATCCTGACAGATCTCTCCAGACGGAACCGACGGCTTGATCTTTGACTCAATGACTTCGGCGATCAGCGTCAGAGCATCCGGGTAAAGGCCCTCGATCGGTTGTCGTTGCAAGGTCTCACAGCCGAGAAAGATCGACTCTCCCAATCTGAGGTGATTGACTTTC
>JAUVBB010000207.1 GCA_030591445.1 Deltaproteobacteria bacterium | reverse complement strand
GATGGTGTGCTGTGTATGCATTTTGGTCATTGCGAGCATTTCGCCGTTTTTGAAGTCGATGCCCAAAACAAGAAGATTCTAGACTCGCAAAAGCTTTCTCCGCCGGCCCATGAACCAGGGGTTTTGCCTCGTTGGTTGCATGAACAAGGCGCCAATATAATTTTATCAGGCGGCATGGGCGCCCGGGCCCAGAGTCTCTTTGTTGATAACCAGATCAAGGTGGTTATCGGTGCCCCCTCGGAAGCTCCAGACAAGGTGGTGCAAGATTATTTGAACGGTGATTTGCAGACCGGTGACAATATCTGCGATCACTAACAGGTTACAGGTTCATGAAGACGGACCAAAAATCCACGTCTGGGCAGTATTCTGCCCAGCTCCTCGACCACTGGGTGCACCCGCGCAACCCCGGTGCTCTGGCCGGTCCGGATGGCCACGGCCGCCGCGAGGGAATCTGCGGCGACATCATGGAAATATTCATCCGGGTGCACAACAACCTTATATCCGAGGCCAGCTACATGACCGACGGTTGCACCACTACCATCGCTACTGGTAGTGCCGTGGTCGAGTTGGCTACCGGCAAAACCGTTGGCGCGGCCCAGGCCATCTCTGGCAACGAAGTGCGTGATTTGCTCGGTGGCCTGCCGGCAGAAAGTCACCACTGTGCCGAATTGGCTGCCGACACGCTGCAGGCAGCCATTGGTGATTACCGGCATTTGTGCCGGGAACCGTGGAAAAAGTGGTATCGGCCCCAGACGCCGTGAAAGCAATTCTGCTCTATTGCCGGGCCGGCTTCGAAAAGGAATGTGCGGCTGAGATTCAGCAGCGGGCGCAATCGTTGGATGTCAGTGGATTCTGCCGGGCCAAGCCCAATCAAGCCTATGTCGTTTTTCAACCGGCGACCGAAGATGGCGCCGAGCACCTGGTCGATAAATTACGCCTGCGCGATTTGGTTTTTGCCCGCCAAATGATCCTGGCCCTCGGCCTGATCAGCAATTTGCCGGCCGGTGGGCGGGTCGAATCCCTGCTGGCGGCCTTAGACTCGGTCAGCGAGCCTTTTTTTGAAGTCTTTGTGGAAAGCGCCGATACCGAGGCCGGCAAGGATCTATTGTCATTTTGTCGAAAGTTTCAGAAGCCACTTATGGCGGCCTTGGGCCAAGCCGGGCGTGTTGATAGCGATCAGGGCCCACATCGTTTGCACGTGTTTTTTCTCAACAACGCGACTGCCTATCTCGGGCTTTCCGAGCGTGAGCGATCTTCGCCCTGGTTCATGGGCATTGCGCGCATGAAGATTTCGCGGGCGGCGCCCTCCCGCTCGGCGCGGAAGCTGGAGGAGGCTTTTCACGTATTTTTGGGCGAAAAGGCGGCCCAACGGCGCCTGTGCCCCGGTATGCGCGCGGTCGATCTAGGGGCGGCCCCAGGTGGTTGGAGTTGGCAACTGATCCAAAGGAATTTGCTGGTGACGGCCGTGGACAATGCGGCCATGGATCCTAAGTTGCTGGCCGGCGGTTTGGTCGATCATGTGCGCGCCGACGGTTTTCGCTATCGGCCGGTTAAGAAAGTGGATTGGCTGGTCTGTGACATGGTGGAAAAGCCGGCCCGGATTGCCAAACTGGTGGCCGACTGGTTGGCCCGGGGCTGGGCCCACCAGTGCATCTTCAATCTCAAATTGCCCATGAAAAAGAGACTCCCAGAGTTGATCCGCTGTGGCGAAATCATTGCCCGTAGGTTAACAGAAGCGGGGGTGGAGTACCGCCTGGCCTTCAAGCAGCTCTACCACGATCGTGAGGAAGTCACCGGCTATCTGCGCCGGCTGACCCGTGAGCCAGGCAAGCCCGCACGAAATTGAGCCGGCAAAACTCGCCCTGGGTCAACCAGCGTAAAAACCAGTCCTTGCCCACACCCTTGCTGAAAATTTGGCCCATGATGTGCTTTTCCGACCAACCCTGCTGGTGGTAGCGCAGCACCCGGGCGGCGGCCTGTTCTAATCGATCGGCTTTCTCCCGCAGGGGCCCGGCCGGTTGATCCATTACCAAGCCGTGCCCGTTGAACATGCGCCGGGGTTTAAGCGCGGCCACTCGCCGTAAGGAGGCAATGGACTGGAAAGGATTCTCATGACGCATCACCGCGGTCAGGCCGCCAGTGATATACAAATCGCCAACAAAAAGCAGCCCGCTTTGCTCGGCAAAGAACGCAACCTGGGTTTGAGAATGCCCCGGGACGGGAATCACGCGCAGCTTGGTTTCCTGGGTTTGGATGGTCGCGGGCATCTCCTCGATTTCGCAGTCTTCCGGTCGGCCCCACCATATGCGCCGATAGCGAGCCAAGCGACCCACTCCTTCTGACCAGCGTTGGCTGTGATTAAACAGATAGACCGGACAATGATGTTGGCGGGCCAGCGCCCCACAGTTGCCGGAGTGATCCTCATGGTTATGGGTGCAGCAAATTGCCCGGATGGGATGCGCGGCCAGATAGGAACAGATAAGCTTGCGGACATGAGCAAAACCGGTATCGATGAGCAAGTCACCGTACAAATAAGCCGTGACCTTGAAGCCAATCAGACGCGTCCAGTGGCTAGAGAGCGAAAGCTGAATAAGTCCTTCCTCCATGGATCGTGCCGCCAGGCGCAGATCTCCTTTTTGTAAGATTTCAGCATCGTCCATGTCCATTTCATATCATGCTGGCAGCCCGGGACAAAACTGCGCATTCGAAATCTTGACAAGTACGCTGCCCGGTGAACAATCGAAACATAGGTATCCATTGGAAAGAAGATTGGGAGGACTAAGCATGTTTCGCTACTCTTTCTATTTTGCCGCCGACCAGAAGGTCGAGTTCGAGGTCGACGAGGCCGCCTTGAGTGCCAGTGCCGAGCCCTGTGGGCCCTTGCCCGAATGGTTGCGCTTAGACACCTTTCGCTGTGCCTGCTGCACCTTGCCGGCGGGAGAAGATCGGCCCTGTCCGGCGGCGCTGTCCATCCAGCCGGTGGTAGAAGCCTTCGCCGATCGGATTTCCCACGAGCAAGTCCGGGTGGCAGTCGAAGTCGACGACTTGCACGTCGAAGCCACCATGGCCAACCAAAACGCGGCCCGCTCCATCATCGGCCTGCAACTAGCCCTGTCGGCCTGCCCCATCCTGGGCAAGCTGCGGCCCATGGCCGTCTACCATCTTCCCTTCGGCTCCCGGGATCACACCGTCTTTCGCTATCTGGGCATGTACTTGATTTCCCAATACCTGCGCAAACTAGACGGCAACGACCCCGACTGGGACCTCGAAGGCCTCCGCGCCCTCTTTGCCAATATCCACGACGTCAACGAAAAGCTAGCCGATCGCATCCGCGCCGCCTCGGAAAGGGACGCCGCCGTCAACAGCCTGGTCTTCCTAGACACCTTCGCCCACGCCGTCGAGATCGATCTGTTCACCAGCCTGACCAAACTCAAACCCCTGTTTGCGCCTCTGCTTGCAGATTAGTAATTTCAGTCGGTCAGTTGCACCAAGGCCAGGGCCATGGCGTCGTTGCCGAAGAGGCGCCAGTAGACTTGGGGGTGGCTATTGCTATCCAGGGTGACTTGCGCGTGTTGCCAGAGTTTTCCGCTTTCGGCTGGCAGCGAATGGATCTCGACGCTTTTGGTGTTGGCTTTGAAGCCGGTGCGGCGGGCTTTGAGGACGGCTTCTTTGATGCACCACATGACGGTGATGGCTTGCACTCGCTCGGGGTCGTGCAGGCGGGAGAGCAGGTCGCGTTCGGCGTCGGTGTAGAAGTCTTCTAGTAGGTGCTCGGAGCGGGGCTCGATGCTTTCTATGTCGGCGCCCAGGGTGCCTTCTTCTTCGGGGCATAGGGCACAGAGGGCCAGGTCAAGCTTGTGGGAAATGGACAGGGAGACGGGCAGGGGGGATCCGTCTAGGCGCAGGGGACGGGGCCAGCCGTCGCTCATTCGGGTAATGTGGATCGAGGCGGGCGGCAAATCTTTTGTGCCCGACTCTTGGGTGTGGCGGCACAACAGAGTCTTGGCCGCGGCCCGGCCTAGTAGCCACTGGCGATAGCGCTCGGGATGATGATAGCGCCGGCCTTCTTCAACTTCTTGCGGGCAAAGAAATTGCTTTTGCTCGAGTCCTGGGCCCGGATGAGCGATCAACCATTGGATCAAGGCGTGGCTCCCTGCTTACTTATTTGGAATGAGTCCCTGACGTACGTCTTCGGGCAAGGCGGTGGGCAAGGGCGAAGTGCGGTAGCCGTTGAGCTCTACCAACATGTTGCCATCTTCGTCTACGACTTTGACGCCGTACTGGTCCTGGCCGTTGTGACGCTCGGGCATGACCCAAGCGGCGACCTTGCCGCCGTTTTTGGCGTGGGGGCGGTGGATTTTCATTTGGCGGACGCCGGCGGGCAAACCGATTTTTTGGCTGTTGCGGGCCTCGACAATGCCGGCGGCCTGGAAGGCCAGTTCGGTATACATGGGGGCGGCCGAAAGACGCGCGGGCCGGCCCATGGGGGGATTTTCGGTGCCGGTCTCCATCCAGCCGGCGGTGCTGCCATCCGGACCTTCGGAGACCTTGTGCAGGACCTGGAAACTGGGTCCGTGGAAGTAGGCCCGGTAGATGTCGTTGCGGTCAATGTTGTGACCGGAGGAGGCCTTGGGGGGTGGCTCGATGGTCAACTTGGAATACTCTCGCTCCTGGCGAATCAGGGCCCGGTAGTGATGGACGGTCTGTTGCCGATCACCGACCAGAGAGCGGGTGGTCTCCATGGTGGCCAGTAGCACCGGGCCCTGCCGGTCGAGGCTGGGCACCAGCCGCACCACCGCTCGGCGCGGTTGATTGCGGTAGAGTTTCAGCGGCGCTTCAAAGGCGAGATCTTCGACCGCGACCACGGCCAGGTCGGGCCTTAGAATACTGGCGGCTTCAGCAAAACCCTCGACCGCCATCACCCCGGGCACCACCACCGTGCCGTCAATGCGATGATCGTTGAGATAGGGGTCTTGCTCCGCATCAAACTGAAGTTCGATGCGCAGGCCATCGGCCTGGGTCCAGTCCAGGATCTTATGCACCAAGGGGAAGCGTTCCGGTTCTTGCAGTCTACGAGCCTCCAGCGCTTGGATGTTCACGCCCGGGTCATTGAGGCTTTTGAGCAAGATGCCCAAGGAGCGTGCTACCACCAGCTCACCGGCATAGTCGGAGGCAAAGACCCGGCGCACCGAGGCGGCGCCTTCGCTCAGCGGAATCAAGGTGATGCCCGCTTTTTGCAGGGCCTCGGGTACCGAACCACGGGTGGCCATGCCCACTGCGTCCCAGCCGCTGTAGCCCAGTCTGATGGCCTTGAGTCCCGGCCGGGCCTGGGTCAAGTAGGTGGTGGTCTTGGCCAACAAGTCGTTGGCGGCACTGTAATCGGTTTGACCGGCATTGCCGAAGCGGCCGGCTACCGATCCGAACAGCATCAAGCCCGAGAGCTTGACCTTGCGAGTGGCTGACAGCAGGGCATGTAAGCCCAAGACTTTCACGCCAAAAATGAGGTCGAAAGTCTCGGCTTTTTTATTGGCGATGCCCTGGCTGTGTTCCAAGCCGGCGGCATGTAGTATCAGGTCAATCCGGCCTTCCTTGGCCAGGATGCGATTCACCAGGGCTTGTACTGCCGGCAGGTCGGTAACATCGAGAGACTCTTGCTGAGCTTGGCCGCCGGCTTGGCGTACCAAATCCAGTGAGGCCAGGGCGGCGGCTTTGCGTTCGACCATGCCTAAAGCCCGATTGACCAGAACCGGGGTGACCCGCTTGCCTTGCTTTTGCAGTCGTTCAATCAAGCTCTTCTTCAGGCCCTCGCGATCCTGGCGCAAGGCCAGAATGTCGGGGTCGGTAGCCTCGGCCATGGGGGTCAAATCAGCCAGGTAGTAGCTGCCACCGCAGTGGCCGGCCAGGTCAGCGGCGATGCGGCCGACGATATCACCGGCACCGCCCGTAACCAGCACCACCGGATCTTTGACCGGTAGGCAACCCTGGCCGCCAAGTGCTTGGGCGTCTGCCGGCGGTTGGTATTCGGCTAGACCCACGCCCCAGCGACCTTGCTTGGTTCTGCCGATTTCGCATACGCCCGGATCGTTCTCTGCCTCTTCCATGAGGGCATCGGCGATGGCACCGGCCTGAATGTTTTCCGGCAGGTCGACAACCTTGCACAAGGTCTCGGGCCATTCCCGGCTCAAGGACTTGATCAATCCGGTGGTGGCCCCGGCGGTGGGGTCGGCGCAGTTGGCATCCGGGCCTAGACCCATCAGTCCGCCCATGCGGGTGGCGCAGATGAAAAAAGAGTCTTTTTGGTTGGGTAGGATATCGGCCAGTACCTTGGCCACGCGAAATGGCATGCGTGCACGCAAGTCCAGGGCGCGACCGAAGGCGGCATCGTCTTCGCTGCCGGCGGCCACTGCTTGGCCCAGTGCCGAGAGAATCCATACTCCCTTCGGGGTTTTTATCTGAGCCTGCCGGGCGACTTCGGCGGCGACGCCATCCGGGCTGGCCTGATCGTCGATGAGCACCACATCAGCGCCGCGCTTGTGCAGTTCTTCGCGCAATTGACCGGCGGTGCCTTGGTAGTCGCCCACGATGAACTGGCGGCCGGCCAAATCGATTCCGGTGCCCAAACAATCGCAGACCGGCGGACGACCAACCAGGGCCGGCGCCAAGTAGCGAACCGCTTCGGAGTCGAGCGGCACACTGGCGGTGGCTTGCGGTCGGTCGACCAGCACCGGTTTGGTCTCGGGGGCGGGTTCCCTTGCTGCCGGGACTTCGGCCGTGCTGGGTTCTGGGCTGGGTTCTGGGCTGGGTTCTGGGCTGGATTTTTGCATGGCGAATTCGATGATGTGGCCCAGGGTGGGGTAGTCAGAAAGTTTCAAATCGTCTTGCTTGGGTATGTTGAAGGCCGCGCGAACTTCAGAAAACATCTCGGCCTGCTTGACGGTATCGATGCCCAGGTCGGCTTCCATGTCCAGATCGAGATCGAGCATCTCGGCGGGATAGCCGGTTTTGTCGGAGACAATGGCCAGGATCTTTTCTTTGACCGCTTCCGGGTCCAGGCTGACGGCGACGGGTGCTTCGATTACTTCCGGTTCAAGTGGCGCGCTTAATTCGGCCACTGGTTCGGCAACGGGCGCAAGCACGGGCTCGACCACGGGTTCTGGCTCGGGAGCGGGGGCCGGCGCGGCTTCGGTTTTGGGTAGCACCGGGGCTTTGGCCTCGGGGTCGACGGCCCGCAGGGTCTTGTGATCAACCTCTAGGCGGGCGTTGGCAATGCCGGTGACTTGGTCGAGCCAGGCGCGGTTTACGGCCTCATCGGCCACCCGGACCCCGTCTTTGGCAACCCGTTCGGTCAGAGTAATGGCCAATTGCGAGCCGAAGCCAGCGGCCATGCGCAAGGCGTAGCGGACATTGTGGGCGCCGCCCTTGGACAAGTTCAAGTTGCCCAGCTCGGGATCTACTTCTTGGTGATTGGGGATGGCCGGCACGGTTTGATGCTCGAGCATACGTACCCCGACGGCATCTTCGATGCCCACGCCCATGGGGTGGCCGGTGTAGCCCTTGGTGTTGGCGATGACCAGAGAATCGGTATCGGCGCCGAAGGCCTGGCGCAGCGCGTGTACCTCGGCGCTGGCGCTGCCGCCGCGGGCCGGGGTGTAGGTTTCGTGAGAGACAAAGACGGTCTCGGCGGCCATCTGGTGGCGATCGAGTTGGTGGTCATTTTCGACCTGGGCGATGAGTTTTTCCATCACCCCGGAGATATGATCGACGTTGAGGCGGGTGCCATGGAAAGCACTGTTGGCCATGATCGAGCCCAGCATGCGCACCAGGGCGGTCATGCCTCGTCGTTCGCATTCTTGAGAACCTTCCACCACCAGGCCTACTGCCCCCATGCCGGTGATCATGCCGTTGCGCCGGCGATCGAAAGGCAGGGCCGCTTTTTCCAAATAGGCCTCGGTGGTGACCGCGCCGGTGGCCAGCAAGCCGGACATGAGCCAGGGCGAGAGGTTCTCGTTGGTGATGTCATCGGCGCCGACGACTAGCACGCGCCGGCAGCGGCCCAGGCGGATCCAGTCCGAGGCGATGCAGATGGTCTGGGTGGTAGAAGCACAGGCGCCGTTGACTTGGATATTGGGGCCGCGGGCGCCGATGAGTTCGGCCAGTTGAGCGTGGCCGAAACTCAGGGCACGGAAAATGAACTTGCGGTCGATCTGGAATCGATCGCCGCGTTCTTGCTTGAGCTGTTCGAGCCGGCGCACCACGTTATGCAGCGGGCCTACGTCCTTGACCAGTTGCTCCAATTCGGCGATACGAGCTTCGAAAAGATCGTCGCGGTTGCGTTTGTTCATCTGCTGAACCAGCTGGTCGTAACCGGGGAAGGCGGAGGCGAAAATAATGCCGGTCTCGTCAGCCAGGGTTTCGGGCAGGCGATAGCCGGTGGGCAGTTTTTTGCCGGTGGTCGTGTCCCGGTAATTCATGACCAAGGGGATGCCCGCGTCCCGCAAGGCCATCAGACCGGCGCCAATAGCCAGCCGGGTGGTGATGTCGTAGGATTCGATCCGCTTGGGAACCAGGCCACACTCTTCGGCCAGATCGAAGGCGCCTTTGCGGCCGCTCAGGTGGGCGACATTATCGGCGTTATCGATAACCTCGAAAGCCGGCCCACCGGGAGCATTCTTATTAAGGCGCACGATGCGCTGCCGGGCCAGGCTCTCCCGGTTTTGATCGGTCAGAGAGTCAATGCAGCGTTGTCCGGTCAAGATGCGTTCGGTGGTGCCTTCATCGAAGACGGCATGATCGGTGCCGGGCAGGCCCAGGCTGGCGCCGGAGATGACGATTTCCGCTTGCGTCTGCATGGCGCTGTCGGTGGCCGTAGGTGCCACCGGTAGCGATTCGATTTCTGGAAGGGGTTCGACTTTTTCGGGGCTGTTTTGCGGCCGCGGGTAACCGGCTGCGGCCAGGGCACAACGGGCCGAGAACAAAGAGGGCCAGTCGCCCAGCTTGGGATGGTTGGTGGCCACCGAATAGACACTAGGATCTTTCAAAACATCCGCGGTGAAGTTGGCCAGCACTCGCTTGGCGCCTACTTCCACAAAGAGCCGGGCGCCCATCTGGTACATCTTCTCCAAACTTTCGATCCAGCGTACCGGGGAAGCGATTTGTTTCGAGAGCCGATCCAGGTTGTTTTCCATGGCCGCCGGGTCGGTGTCGTAGGGCAGGGCGTCGAGATTGGCCACCAGCGGGATCTTGGGCGGATGGAAATCGAATTTTCCTAGCATGCCGCGCAGGGGCTCGATGGCCGGTTCCATGACAAAACTGTGAAATGCGTGCGACACCTGCAAGGGGATGGCGCGAATGCCGGCCTCTTTCAATCGGGCATGGGCTGCTTTCATCCCCGCGGTGGTACCGGCGATAACGGTTTGGCTGTGGCAGTTCATATTGGCCGGCACCACGCCTTCGATGCCTTCGATGGCCTCGGTGATGCGGTCCAAGGAGGCCAGTACCGCCGCCATGGTGCCCACGTCGTCGACTTTGATGTTCGACATTTCGCGGGCACGAGAGCTGACCGCGCGCATGGCTTCGTGGAAAGAGAGCATGCCCGAGACCACCAGGGCGGCATATTCGCCCAGGCTATGGCCGGCCACCATGTCGGGCTCGATGCCTTGTTGGGCCAGCAGCCGGGTGATGGCCACGTCGGCGGCCAACATGGCCGGCTGACAGCGGTTGGTGTCGCGCAGGGCTTCGACCGCCTCGGCGGTGTTTTCGGTGAAAATGAACTCGGTCAGCGGTTTGCCCAAAATGGGGGTCATGATTTCATCGGCTTGGGCAAAAACTTCGGCCACTACCGGTTCGCTACGTAGATCCTTGAGCATGTCTATGTACTGGGAACCCTGGCCCGGAAAAACAAAGGCAATCTTGACCGGTTCGCCGCGCCCACGGAAGATACCTTGGCCACTCAAAGCCCGCCAGGCCGGCTGCTCGTCTTTGGCCAAGGCCATCAGGGCTCGCTTGGCCCGGGTGGCGCGCTCTTCGTCGTTGCCGTGATCGATGATTAGGCGTTCGGGTGCCGACAATACTTCGGCCGGCGGATCAACGGGATCGTCTTTTCGTTCCCGGGCCAACTGTTCTTCCAGGGCCCGGCGCAAAGAGGCAAGATCTTTTCCGCCTACCGCCAGCATTCTTCGATCGTGCTTGGCCGCGGTTGCCATGGTGGGAGTCTGTGCCATGTTGTTGTCCTTTTCTCCGGGGGTGAAGAAAGCCTTAGGTCGATCCAGTCCTGGCCGGTATTCGCCCATGACCACGTGGAAGTTGGTGCCACCGAAACCGAAGGAAGATACGCCGGCCACGCGTCGATCGCCGTTGCCCAGGGTCCATTCTCGGGTGCTGGTGGGCACATAGGCGGGTGAGGTTTGAAAGGGAATCTCCGGGTTGGGGGTCTCGAAATGCAGCGAACCCGGGATGACGCCTTCTGAAATCGATAGCGCGGTCTTGATCATGGCCGCGGCCCCGGCGCCGCTCTTGAGATGGCCGATTTGGGACTTGACCGAGCCCAGGGCGATGGAATGGGGGGCGCAGCCGGCCCCCCCGAAGAACTCGGCCACCAGGTTTCCCTCCACCCGGTCGCCGGCGGCGGTGGAAGTGCCGTGGGCTTCGATCATGCTGACCGTGGTGGGGTCGATGCCGCTGATGCGATAAGCGCGCTCGATCGATAGCAGTTGCCCTTTGGGGTTGGGCGCGGTGATGCCCTTGCCCTTGCCGTCGGAGGAAGAACCCACGCCGTGGATCACGGCATAAATCTTGTCGCCATCGCGCTCGGCATCGTCTAGGCGTTTCATCAGCATGATGCCGCAGCCTTCGCCCATGACAAAGCCGTTGGCCCGCTGGTCGAAGGGACAGCTGCGCTCGGCCGACAGGGCCCCGATTTTGGAAAACTTGACGAAACTGTGCGGGGACAGGCTGGAATCGGTTCCGCCGGTAACCACCATATCGTAGCGGCCCTCGGCCAAGCCGGCGGTGGCGCTCTCCAACGCGGCCATGGAGGAAGCGCAGGCGGCATCGGCGGTGTAGTTCGGACCGCGCAGGGCGAACACATTGGCCACCCGGCCGGCGATGACGTTCGACAATTCACCGGGCATGGTGTCCTCGGTGATGGGGGGTATGTCATCGACGAAGGTATCGTGGAACTCTTGCAGGATTTTTTGGCGCGATGCTTCCGGCAGGGAGCGGAAAGTCTCGGTGGACTTTAGCGCCCGCAAGTAGCGGGGGAAATAAATGCGCATATTGGTGATGAACTGCAACTCCCCGGCCAGGGCGTTGCCGATGATCACCGCGGTGCGGTTGCGATCGAAGTCTTTGCGGTCGTAGCCGGAATCGGTCAGGGCCTGCTGGGTGGCCACCACGGCCCACTGTTGGACCGGATCCATGGCTTGGGCCACCCGCGGGGGGATGCGATAGGCCAAGCTGTCGAAGGCAAAGTCGGTAACGAAGGCGCCGATTTTGGTATAGGTCTTGTCGGTGGCTTTGGGATCGGGATCGTAATAATCGTCGACCTGCCAGCGGTGGGCGGGCACTTCGCCGATGGAGTCCTTGCCGGTCTTGATGTTGTGCCAGAACGCATCCAGGTCGTTGGCGTCGGGCATGACTGCCCCGAGGCCGATAATGGCTATGGGTACGTTGCGTCTTTGCTCGCTCATCGTTTATCCCTCGTTATTGGTTCAGGTCGTGGGCAACTGCGTCCAGGTCGTCCAGGTTGCCAGCGAAGTGATCTTGAATGGCGTCGAATTGGATTAGCTTTATGAAAGAGTGCAGGGCGTCGCCGGTCAGCGCGCCCGAGCCGGAAATCAGGCTCAGGCCATCGGCGGTCATTTCTTGGGCGGTTCGGCGGGCCCACAGCCGGCTCATGGCGGCCAGGGTCTCGATCGAGACCCGTGAAGTGGCACAGTCGCCGGCGGCTACTTTGCGGCAGAAAGCGGCGCTGACTTCGACATGAGCGCAGAGCAAGCCCAGGGTGAACAATATGTGCTGGTTGCGAGTCAGTCGTTTTTGCCG
>JAUVBB010000395.1 GCA_030591445.1 Deltaproteobacteria bacterium | reverse complement strand
TGGATTCGGACAAATACGGCGGTGGATCGTTTTGTAAAAGGCGGATGCGCTCGGTCGGATCGGCTTGGCCCAGCAAACGCAACCAAGCATAGGGCGCCTCGTGCTCGACCCAGTCGCGGGCCGCATTCATGCCGTCGCTGAACCATTGATCCTGGGCTTGCTTTCTTTCCTCTCGTAGTCTGTGCAGTACCGACTCCATACGCTCGAGGTCTACGGGTAGATCCAGGAGTCGATGAACCTCTCGTGAGAGCGCGTCTTGGCAAATCCGCGACAAATTGAGGGACCTGCGCACCCTTGGGTTCGAGAGTCGATCCTTCAGTCTTGAAGGAATGGATATAGTGATTCTCGGCATAATTGTACATAATTTTTATACATAAAATACATACTCAAACCATGCCTGTCAAGTAAAAAGCACCGGCCAGAGCAGCTTGGCTCGGCTTCTTTTAGCGACGATTTACTTGGAATTAAGCGGTGTTATTTAGACTTGCGCCTGACGGCTTTGATTCTTGAGCAGGACATAGATGGCACCGGCGCCACCGTCATGGGCTTGGGCGGTGGTAAAGGCCAGGACTTTTTTTCTGAGGGCCCGACGGGTAAACCAGGTTTTCAGCGCGTTCTTTAAAACGGGAATTTTTTTATCCGAGCCCAGGCCGCGGCCGTGAACAATGAGGACACAGCGCAAACGGTTGACAATAGCGTTGTGCAGAAAGGCTTCTACTTTTTCTCGGGCCTGCTCGCGGGTGTATCCGTGCAAATCCAGGTGGTCTTGCACGGAATAGTCTCCCCGGCGCAGCTTGGTCAAAATATTGGGATCCAGATCTTCTACCGTTCCCTCGATGGCTTCGCCGGTTTCGTGTATGGACAAAGCCAGTTCGCCATCGACCAGCTCGCGTAGGCTTTGCATGACCTCGAAAGATTCTTGTTCATCCACGGTGGTGGTAGATAGCGCGGGGGATTTCTGGCGGTGAGCTTGCCGTCGGTTTTCCATGGGTTTGACCCCGGTCATGGCTTCGGAAAACAGGTTCTCATCCCGGCCGCTGTTGGCATCTTCGGGCGGGGGGGGCGAGGGTTTCACTGGTTCTGGCTTTGCCGTCTCCGCCGGGGATTGGCTGGCTGCTTGCTTTAGCCCAGCCAGTGGGCGATTGAGAAATTTGGCTTCGTTTTTTTTCTGTTTGCGTTTGGCCATGGAGCACGGTCCCTTATATTTTCTCCAGCCACTCGATCACGACCGGAAAAACATCTTCTTCCGCGGCCGGGTGGAGCAGCAGATCAAGGTGATTATACTCGTTTTCATGGCCGTTGGCCCGGGTGAAATATACCCGCTCGATATTATCGCGCCGCAAGCCCAGCACCGCCGGATCACATTGCCAGGGGGGGGCCAGGCCGTCAGCCGGTGCCATCAGCGCCAGAATGGGCAGAGGAGCTTGCCGGGCCAGTGCTTGGACCAGGCTTCGATCCGCGAGAATGCCAGTGCCCGCGGTCAAGTCCTCGATGGCTGCCAAACTGAGGGTTGAGCTGACTTGGCGAAAGAAGACCGCCAGGCGCCGGGAGGGAAGGCCGACCGAAAGCAATGATTTTACAAAGTCTACCGATTTTGGAAAGCCCTCTGGTCGTTGGTGCCGCAAATAGGCCCAATCCACCGGTAGGGATCCGAGTTGCCCCAAGACCCGGGCCAGGTGGGCCAGAGCTTGCGTGCCAGAGACATTGCTCAAGGGGGCGCCGATGCCCACGATGCCGTCTAGCGGGCCCAGTTTGTGGGCTGCCACCAGGTAGAGCGCGGTTCCGCCCAGATCGTGCCCGATGCCAAACAAGGGACGACCGGGATGGCGGGCGGACAGTTGGGTCAACAAATTGCCCAAATCACGGGCGCGTTGGGTCAGGCTTGCGTAGGGCAGGTTGTCTTCCATGCTGTAGACCAAGAATCCTGCTCGCCATAGTTCACCGGCCAAGCCGCCGAGGCCGGGCAGATTCCAGACTTTGCCGTTGGTGCCCAAGCCATGAACCAGTAACACGATACCCCGCGCTTGGGTCTGAGGATATTGACGAACGCGCAGCGAGGATAAGACTTGGACTTCGCCTGCCGGCAGGCGCCGTTGGCAGGCACTGCCAAGCAACGCCAGGCAGATGCAGCCAAGCCAAAGCCGGCCTTGGCTCCCCCTAGTCATGATCGATAATCCAGTCGGCCAGGAGGGGAAAGACTTCGCCGGGGGCAGTCTCGCCGAGACATAAGTCGACATGACCATAGTCACGACGGTAGCCATTGGCCCGGCCGAGCACGGCCAGACGCTTATCGGTCGAAGCCACGCTCTGGTAGGCCGACATCACCACCGCTGGCGGGGCCAGTTGATCGAGCATGCCGGCCACAAAGAAAAAGGGGACTTGGATTCGTTCCATGCCCGCCGTGTAGTTGTACTGACCATCTGCCGAAAGGATGGGACCCCCGGCCAGGGGAGACACCATTTGGGCAACCACCCGGGGGGAAATATTCTCCACGGCGTTGGCGGCGGCCAGGCGGGCGGTGCTGGGGCTGATGTTGTCGTAGTTCCAGATGATGCGCATATCGGCTAGCAGGGGAGAGCCGGCCAAGAAAGAACCCATTTTTGAGACTGTGCCCGTCGGCACGGGTTTGAATACGCCGTCTAGGCTGCGGGCCATGTCCATGGCAAAGTTCAGGTTGTGGTTGTGATCGAGAAGATAAGACGGGGAGGCCACCGCAATGGCCGAGCGAATGGTGTCCTGGCGCACCCGTTGCAGATAGCCGAACAGAACCAGGCCGCCCATGCTGTGGCCGACCCAGTGAACCTGCTTACGGCCGCTGTGTCCACGCACAAAGTCGATCAGGGCCGGCAGGTCATACTGTACGTAATCGTCAAGGCTGTAGTCCCAATGGAGCTGATTGTAGGGTCCCGGTTTTTGCGAATGGCCACTGGCGCGCAGCTCGACCGCCCAGGTGTCGAAGCCCTGCCGGGCCAGGTGAGCGGGCAGGCTGAGTTGATCGGTCAAGTCCCAATTGTATTTGTTGGACATGATGCCGTGGCAGATCAGAACTGGAAATTGTCGCCGGGGGCCAGATCCGGTGGCTGGAAAGTGATGCAGCGCCAGCTGCCAGCCCTCCTCGGTCATGGTGGTGAGGATTTCAGAGGCCCGCTCCTGGGGCAGGTAGAGCAGGTGGGCACAATGAGGCGTGACGGCCAGCAAGCACAACAAAAATAGACCGTGTTTGAGCCCCAATCTTCTCACATCAATATCCCAAGGTGATGGCCAGGCCGGCGTCAAAGGCATTGCCGCCATAGGTGTAGTCGCTCAAGGTCTCTTGGGCGGGGTCTTTGTGAACCGTGTGTTCGGGCATGATGAACAGGGAAAAATAGACGTCGACGCCGATGAATGGCTGGGACGATCCGCTTTTCTTTTCCGCAGCAGGATTCTCTTTGCCCAAATCCCAGCGGGTGCCGAAACCTAAGGATAAGCCGTGGGTGTCGGCGTCTAGGATATTGTCTCGGCCCGAGGGGCTCGGCGCTGGTGATAAGCGTAGACTGTAGCCCAGGCGGGCGGCGAAGCGCTCCTGGTGGATATACTCCAAGCCCAGCCGGGGCACGAATACGTCGCGAAAATCCGGTTTTTCGCGCTCGGGAAATTCTACCGTTTGCGCCACCGAGGAATCCGGGTGGGGCGAGGCCTGAATGAAAGGTCCTGGATAAGCGGACCAATCGTACCAGGTAACATCGGCGGCCAAGGTCCAGTTGTGGCCCAGGCGGTAGGCGGCGCCTAGGGCTACTTGCTGGGGCGAGTACCAAGCCACCGATTCGAGCAGCATGTCGAATTGGAACAAGACGCCCACGAATTCAATCCGGGTCCGGGTGTCGCTGACCAGTTTGTGATAGACCGCCGAGCGATAGCTCAGACCCAAAGACAACTCCTCGACCGGCTGGTAGAGCAGGCCCGCGTAAATGGCGGTGGCCAGCTGCATGTGCCATCCCCATTCGTCGTGGACTTCGGCCTCGGTGACCACCGGGATGTCGTTGTCTACCAGCAACTCGCTGTTGGCCAGCACCGACAGGCCCAGGCCGACCGAAATTTGATCGCTAATGCGCGCCGCCCCGCCGAACATGATCGACAGGCTGTCGAGCCATTTGCCGTACATGACAAAGTGTGGTGTGGGTTCGATGGAAGTTTGGCTGATGACCATCGGATCTTGGGCGTTATAGAGAAAGTGCATGCCCAGGGTCAAGTTCAGGGGCAGCGGCACACAGAGGCCCATGGCAAAGACATCTCGATCATCCATGGCGGCGCTCTTTTCGGCAGCGCTATCGGCCTTGACGGACAGGTCATAGGCTAGATGGTTGTAGCCCAGGCTTAGTTGGGCCTTTGCGCAGCGGGATAGGGCAGCCGGATTGTAGAAGACCGCGGAGAAGTCATCGGCGGCCGCTGTGCCCGCCCCGCCCATGGCTTTGATGCGAGCGCCCAGGCCGAAGGAGTCTTCCATACCGTTGGCCGATAGCGCCGCCGGTAAGCAAGTCAAGGTCAAGCACAACAAGATGATGGGGCAGGTGCGCTTCATGGTGGATTCTCCTTGGGATCTCTACTACGGACCGTTGCGAATAGCGATGAGCTGGTAGATGCCCCCCAGCCCGTAGCTGTCGTCAGTGAGGAAGTCGACGGCCGCCTCAATACCCGCTTCGGCGTCACCCAAATGCCAAAGGTCGTCCGGCTGTTCCAGGCATAGATTCTGGCTTTGGACCGAAGCCAACTCGGCAAACATCTCGGCGAAGACCTGCAGCGGTGCGCGGTAGGCAAGCGCGGGATAAGTTCTGAGCAGATTCTTGAGTACGTTCAAAAAAGCTTCCTGGTCATCCCGGGCCAGAATGGCGTCGAAGGTTGACAGGAGACCGGGCGCATGGGCGCTGCTGTCGTCTAAGACCGCGGCCAGAAATTCCAATATTTTCTGGGCGCGCAGATCGCGATCGGGAATCTGCAAGGCGGCGCTTAGGATCTTTACCAGGGCCGGCTCTGGTTGCAGCAAATCGACGGCCAATTGGTCTAGCACCGGATGCTGCGGAAAATCGGCATAGCTGGTGGCGAGTTGAACCGCCGCCGCAAAATCCGGCCGGCTGAGAAAATCCTCGGTCTGTTCCTGAAAAGAGTCGAAGAGGCAATCGCGGTCCTCGGGAGGCAGGTCGGAAATCTCGCCGGTAAAGTAGAGCAAGTTTTCTAGCACCGGCAGCATTCTGGGGTCGGCCAAGCTGGTGCCATCGGGAGTCTGGCGCAGGGTATTGGTTAGGTGCCGCCAAATCCGGTCCAGGGATCCCACCGCGCCGGCATCGACCAGGCGCAGGACTAGCTGGTGGTACGGCTTAAGCATTTCGAGGGCCAACGAAGTTCCCGTCACTTCACCGCGGCGCGTTGGTACCGAGCCCCGATCATTGGTCACCCACTCGAAGGAGTCGACAATGACATCGGCCAAACTGCCCGAGCCATCCACTGCTGGCACCGTTACCAAGAGATCGGCCAGATCGAACAAACTAGCTACTGCATCCGTCTCCAGAATCTTGACCGCACTGGGCAGCAGTCTTCGCAAGACGCTGTAGTCGGTGGTACCGGCCTCGTCACGTTTAAGATCATCCGCGGCCAGGTGGCTCATCGCCAACAAGGTACGCGTTTGGTCGCGGTCCTTGAAAGCCTTGGCCACCGGAATCAGCGCATCCAACAAGCCGCTCTGGGCCAGGGCATCGAGTGACATCAAATCACGCCAGACCGCTTCGCCGTCACAGCCCATGGTATTGAGCGATGCCACCACCAAGAATTCGGATACCCCGGGCACAAAGCCCAGAATGCCCAGCAAGCTGTCGATGATTCCGCACACCGTGATCGGGTTGCGGTCGGCGGCCGCCTCGATGATAAATTCGGAGACGGTCTTGCCGCCGGTAAAGGGAATCGAACCGCAGTCGGAGTTGGCCAACAACTCAATCATCTGCTCCAGGCCGCTGCGGTTGTCCACCCAGTCGGAATCCACTTGGTAATAGCGCGCCTTGGAGAAATCCACCGCCTGCGACCGGGCCCAATCAGGCGGTTCGGAAGAACAAGCCCGATCTTTTTCCAGCGAAACATATTGAATGGTGGTCAGCAGCATCTGGGGCAAATCGCGCGCCACCTCGCCGAACTCATGAATCACATCCAGCAGCATGCGTGCGGTGGTTTGCCCGGTCGAATTGTCACTCTCGTAAATATCAGCCACCAGCGGCATGGCCTCGATCAGCATTTGCACCAGATCTGGATCGGTCAGGCTAATGCCGCCCTCATCCAGACTCAGCAAGATACGCCCGGCCGCGGTAAGCACCGCTTCGGCCACCGCCGGATCATCACGAGTCACCACATGCCAAGTTTGCAGTAAGGTATGAATGCGCTCGTAGCGAAAGTCTTCGATGACCGCGAAAGCCAGATCGGCCAGGGGAAAATCCTCTGGCGGCCATTGCTGGGTGCTCACGCTACAAGGCCAGGGAGAGCACGAAGTGGCCTCCAAAACCTGAATCAGGTCATGATGAAGTTCTTGGCTAGCGGCTTCACCGGCAAACTGCAACAAATAGCTCAGAGTCGTCTCACTGGCGTCGAAGTAATGATAGAGTAATTCCCCATCCGCCGCCTGGGCCCGGTCGTAAGCATCCCGCCGTCCCTCTTTACCGAAAACCGGCAGATCAATCGGTTCGCCCTGGGCATCTACTGGGTGCCCCCGCTTATCGATATCCGCTACGCCGTCGAGATCGTCATCGACAAAAGGCAGATACAGCGTCCCGGTAGCCGGATCCTCCGCCACCCGCGGATTGC
>JAUVBB010000095.1 GCA_030591445.1 Deltaproteobacteria bacterium | reverse complement strand
GGGGGTCATGAAGCAAATGACGGCGGCGTCGATATTGGCATCGTCCACCAAAGCCTGCAGCGAGGCGCCAAACTCTTTTTCGCTGGCAGTGGCCGCCATGTCGATGGGATTGGCAATGGAAGCAATGGCCGGCAGTTTCTCTTTCAGGAAATCCTTGGCGGCATCACTCAGATCGGGCACGGCCAGTCCGGCCCGGACCGCCTCGTCGGTAACGATGATGGCCGGCGAGCCGGCGTTGGTCACCATGCCAATGCGATTGGAGGCCGGTACCTTCTGGCAGGCAAAGGCCTGGGCCGTCTCACACAGCTCGCCCAGGGAGTCGAAACGCAGTACCCCGCACTTGTCGAAGAGTACGTCGGAGAGCGTATCTTGTGCCATCAACCCGCCGGTATTCGAAGAGGCCGCCCGGGCGCCTTCGGCGGTGGTGCCGGACTTGAGCGCCAGGATGGGCTTTACGGCCGCCACCGGTCCCACCCGCTGCAAAAATTCTTGCGGATCGGAAAAAGACTCGGCGTGCAAGACGATGACATGGGTCTCATCATCCTGGCCATAGTATTCGATGATCTCGGGCACCGAGATGTCGCAGGCATTGCCGTTGGAGGCGTACATGCGCTGGCCCACCCCGTTCATGCCGAAGTAGTTGTTGATCACTTCGGCCACCCCGCCGCCCTGGGCCACCATGGAGATGTGCCCCGGCGTCATGCTGGCGAAGGTAAAGTTTGAATACAGCTTGACGCTGGGATCGGTGTTCATCACCCCTTGGCAATTGGGCCCGAACAGACGCAGACCACTCTCTTTGCCAATGGCAATAATCTCGCGCTCCATCTCGGCACCTTCCGGGCCCATTTCCTTGAAACCGGAGGTATTGATGATAGCGGTCTTGACGCCCTTTTTGGCACAGTCGCGCAAGGTCGGCGCCACCAGGTTGGCCCTTACAATGACATGGGCCAGATCTACATCGCCGGGCACATCCAGAATAGAGGTACAGACCTCGCGGCCCAGAATTTCACCACCCTTGGGATTGATCGGTGTGATCGCCCCGGGGAAACCATAGCGCTGCAGATTGGCGATGATGCGGTGGCCGATGGTGAAGGAGCGATTGGACGCCCCGATAACGGCGATGCTTTTGGGAAAGAAAAGAGAATCCAACTGGGCCATGTTTCTACCTCCGGCGTGAGCCAGCTATGGGGTTTGGGCGGCCACCAGGGCTGCACCCATTGCGCCGACATGCTGGGGAAAGGGAGGCAGGTGCACCTCCGTTCCCAGAATGCGGGCCAATATGCTCTGCATCATGGGATTGTTGGCCACCACGCCGCCCGTGGCCACCACCTCCGTGGTGATGGCCTGGGCTTCGAGGACTCGCTTGGCTACCGACTCTAAGGCGGCGCGAGCCAGATCTTCGGGGCGAACGCCGGCGCGGATCTTGGCCAGAATTTCGGTCTGGGCAAACACGGTGCAAAAGGAGCCGATGCTCACCTTGGGGTCCTGGCTGTTTTTCGCCAGCTCAGAAAACTCGTTCAAGGGCACCTGCAAGCGCAGTGACATCTCCTCCAGGAAGGAACCGGTGCCGGCGGCGCACTTGCGATTCATGGTGAACTGCTTTCGCCGGCCCTGCTCGTCGAGGATGATGATCTTGTTGTCTTGGCCGCCGATGTCCACCACGGTGATAGCCCGCGGGAAAAAATGATAGGCGCCGCGAGCGTGGCAGTCAATTTCGGTGCGCTGCCCATTGGCAAAGTCTACGTTGGAGCGCCCATAGCCGGTCGAAAACACACCAGCCACCCCGGCGGCTTCTTGGCCGGCTTCGGCCAGAGCCTGGGCATAGACCGCCTGGGCCGCGCCGGCAAAGTCTGCCCCCGAGGGATGTACCCCGCGACCCACGACTTCGAGGCGCTCGTTTATCAGTACAGCCTTGGTCGCCGACGAGCCTACGTCGATGCCGGCATAGAACTTCACGACTTAGCCCTGCCCCAACTGCTCCACGAAGGCTTCGATGTTGGTGCGCGCCTGTTCGTCGGAGTAACAACGCATGTCGTTCAAATCGCCGTTGATGACCAAATGAGGAGTATCGAGCCGTTCGCTCAAGCGTTGGTGCATGCCATAACGACAATTGGAGTTATTGGGGCAAGTGCGGGCATCATGGTAGACGATGCCGTCGACATGGAAATCTTTACACATGCGCGCAATGTAGTCTTCTTTGACCTCGTCGGAACGCACGATGAAAAGTTCGGTATAGGCCCGGGCCATGGAATCGAAGGGATTATCGGGATCCAACTGATTAAAGACCCAGGAATTGCAGTAGGTTGAAGCCACCACGCAAGTATTCAGTTCCAAAAACTGCTCGCTAAGGGTACGCAAACGGCCCCAAACCGGCATGCCTTCCCAATACAAACGGAAGCGCTCGTCTTCCACCGCGGACACTCGCTCATCTACCCGCTTACGCAATTCGGCCAGCAGCTCTTCATAGTAATCCACTGCCACCTGCATGCCGCGTAAAACCACCGCCGGGCCCATGTGAATGGTGCCATCGAAAAACGTCAGCGCCGAGGGCTGGGCGGTGCCACAACGCAGCACTTTCTCCCAAAGCTCGGAGCATTGTTGCGAAAGCCGTACCGACTCTTTGAACTGATCCATGTCCAACTTGTGGCCGGCGATGGGAGCCAAGTCCTGGGCCAGCTTCTTGAGTTGGGCGCTGATAGACGCGACATGCTCGGCGGTCACATCGCCCACGTTGCGGTGGGTCTCGATGCCCAGGCAAGGGACTTTCCAATGACGGGCGTACCACATGAACCAATCCTGGACGTCCCGGCACTGGTTGGTGTTGTAAACCAACACATCGGGCTTGGGCACCGCCTCGATGCCGTAGGCCCTTTTCAAGGGCGTGAAACCCTGCAAGAAAGCGCCCACATCCGCGGTCAGATAGGAGCAGATCTCCGGTGAGTAACCCACCGCATTGGCATAGGGAATGTAAGTATCGGCCTTGCGGATGGTGCCCAGAATGGCCGCATGATTTTCCGGGTAATAAACCTCGAAACCCAGGCCCTGAAGCAGCTCCGCCGGGCCCACACTGGTACACCAGGCCACCTTACGCTTGGGGTCAGCCGCTGCTGCATCCATTTGCAGAAAATGGTCGGCCATAATCTTCTTGAAGGTCCCTGTCGATTGGATTTTTTTGTTCTCAGGCTTCGTTTCGGTCATGATTCTCCTCTCTTAGCTAGCCGATTACTTACCGTGTCCTCGGACACGCTGTCAACCGCTACCGTAAGGCAGATCAGACGAAACAGGGGATTTGCTAGGCGGTGGGATTACAGCTTGGCGGTAAGATCGCAGAGAGTGCCCATGGAAGCGACGTCAGACGCGGTGCAGGCAGCTACGTCGGCCAGGCACACTTCGGCGGCGGCAAGCGCGGTCCCCTCGCAGGGTACCGGATCGCAATATTCCGTGCAGGGCGGGATGTCGATGCATGAATAGACGGGATTGAGGGGGTCGGTCATGTCGGTGTCCAGCATTTTGCCCTGGTTGAAGCAATCACAGCTCCAGCACTCGTCGCTCTTACCCGAACAGACGGCGGTAATAGCTTTTTCCTGCTCCTGGGCCACCTTTTCACAGTCATTGGCAGCCCCATCGTCGCCACAAGCACCAAACATCAGGCCAAAACCGGCCAATACGATCAATACCAAGCCAAATCTCTTCATTTTGTCTCCTCCCAGTTATTGTGATCTATAGCCTAAAACCCAGGCCAATCGAGTAGGTCAGGAAAGTCTGTTGGCCGCCGGCGGGGATGGCATCGCCGGCGATACGCCACAGAGCTTGGACTTCGGTAATCAGCAAGGGCCCCCAGCTTTTTTTCATGACCCGGGAAAAGTCGATGCGCAGGCCGGTGGCGGCGCCGACCAGGGTGTACTGGTAGGCCTCGGAACTGGTGCTGGCTGACTCTTCGTCGCCACTGGGGAAGAATTTCTGATGGAAACGATCGATGCGGTAGGCCGAGCGGGCCAGGAAATACCATTCCATAGACTTGATGAAGTTCCAGGAACCGATGATGCTGAAAGACCCTTCGGAGAAGCCGTAGGCATAGGAACTGCCCTCGGTTTCATCTTCGGCCAAGTCCGGCTCGGGCAAGTAGGGATAGACGTGGCTAGCGCCAATGTCGCAAGCCAAGGACCACTTTTCGCGCCGGCCGCCGCCTAGGAATTGCATTTTCAAATCGACGCCCCCGCCCAAACCCATCAGCTTGGCGCCCGCTTCCAGGCCTCCACCCAGGCCCACCCGCAACCAAGGGTAGGTGGTCACCGGATGCGCCTGGTTATGGACGCCATGATAGTTGCCGGCCGGTGCCGGATCGCGGCCGGTCTCTACCACCATGCCCAACTCAACATCGCCGGCGGGCATGGAGCGGGCGGTGGTGAATTGGGTGTGGCCCAGACAACCCGTGGCCAGCAGGGCCACGGCCAATAGCGATGTTCCCAGGACCAGACAGCGACGCCCCACCGGTCTGACTTTCTTGTTCATCGTGCCTCCCTTGATCTTGCCGACCATCATAACCCAAACAAAATAAAAATCATAATTTACGGCAGCTTGGCCACGATTTCTTCGCTCACGGTCCAGAGCCGTTCGGCCAAGGCATCGTCCCGGCCGTGCTTGCTGGGCCGCGCCGGATTGCAATCGGCAAAGTATTGGCCCGAGACTCCGGCCAGCGATGGATGGGTGGCCACATAAGTTTGGGTGGCCGCGCCCTGGGCAATAGATTTCAGAAACAGGGGCCGGCCCAACAACATACCGAAGCGCATCACCGGGTTCATGTGCCGGCCCAATTGGGTACGAATCACGCCCGGGTGGATGGCATTGACGGTTGGCCCGCTGCCGGCCAGCCGTTTGGCCAATTGCCGCACAAAGAGCAAGTTGGCCAGCTTTGATTGACCGTAGTTGGGCCAGGCGCGGTAGCCATATTGGCCATCGAGATTGTCAAAATCGATGCCCCCGCGGCGGGTAAGTTTATGCGCGGAGGAGCTTAGCATCACCACCCGGGCCTCGGCGGCCAGGCTCTCAAGCAAGCCGTTGACCAGAATGAAATGACCGATGTGGTTGGTGAGAAACTGCAAATCCAGCCCATATTTCAGGGTTAGCTTGGGCAGAGCCATGATGCCCGCATTGCAGATCATGCCATCGAGCGGTCGGCCCAGCTTGCCCACGGCGGCCACGCAAGCCCGCACTGATTCCGGCTCGGAAAGCTCGCAAGCCACCGGGCTGGCATCCGCGGAAAGACTCTCGATCGCCGCCTGGGCCTTGGCCTCGGTGCGGGCGGCCGCAATCACGTGGGCGCCCCGCAGGCTTAACACCCGAAAAGTCTCCAGCCCCAGTCCGGAGTTACACCCGGTTAGCAAGAATGTCTTGCCCCTAAGGTCGATGCCCTCGCTCACCTGCTCGGCGCTGCTGCCATAGCCAAAGCCGCTGGGACCGGATCGTTTCAAGGCCGAAAGTAATGACATGGCTCTGTCCTTTGCCCAAATCGTGGATGACAACTGCCAAGATTGGTAACACGGTTGCCGGCAAAGAGCCACTTTTGCAAGCTGGATCCGGACCATGTCGGCCGCCTTTGCTGCTGTGCGTCTTGACAGGCGCAAGCATTCTCTATAGCTGAAGCCTCATCGCCTGAGCCAAAGAGAGGACAGAGGAAAAGTTGAAGACCAAGGCCCCAAATCAAGCCCAGCAAGAAGTACTGCAAACGGTGCGGGTTGAACCACCCACGCCCCCAGAGCGCGGGCGGCGGGAGGCCCGCTTCGCCAAAACCGGGGAGAAGCGCAGCCGTTACTCACTGCCGGTGTCCTTGGATACCTCTTCTCCGGTAGGCTACCGCTGCCGGATGCCGTTTAGCGAAGCCGAGACCGAGCAGATACTGCCCTTGTTGTCTTTGTCGCCACCCACGCAATTTGCGCCGCCTGAGCCTTTGACCGAAAGCGACTTGTTCGAGGAATCGTCGCTGGGCATACTTTCGTCGCGGCAAGCGACCAACTTCCGTGGCCTGCGCCAGTTTTGCTTTGGCCCGGACGACTCCCAGCGCGTGGCCGAGCTCTTACGGCAAATCAACGGCAACCATAGCCCGGTGCTGGATTCCGCGGCCTATACCCAGGTCGTGGTCGCCAAACCTTATCGCACCAAATTTACTCTATTGCTCAGCCTGATCGGCCATCGGGCCTTGCTGAGCCTGCTGACCGTGCCACGCCGGGTCCTGCAAAAGTGGGCTCGCTTCAACGACGACATCCCCTCGGTTGGCTTTTTGCCCGATCTGCATATTGGCATCCTGGCCGACAATCTGGAACGGGCAGTAGTGATTGCCTCTCGGGGCCGTCGTCGGGCCCAGATTCACATGACTCCCTTTCTGGAAAGAAGTCCTCATCGGCAGAAGCAGCAAGCCCTGCGTGAACTGGAGTCCATGTGCGGCTTCGTGCGCCGCGATCGACGCCAGGGCTGGCGCATTGCCTTCGTCGCCCAGGTGGGCCAAGCCATCGCCAGTGAGCGGGTGGAGCTATCGGCCGGTCTGGCCCGGAAACTGGGGGCCAATATGCTGGCCTTTCGCTCTGAGCGCATCCAACCCGGCGTCAATCAAGACCATAGCGCGCCCCCGGTTTATCAGCAGCGGCAAGAAATGGATGTGCCAGAGGAGCTCACGGTAATGGCCGGGCGGGCCGCCTACAATGCCTTTTCTCGCTGGACGGCTTGCTCGCGCGCGCGGGCCAAGGAGCTGCTCCTGCTCGAACGCATCGATGTCCTGACCGCCAATGGCAAAACCCGGCTGCGCCAGATTCGCAAACAGCTCAACGATATCACCGATAAAATTATCCGCCGGCTGCCCCGCTGGGCCGACTGGCCTAGCGGCCGGGCCTTTAGCCGCAGCACCAACCGCGGTCGAAAGGCTTTCGCCCTGGCCGGGCAAAGAATCTACCTGGCCGGCCTGTCGAAAACCGAGGTAGAAAAAAGCGCCATCCCCTGGCGACTAGCCTTGCGCGCGCTGGGCGCCGCCGCCAGCCGTAGCGCCCTGTATTGCGAGATCATGGGCTGTGTAAATCTGCCCGCCGATTGCGATCTGCTGGCCGGCACCTGCATCATGTCGGGGCCGATACACCAAAATGACATCGGCAAGACCTTTTACGGATACCAGGATTTGCTCAGCGATGCCTTCGCCGGCCGGCAAGCCACCTCCGTATTGCTTTGGTCGCTCAAGGCCAAGACCGTAAGCGACCCCATCGGCAACGAGGAGCAACTATTGAACGGGCGGCGCCAAGGACCCCTAGTCGATTTACGGGCCGGCCCACACGAGGTGATCATAACCGTGAACCAGGGCCAGTATCGCTTCATGCGCAAACAAGCAGGCCGGCAGAATGCCGAGCGCGCCTTTGGCGACCAAGGCAATTTCGTCACCGACCCGGAAGGCCGGCAAATCCCGGGCAACCAAGGATCCCGCTGGCCAGAGAAATGGCGTAAGCAACCCGTTTGGTAACAACAAAGTTGGATTCGTACTTGATAATTGAAAAAACACAAAAACAAAGTCATCCCCGAGTCGTTTTTGTCGGGGACCCAGGCTTCTCTGGCATACCGTATTGGCAGGCTGTTCACGAGATCCCCGACAGAAACTTTTCGGGGATGACGGCATTTTTTTTCAAGGATTTTCTACTCATGGACAGTCTCAAAATATTTCGGGGCAATAACTGCTGTCTGGAACCCATGACATGATCGACGCTCACGAATTGACCTTTGCTGAGCTGCCCTCCCTGGGGCGCGCCTATCTTCGGGGCTTGTGGCCACAGCGCAAGCCGGGCCTGGCGGCCGGCCAGAACATCCCGCGGATAGTTGCCCGGATCGAGGGGGTCTGTCTGGATCCGGCGCAGGTAGCGAAATACCGAAAGATTTGCTCTCTACCCGACAATGCGTTCGTGCCCTTGACCCTGCCCCAGGTTATGGCAGCCGGCCTGTTTGCCGAGATCATGTTGTCGCCGGCTTTCCCGCTTTCGGCTTGGTCTTTGGTCCATGTTGGCAACGAGATCAGGGCGGAGCGAGCCCTGGCCCTGGATGAAAAGCTGGACTTTGTCTGTTGGGTAGAAGGACAACGCCAGGCCAAGCGGGGATTGGAATTAGACTTGATCGCCGAGGTCAGCGTCGAGGGCCAGACCGTCTGGACCGGCATTATGACCGTGCTCAAGAAGACATCCCGGCGCAAAACGAAATCTGGGCCCACGGGGCCAAAGATCGCGCGCGGAGAAAGCCCCGGCACCATGCGCTCGGTGATCTGGCACCTGGGCGGTCGGCTTGGCCGGCGCTACGCTCGGGTCTCCGGCGATTACAACCCCATTCATCTGTCCCGGCTTTCCGCCCGGATCTTCGGTTTCAAAAGACCCATCATTCACGGCATGTGGCTGCTTTCAAAAGTGCTCAGTGAGTTGGATGCCGATCTGCCCGCCTATCCGCTTCGCTACCTCGCCCAATTCAAACGACCGGTCTATTTGCCCGGATCGGTCCTGCTCAGTAGCCGAAAAACCGCCACTGGCGATTGTGAATTTGAGCTAAGCGCGGAGACCGACCCCGGCAAGCAACATGTAAGCGGAACCCTGCAACACCACGACGCTTGACCCGCGAATAGGGGCTGGGGTATATCTAGGCGCCTGTTAGGGCGAAGGCTTTGCCATTGCGGCGGGCTTCGTTTCTGGCAGCAATGATAACAGTTGTCGGCCTGGTACCCGTAAGGGTGCTTGCCCTCTGTTGGCTATGTTTCCACTTGATCGCGCAGGAGGTGCGAGATGGCTTTTGAATTCCAGGGACTTTCCATTGGCAAAATCGGCGTTGTTGGCTCGGGGCAAATCGGTCCCGATATTGCGCTTCATTTCTCCAAGGTATTCCACAAGTACGGGGTGCCGGTGGTGGTGGTAGACGTAGTGCAAGAAGCCTTGGACAAGGGACAAGCCAAGCTCAAGAAGAAAGTAGAAAAAGGCATGAAGGCCGGCGCCTTCTCACCCGAAATGGGCGAGGCCATGATCAAGGGCGTGACCTTCACCCAGGATTACGAGCAGCTGCGCGGCGCCGACTTCATCGTCGAGGCGGCCACCGAGGGTCTGGAACTGAAACAAAAGATTTTCACCCAGATTGAACAGCTCTGCGGTGAACACACTATCCTGGCCTCGAACTCTTCCCATCTTGAGCCCGAGATCATCTTCGAGCCGCTGAAAAACCGGGCCCGCACCATGGTCATCCATTATTTCTTCCCGGCCGAACGCAACCCCATGGTCGAGATCATTCCGGGTAAAGACACCGATTCCAAGCTGACCCACACCATGATGATCTTGTACGAACACATCGGCAAGGTGCCCATCCGGGTCGGTTCCCGTTATGGCTACGCGGTCGATCCCATCTTCGAGGGCATGTTCCTGGCCTCGGCCTTGTGCGTGGAAGAAGGCCTGGGTACCACCAAGGAAGTCGACTGGGTGGCCCGCGAAGCTACGGGCATGACCGTGGGTTCCTTTACCGCCATGAACCTGACCGGCGGCAATCCCCTGACCGATCACGGCCTGGAAGGCGAAGGTCAGGCCATCCACTCCTGGTTCCGTTCCCCGCAACTGATGAAAGACGCCTTGGCCTCCGGCCAGCCCTGGGACGTACCCGCCCGCGGCGAGAAGCTGGAAGTGCCGGCCGAGAAAAAAGAAAAAATCACTCGCGCCCTGCGCGCGGCCTACTTCGGCTTGGCCGGCGAGATGGTCGATTCCGGCATTACCAATATCGCCGACCTGGAAATGGCCCTAGAGACCGCTCTGGACATGACCCCGCCCTTCCGTTTGATGAACCAGCTGGGTTTGAACGAGTCCTTGCAGATGGTAGAAGAATATGCCCAAGCCCATCCGCCCTTCCCAGTGCCCGAATGCATCAAGAAACAGGCTGCGGCTGCTAAGCCTTTCGAAATCCCCTTTATCCAACGTCATGACATCGACGATGTGGCCTGGCTGCGTGTCCGGCGGCCCAAGGTACTCAACGCGCTGAACCAGGAAGTATTCCGGCAGTTGAAACAACATTTCGAGACCATCCGCGACGACGACCAGATCCAAGCCGCGGTCTTGTCCGGCTTCGGCACCAAAGCCTTCGTCTCCGGGGCCGACATCAACTTCCTGGCCGAAATCAAAACCCCCGAGCAAGCCTACGAGACCACCATGGAGTCCAAAGAAGCCGGCGAAATCATCGCCGACATGGGCAAACCGGTAGTCTGCGCCTTGAACGGCTTTGCCCTGGGCGGCGGCCTGGAACTGGCCATGTGCTGCACCACCATCCTGGTCAAAAAAGGCCTCAAGATGGCCGCCGGCCAACCCGAAGTCAACCTGGGCATCATCCCCGGCGCCGGCGGCACCCAACGCTTGCCCCGCTGGGTCGGCATCGAAAAAGGCGCCCAAATGCTACGCACCGGCCGACCCATCTCCTCGGCCCAAGGCGTAGAAATGGGATTGTTTCAACGGGAAGTAAACGGCATCAACCTGATCGAGACCGCCGTCAACCTAGCCCGTGACATCGCCAAAGGCAAAGTCACCTTGCGCAGTATCGCCGAAGGCCCCATGCAAATGCCCGAAGCCCTGCCCGAACTAGACATCGGCCATCTAAGCAAAGCCATCGACCAGATCGTCTGCCGCGCCATCCTCGAAGGCTGCGCCCAGTCCATCCCCGAGGGCCTCAAATTTGAATCGCAGATGTTCGGCGAATGCGTCAAAACCAAAGACATGAAAATCGGCCTAGACAACTTCCTCCAAAACGGCCCCCGCTCCCCCGCCCCCTTCGTACACGAATAATTCGCCGCTTCCTGGGCATTATTCAAACTCAGCGCTAACGCCCCCTGAGACTCATCTTTGGATACTGGAGTGAGGTTAAGCTCGATATTGTCAGGGACTACGCCCAGGAATACTCAAAGATTCTGACAAGGCAGGACAGGCTTTCTCACGCCTATATTGATGGGTTCGCGGGGTCGGGTGTGCATCTATCAAGGGAAACCAATGAGTTTGTTCCTGGAAGTCCTCTAAATGCCCTCCGTATTAATCCTCCGTTCTGCGAGCATTTTTTAATCGATTTGGATGGCGATAAGGTTGATCAGCTACGCGGATTTGACGATGTAAAAAATAGAGACAACGTCCATGTTATTCATGGTGATTGCAACGAGTTGCTTCTCAAGGAAGTACTACCAAAGGTGAGATACGAGGACTATCGAAGGGCTCTATGTGTACTTGATCCTTACGGACTCCATTTGAATTGGGAAGTAATCGAAACAGCCGGGCAGATGAAGTCCATTGAGATATTTCTGAATTTCCCGATCATGGACATGAATCGCAATGCTCTTTGGCGAAAACCAGAGTTGGCTACTCCTGAGGGTGTTGCTAGAATGACCGCATACTGGGGAGACGATTCCTGGAGACAGGTTGCTTACAGTCAACAATCCACTCTTTTTGGTGATGATGATGATGTCAAATTAGGTAACAAGCAGGTTGTTGACGCCTTTCGGAACCGATTGAAGAAGAATGCAGGTTTCAAGTATGTGCCTGAGCCTGTGCCAATGCGTAACTCAACCAATGCAGACGTCTATTATTTATTCTTTGCAAGTCAAAAACCCGTAGCCGATAAGATCGTTCAACATGTTTTTGACAAATACAGAAATCGGAGGGCTTGAACTTGGCAAAGTCTTCAATCGAGTGGACGGAATCCACCTGGAATCCAGTAACGGGATGTACAAAAATCAGCGCCGGCTGCCAGCACTGTTATGCGGAAAGAATGGCAAAGCGTCTTCATGCGATGGGCCAACCAAACTACGCTAAGGGCTTCCAGGTTTCACTTCACGAGCAATCTTTGAAGATACCGTTACGGTGGAAAAAACCGCAGATGGTTTTCGTAAACTCGATGAGTGATCTTTTTCATGACGAGGTACCTATCGAGTTCATCCAGAAGGTTTTCGACGTGATGGGCCAAGCGAAACAACATACTTTTCAAGTCCTGACCAAAAGGGCAGCTCGCCTGGAGCGGCTCAACCAAGAATTGGAATGGCCTGAGAATGTTTGGATGGGTGTAAGTGTAGAAACGAAGCGTTACTTAGATCGCATAGATCATTTGCGGCAAACCGGAGCCATAGTGAAGTTTATTTCGTTTGAACCGCTTCTTGGAGATCTTGGAAGCATAGACTTGGCCAAGATTGATTGGGCCATAGTTGGTGGAGAATCTGGACCTGGTGCTCGCCCCATGGCGGTATCGTGGGTGAGGCAAATCAAAAAAGAATGTATTGCGTCAAATGTTCCGTTTTTCTTCAAGCAGTGGGGAGGCACTAACAAGAAAAAAGCAGGCCGATTACTCGAAGGACGCTTTTGGGATCAGATGCCGAAAACAAGGGAGCGGGCTGGTCTCACTCCAAGGGACGAATCTGTATCTGCTATGATTTGACCACGAAATACTTCTGAAAAAACTCCTCAGATTTCTGCTCACCCTCTTCGGTTACTCCCACTGACTTCTTCTTATTTTTTGGATCGAGAATCCATCCGCGTTCGTGCAATCGATTCATCAGACTCCAGTCGAGTCCTTTCCACACCCGACTGCCGTCTAAAGTAAGGCACAATAGAGCCAAAGCGGCTTCTTCTACTTTATCCCAGTCAACTGGATCTTGTTTCGTCATGCGATGATCCTTTGGTCTTGGTTTATTCAATATTGCTTAACAGATAAATTCCACAGCATCAACCGGGAACAGCGGAACTGCTGGGTGGGAGTCAACGACAGGTGGCGCTGGGCCGAGTGGCCGCGCGTGTCTGCGGGAAGAACAGGGACGGCAGAAGAACAGCAGAAGAACAGGCAGAAGAACAGGGACGTAGCTACATTGTTTACATTGTTATTGACAGACGCGCCTGCGATGACTATCCATGATGGCATGCCTCGTGGCCCAAGACTCGATGTGCCCGGTACTCTTCACCATATTATGGCTCGGGGTATCGAGCAGCGTGACATCTTCAGGACTGACGAAGATCGCAAGGATTTTCTCGGTCGATTGGCCGCTCTGGTGCCCGTCACCAAAACTCGCGTGTATGCCTGGTGCATACTTCCAAACCACTTTCATCTATTGCTGCGTTCTGGGAAAACGGGTCTTTCATCATTCATGAGAAGACTTCAGACCGGTTACGCGGTCAGTTTCAATAAGCGGCACCAGCGAGTGGGGCATTTGTTCCAAAATCGCTATAAGTCAGTACTGGTAGAAGAAGAACCTTACTTTTTGGAACTGATCAGATACCTCCACCTAAACCCCGTAAGAGCCGGTGTGACAAGAAACCTGCGTTTGCTAGACAAATATCAGTGGAGCGGACACGCTGCGCTACTTGGCAAGCGGCAAGTACCTTGGCAGGACATCGATTTTGTGCTGGCACTATATGGAAACCAGCGGGAACAAGCCATCGAGGCTTATCGCCAGTTCGTTGCCGAGGGTGTGACGCAGGGTAAGAGACCAGAGTTGAGCGGTGGCGGCCTGGTTCGGAGTGTCGGCGGAACGAAGAAGCTAGGCGAACTTCGCCGGGGTCGAGAGCGTTGGGCCTCAGACGAGCGAATATTGGGCAGTAGCGAGTTTGTTCTCAAGATCGAAGAAGAACTAGAGAAAGTACAATTAGAAGGCCCGAGACAACTTCGGGTGGCAGCCAAGGAACGAGAAGTGTTTATGGAACGGCTGCAAACTCGAATCGGCCGGATCTTCAAAGTGGCACCCACAGAACTGCAAAGCGGGAGCCGCCGACGGGTGGCGGTGGCTGCACGAGCCGCGCTAGCCTGGGTCGCCGTGCGCGTCTGTGATCTACCGACCTCTTATGTAGCGCGGATGTCAGGAGTGTCTGCAGTGAGCATACTGCGATTGCATGAGAGAGGGAGAAAAGAGCTTGATGATCGTGGCATTGACACCGAAAGCCTGGTAGCTAAATGTAAATAATGTAGCTACGTCCCTCTTTTTTGTCCCTGCTTGGCCTATTTCTGCGGAAACGAAGGCCCTAAAACTGCTTCCCCCACCTTGAAGTCCAGGGACGGAAAGAACAGGGACGGGAAAATAAACCATATATTACCTTACATTGCCCTGCCTTGCCTGACCCTTCTTTCCACGATGTGCTACATGTAACCAATACTACCACCAGGGTCATCTCTGTGCGCCTGTATCCCACTGTGTAGGTTAGGTTTTTCAGCTTCCTGAAACTTTTTTGGTCCGATCTGTTCCGGCGATGGCACTACTTTTACGGACCATGTGATGCGGGCAAAAAATGGGCATGATTACTCCTTTAGATTTGGCACCTTTACAGCGGCATCCTGGGATGGGGTGGGATAAATCAATTGGGAGGTAGATGGTATGAGTGGGCTGAGCAAATCCTTGATTCTCGTGGTAGCAGTTGCCTTGATCCCCGCTTGCGGGACTTCCGAAGTCGAGTTCAAGAATTTAAGCCAGCGCATTATAAATGGTGATGATGACACCAGCGAGGCCCATCAGGCAGTGGTCCTGGTCAACATGGGTTTCGGCATGTGTTCGGGAACCTTAATTACCCCCCGCGTGGTGATGACCGCCGGTCATTGCTTGGACGGCATGAGTGCCAGCAGAGTCACGGTCGGTTTCGGCAACACCTCCAGCGACATGCAATGGCGCAACGCCGAAGAACTCAAAGTGCACCCGCAATACGATCGGGGCAATTGGGTGGTACCGCCTACCAATGACATCTCCTTGCTGCGCATGGACGACGATGCGCCGACCGGGATCACGCCCATTCCTTTCATGCCCCATTCCTTGACCGTTACCGAGGCCGATATCGGCAGTCCCCTCGAGTATGTGGGTTTTGGCCAGACCGAGAACGATACCACCGGCATCAAGAAGGCCGTCACCATGACCCTGGACTATGTCTGTATCGGCCCGGATGTCTGTGAATACGGTGGCGGTATCGATGCCGCGGTCAATTCCATCGGCCAGAACCAGACGGACGGCGGCGCTTGCTCGGGCGATAGTGGCGGGCCCGCCTTTATGTGGCGCAACAACAAGGAGTACGCGGCCGGTATCACTTCCTACGGCGATCAATATTGTACCCAGTACGGCATCAGCACCAAGGCCGACGAGTTTGAGGATTTCATCAACGACTTTGTCGGGGTGACCGGTGAACTGGGCGATCCTTGTTCCAGCGACTCCCAGTGCGACACGGGCCATTGTGCCAGCGGCGTCTGCTGCCAAGAAGCCTGTGACGATGCCTGTATGGCCTGCAATCTGCAGGGCTCGGTAGGCAGTTGCTTGGCCCTGGCCGATGGCAGCGCCTGTGGCGACGACAGCAACGTGTGCGACGGGGGCGAGACCTGTCAAGACGGCGTATGCTTAGCGGGCGGCGCGCTCAACTGCGATGATGGCAGTGTATGTACCGCCGACAGCTGTGACCCCGCTACCGGCTGCGTCCATGTGGCCATGGATTGCAACGACGACGATTCCTGCACCACCGATAGCTGCGACCCGGCCGCCGGTTGCCAAAACCTTCCGGCCGCCGACGGCAGCTCTTGTGCCGATGCCAATGTTTGTAACGGCCAAGAAACCTGCCAGGCGGGGGTATGCTCTGCCGGCAGCCCGCTCGATTGCCACAACGATGATCCCTGCACCGACGAGTCTTGCCATCCTGCTTCGGGCTGCCAGTACAATCCGGTAGCCGACGGCGCGGTCTGCGCTTCGACCAATCAGTGCCTGGCGGGCGGAACCTGCCAGAGTGGCGCCTGCCAAGGCGGTGCGCCGGTAACCTGTGACGATCACAACGCCTGCACCCAGGACTCCTGCCTCCCGGATGCCGGCTGCGTGTTCGATGCCCTGCCCAACGGATCGGCCTGCGGTGGCGGACTGTGCGGACAGGGCTCTTGTTCGGAAGGTGAATGCCAACTGGCCGAAATCAGCTGTGACGATCAGAACCCCTGCACCGAAGACCACTGCGATCCGCAACTCGGCTGCGTCTACGATGCGGTGCCCGACGAGCTGAATCTCGAATGTGGCGACTGCATGGTGTGCAAATCAGCCCAGTGCACACCGGTCGAGAACTGCGAATCGGAAACCCCTTCCTGCGCATCAAGCGGCAGCCATCCAGCCTCCGGTTTGGGCTTTGGATTGCTCCTCTTAGGCCTGTGTCTGCGAAGACGACGGCCCTAAAACTGCTTCCCCCACCCTTTCTCCAGAGAGGCCCGAAATAATTCGGGTTCTCCTGGGGAGGGGGTTATCAAAAAACGCCGGCAAAGGAGGAAAAGCACATGAACGTTAAATACTTGTCCATCTGCTTTTCTCTGCTGCTCGGCTTGGTCGCGGCCTGCGGGCCGGCCGACATAGAGACCACTTCCCAGCATCAACCCATCCTGAACGGTGACCGAGACACCAGCCAAGCGCACATGGCGGTGGTCTTGGTCTATATGAACGGCAGCATGTGCACCGGCACCTTGATTGCCCCGCGCACCATATTAACCGCCGGCCATTGTCTCGACGGCCAGAGCACCAGCTCGGTCACGGTCGGCTTCGGTACCTATACCAGCAGCTGGGGCGGCGGCGATTTGGACTGGATCAACTCCGAGGAGCTAAAGGTCCACCCACAATACGATCTTGGCGGCGGTTATTCTCCGCCAAAAAACGATGTGGCCCTGATCCGCTTGGCCAGCGATGCCCCCCGCGGCATCAGCCTCATCCCCCATTTACCCCACGCCCTCGGCGTGACCAATGCCGATATCGGCAGCAATCTTGAGTTCGTGGGCTTCGGCCAAACCGAGACCGGCAGCACCGGCACCAAGATGACCGTGACCGAAGAGTTGGACTGGGTATGCGTCGATAACTACGGTTGCTATTATGGCGGAGTTCGGGCCGGCCAATACACCATCGGCCAGGACCAAGTCCCCGGCGGCATTTGCTCGGGCGACAGTGGCGGGCCGGCCTTAATCGTGCGCAATGGCCAGGAATACGTGGCCGGCATTGCCTCCTACACCGATCAAGGCTGCAAGTCTTTTGGCTTTTCCACCAAGGCCGACGAATTTGAGTCTTTCATTAACGAGTTTGCCGGCGTGACCGGCGAGCTGGGCGACGCTTGCGCGAGCGATCAACTATGCGCCTCCGGCCATTGCGCCGACGGGGTCTGCTGCTCGACCGCCTGTGACGATCAGTGCTCGGCCTGCAATCTGAGCCAGCCGGGCAGCTGTCTGCCCAAGGCCGAGGGCGCAGTCTGCCCGGACGCCAATCTGTGCAATGGCACCGAAACCTGTCAGGCAGGTGTCTGTTTAGCCGGCGCTCCCCTCAATTGCAGCAATGACAATCCCTGCACCGCCGAAGCCTGCGATCCGACCACCGGCTGTCTGAACAACCCGGTAGAAAGCGGCCTGGTCTGCGCGCCCGCCAACCTTTGCCAAAGCGCCGCCACTTGTCAAAACGGCAGCTGCCAACTCGGCACCGAGACCGATTGCGACGATCGCAATGTCTGCACCCAGGACTCCTGCTTGCCCGACTCCGGTTGCCTGTACCAGCCGGTAAGCGATGGTACCAGCTGCGGCGGCGGTCTGTGCGGGCAGGCCATTTGTAGCAGCGGTGAATGTATGTTGACCCAAGTCGATTGTGACGATCAAAATCCCTGCACCAACGACTGGTGCGATGCCGAGCTGGGTTGTGTCAATGAGCCGGTCGCCAACGAAGTGGCACTGCCCTGCGGCGAATGCCAAGTGTGTCACGCCGCCCTCTGCCAACCCAAGCCCGGTTGCGAGATCGAAGAACCGGTCACTTGTGCCTCCCATGGCGCCCAACCCGGCGCCCTGGCCCTGGTACTTTTGCTGCTCTCGCTCTTGGCCCTGCGACCCACCTTGGCTTTCAAAAAGCAAGGCCACTAAAACCGCTTCCCCCACCCCTTCCTCCGTAGAGATTCGAAATGATTCGAGTCTCCGGTGGAAGGGGTTATTTTTTTCTGGTCCTAGCCCGCATCGATCACAAACTTTCCGGGTAGTCCTGGGATCTCAACAACAACAAATGCATGGCAAGTTCTCTCGAAAACAGTTCTTATCTGTAAGCATATGCAATCTCACAACATAAAGTTGTTGGTGAGATATCAGGGCTACCGTTTTTCAACCAAAAGCGCTTCCAGCGGCACCAAAAATCGACCTTGAATGTAGCGCAAATC
>JAUVBB010000529.1 GCA_030591445.1 Deltaproteobacteria bacterium | reverse complement strand
GGGCCACCACGGTGATCATGTTGGGACCGGGATTGAGTTTAACCCGAACCGGGAACTTCATCTTACGGGCATTTTTGGCATTGGATCCTGATTGTAAATACACCTTGTCGTTGCCCACCCAGACGGAGATGTCTTTCAGGGCGTGATCGGGGTCGAGTACTTTTCCGGATAGCAAGACGCTGTCCTCTTCGGCCAGAAAATTAGCAACGGGATCCAACACGATTCGCGGTGGCGTAACCAGGGGGGTCAAGGTCAAGGCGGTCTCTTTAAAGTTCTTCGCCCGGCGGAGCGGAACCTTGCGCACGGCGCCGGCATGGATCCAGCCGAGGGGGGCGGATTTTCCGGCGATGCGGAACCAGTCACCGCGCCGCTGATCGGCCGGCAGCACGGTGCCTTTACCGGCGCTGGCCCAAAGCGGAGATTTTTCCGAGGCCCCGCCGCGGATTTTGCTGCCCGCTCGTTTGACCAACAGACCGGTTTTGACCCTGCTGGCTGCTGGGCCGGCTTGGTTGAAGATGGGCAGTTTCACCAGGGCGGTCTGGCTGGTGCCCAGGTCGGCATCCCAGATGGCCAGTTCTACCGGCAGGAGTTTCCGTTTGCTGTCTTTGCGGATGCGAAAACGGAAAGAGTTCTTGGCGGTTTTGCCCGCGGCAATCTCCTTGAGTTCGATGCGGCCGCCACCGGCCTCCAGGAACAGATCGGTGCCGGCATCGTTTTTCAGCAAGGCTTTGGTCTGGAAGGATTTGCCGGCGCCCTGGTTGTGGATGGCTACTTCCAACTGGACCTTCTCACCCGGTTGAATCAGGCCATCACCGTTGCCCTCGGGATCGAGGATTCGCCAGGAAAATGCGAAGGCCGGCCGCGAAAGCCCGCGGGTAGAAATTTTGGTCTCCAGCGGTGGCGGTGGGGTGCCGCCGTCGGCATGGAAGGAAAAGCGGACTTCGTCGGTGCGATCAAGTGCCACCCGGGGCACCTTAATCGGTACGTCCCAGGAGCGTGTTTGTCCGGGATCGACCCGGCCAAAGAGAAATTCCCGGTGGTCAAACAGACCGCTCTTGGAAGCTGACTCGGCCCGCAGGCGGAAGAAGGGGGTGGATCCATGGTTGGTGACCGACAAGCGCATATTGATTTTCTTATCCGCTTGGGCGCGGCCATCCTTGTTGACGCCCTTGCCGGTCAGGGCAAAGGTGGCTTCCCCGCGCGTCTCGCCGGTGGTGCCGCTTACCCAATCCACGCCGAGCTTCTGCATGCGTTTTTCCAGCTTGGCTTGTTCGGTTTGCTGGACTTCCCGGATGAAACCGATGGCTTCGTCGAGCATGGCCGAGCCCTGGGAGCTTTCGACCCGGCGCAAAAAATCGCGGGCCAGCCGGACTTGGAAGTCTTCTTTGAAACCCGGTTCTTCGATGGGCGGTTCATCGTCGTCATCGCCCTCGTCATCGTCGGTATCTTCGTCGAAAACGTAACGGATAAGCTCGGCTGGTTTCAGCTTCTGGGTGTTGTGCTTGCCCAGGTGGGCGGGGATGTCCTCTTCCCGGAAATAGTTGCGCTGGGCAAAGGCCTGGACGGTGTCGGTCTCAAGCATCATGGGTATCAGGTTGATGTCCGGGGTAATGCCCACCTCCTGGATGGAGATGTCACCAGGAATCAAGTACTCGGCCACCGTGAGCTTGAGACAGGCGCCGTCGATCGAATCGGGCACGCGATCGTTGAGAATCTGCACCGTGCCCTTGCCGAAGCTCTGTTCGCCCATGATCACGGCCCGGTCGAGATTTTTCAAGGCGCCGGCCAAAATCTCCGAGGCCGAAGCCGAGCCGTGGTTGATCAGCACCACCAGGGGAAGCTCTTGCTCAACCCCGTCTTCGCGCGCGCGCTTTTCTTCTCGGCTCTTTTGTACTTTCCGGTCCGGGGTGGAGTCTTCCCCGTAGGCCACGGTGGCCACGATGACGCCGCGGTCAAGAAACATGTCGGCCACTTGCACCGAGGCTTTGAGCAAGCCGCCGGCATTGTTGCGCAAGTCGATGATCAGGCCCCGCAGGCCCTTGGCGTCACGCTTGAGCTCGGACAAGTGCCGCAGCATATCGCCGGCCGTGTGGCGGCCAAAGTCCTGGATCTGCAAATAACCGATGCGGTGATCGAGCAGTTTCGAGACCACCGAACGAACCCGGATGGTCTCGCGCGTGATCTGGTACTTGTGCGGCTCGCTCCAACCCTTGCGCATCACCCAGATGTCGGCCTTGGAACCCGCCTTGCCGCGCAGCAAGCTGACCGCTTCGTCCAAGGGCATGTTGATGGTGGAGTGGTCGCCAATGCGAACGATCTGGTCCATGGAGCGCAGGCCCAGACGGGAAGCCGGGGTATCGGGCAAGGGTGAAATAATGGTTAAGACGCCCTTGCGGATGGTGATGCGAATGCCCAAGCCGCCAAACTCGCCGGTGGTTTTCAGCTGCATCTCCCGAAAGAGCTCCGGCGGCAGCAGGTTGGAATGGGGATCGAGGGTACTGAGCATGCCGTCGATGGCGGCGAATTCTACGTCCTTGGGTTTGGACTCTTCTTCCAACCTTTCGGCGATAAACGATACCACCGGCTGGAGATTGTAGTTCATCTCCCAGACCGTGGCGGGTCGGCCCACGTGAAAGTTCTTGGTCTGGGCCCCCACTTGCACCGTGGCTACCCCATCGACGAGCTTGATCTCCACTTCGGGCATTCGTAATTCGATTAGCTCCAGGGCCCGGCTGAGCATGGCCTCTGGTCGAACCCGGGTGGGATCCACGTAGTCTTGTTTGAGTTGCAGCAGCACCCAGCTGAATCCCTCCATCCGGGTCAGGTCGTAGCCACCATCATCTTGTTCGGTAAGGGCGCGGACCGTAGGGCTTGGGCTCAAGCACAAGGCCACCAAACCCGCGGTTATAACTAGTCGAAGCAAGCGGTTCATAGACAAGATCTCCTAAATCCACCTAAATATATCTTAATACTAATGTAAATAAGCGTCTCGGCCCTGTCAAGCAGCGATAAATTCTTTGGCTTGGGAACCAAGCCCTGGTCTGAGTCGTCTAATGTTTTGACGCTGCTTGAAGGAGTGCATATGCTGGCAAGGAAGGTGAGTCCACAACCCTCCCAGATCGAGCAAAACCTGGTTCGCGCGCTTAAGCGCGGAGATGCCCGTGCTTTCGAGCAGTTGGTGGGTATGCACCAGGACCGGGTTTTCGGCTTGTGTTTGCGCATGATGGGCAATCGGGAAGAGGCCGAGGATCTCACCCAGGATGTGTTTCTCACCATTTTCCGGGTCATTGATCGTTTTCGGCAGGAAAGTTTGCTGTCGACTTGGATCTACCGCATTGCCCGCAATCATTGTCTCAACCGGCTGAAGTTTCTCAAGCGCCGCGCCCACGGCAAAAAACAATCCCTGCAGGAGACGGGCCCGACCCCGCCCGACGGCACCATCGCGCCGCCGGTGACCAGCCAGGTGCCCCGCCCCGATCGCTTGGCTGAAGGAAAACAAATGGAAGTCATCATCCAGGCCCAGATCAATCAGCTGTCGGATGAGCACCGGGAGCTGGTGGTCTTGCGGGACATCGAACACTTGAGTTATGACGAGATTCGCCAAATCACCGGCCTGGCTTGTGGAACGGTCAAGAGCCGGCTTCATCGGGCCCGGATGGAGTTGACCCGGTTGATGTCGCCCTATATGGAAAACCCAGAGGATTGAGGTCATGAACCACGAAAAAGCACAATCTCTGCTTTCCGAATTTCTCGAAAATCGCCTGGCGGCTGACCAGCGGGCTGAGCTGAAGCAACACCTTGCTCAATGTGCCTCTTGTGCCGCTCATCTGAAAAAACTGCAGGATGCCATTCGTCTGATGGGCAGCATGTCGCCGGTGGAAGTGCCGGCCGATTTGCCGGCCCGGATACGCCGGCGGGCCCGCAAGGCCGGATTGTTCGATCGGCGCCGGCGCCGATCGGCTTACCGCATGGGGGTGCCTTTTGAGTCCACCCTGGTGGTACTACTGGCGACCATGGGAGCGCTTATTTTCAGCTTGTTGTTGTTTCACGGCCAAATGAAGACCGTGACGGCTCCCCACCCGCCGGCAGTGGTTTTGGCCGCTAGCGTGGTGCAGGTCAACCACTTGGCCCGGCTGGCCTGGGATCTTGACGGGCAGGTTCACATTGCGGGCAAGGAAGTTCCGCCGGGCTCGCC
>JAUVBB010000206.1 GCA_030591445.1 Deltaproteobacteria bacterium | reverse complement strand
GCTCTTCGATGGCTTGTTCCATCTGGGCCTGATCCAAGGCTTCCAGTCGATATTCATGGTGAAAGATCTGCGGTAGGCGTGGTTTGAGCTCGGACAAGTTCGAGAGCAGATCGTGGCGCATGCAAATGACAAAGCGAACATCCAAATTCGGATCCTTGACCACCAGGCCCATCTGCTCGGCAAAACCCAAACGCATTTTCTTCGGAAAACGCAAAAAGAACTCTTCGAACTGATCCAGGATGATCACCAGCGGCCGGGCCAGGGTCTGGGCGCTGCGTTTGAGAAACATGGGCAGCGAGGCGCTGACCATTCCCACCATCCCCTGTTCAGTAAGCGGCGATGTACCACCCATCTCCTGCGTCTCCAACAACGAGGCAACGCCCAGGCGAATCTCCTGCTCGGGTTCCTGCAAGGTTCTGCGCAGGATGACGGCCAAGCCCTCCCGGCGCAAGCGGGGGATCAAACCCGCATTCAGAAGGGAAGTTTTGCCTGTTCCCGACGGGGCATGAATCAGCACCAAACGATGGGAGACCACCAGCGAAAAAACCTTGCGCGAGTCCTCGTGGCGCCCAAAAAATATCTCCTCGTCCTCTTCTTCGAAATAAGAAAGGAACTTATAGGGACGCTTGGGTGGGCGATTTTCGTCCGAAGACACCAAGCCTTTCTGATCCTGCTGGCGTTGGTCCTCCTTTTCTACCACGCGGGTCGCCTGGACCAACTTGGTCATGAAGTCCAGTTCATCGCACTCGGCCAGTAGCAGCCCTTTGCTTTTTTTGTACGTGCCCCGCAAGCCGGCCGGCAACTTCACGGAAATCCCGGTGGCTTGCAGCAAGCCCGGGGTGATGTGAGCTGTCAGCGCCTGATACAAGCGCTTGAACTCGGGCGTACTCCAGCGAAAACCCATAAAGAGCAGATGACTGGTCGACAGCAGGGCCAGGAAACTCTCGGGAGCAGCGCGGATACTGGCCAGGCGATTGATCTGGTCTTCGTCGGTTAGGGCCAGCGAATCGGGTTCTTGGCAGGCGCCCAACAAATGGACCAAGGTCTGCTGCTCTTCGGTGGCCGGCCCCAAATATTCTTCCACCCCCAGCAGCGTCCTGCGCTTACCACCGGTGGCAGCCAAGGCCCGGGCCAGCCGCTCATCAATGTCGGTGGTGAGCACGACTTCAAAGGGCAATTCGGCCACCGCGCTAAGCATGGCTGGGATTTCGCTGTCTTGCCCGGCCAGGTTGATGACCTGCTGTAGCATCTCAGCCCGGCCGTTCTCGTCTTGGTATTGGGAGGCGGCTTGGGCCAAATTGTGTCGGCGGTCGCTGAGGCCCAAATCTTTGTTCAATTGGCCCGCGATCCAGGCCTTGAGCGAGCCGGCCCGGGATCCTTGACTCAAGCCTCCGAGCACCAACACGCAACGTTTGCGGGCCAGCGCGCGACCCAGATCTGGCAAAATATCGTTCTGCAGATGGGCCGTCCGCACCGCCTTGATTTGCTTCGTCTGCCAATGTACCTGCACCAGGGCTATCTTTTCCCGTAGCCCCTTCAACTCAAAATCGCCCAGCGGCACCATTTCGGTATCCAGACTGACCACGGCCTGCCAGGTGGTCAAGCTGGTGAATATTTCATCAGACCCCGCTTCGGCCTCGATGCGCGCGGCGACGTTAACCGCATCGCCGTAAACGTCATCCTCCTCCCGGATCACCGGCCCCCAGTGCACCCCGATCCGGATATGGATCCGGTCGGCCGGGGGGCTCTTGCGATTGGATTTCGCCAAGGCATTTTGCATAGCCATGGCACAGTTGAGGGCCGCCTTCGCCTTGGGAAAACAAACCAGCAAGGCATCGCCGATGGTCTTGACCAGCTGCCCGCGGAATTTCTCAACCAGCGGCAAAAGCAAATCATTATGTTTTTGCACCAACTCGCGGGCAACCGCATCCCCCCGCTGTTGAAACAAGCGGGCCGAGTCCACCATATCGGTAAACATCAGCCCCATCTGTCGCTGCTCACCCCCTGCCTGCGGCTGATCGGTTTGCAGCGCCTTTTCGTCAATTCCCTCGAAGCGATCCAAGGCTCATTCCCCAATGAGTACCACTCCAAGATAACATCTAATCAGAGCATTGATAAAGAAAAGGACCCTCTCGCAAGCGAAGTCAAGGCCTGATCCTCATTTGTCACCCTAAAATGACAGTCCGACAGGCTTCTTTTTCCTTACCTGCTGAAATTACAGGGAAAACCAAAAGTTGCTTTTTGGCACGATTCTTCCAGTTCTTTCGGGCGGGCACCAGAAGGGAGAGGTGCGTTTGATAAACGCGATGAGTCACTGCTCATCGCCTGGGCAAAGGGAGATGGAAATGAATGTAAGACTAGGAACATGGATGATGGCTATGACCGCGGCGGCAGTGTTATCGGCATGTGCCGACGGGACTATCGAGCAGAATACTTGGGACAGTCAACAGGGACAAATCATCGGCGGGGAACTGCCCGACGAGCCCATGCATGCTGCGGTGGTATCGCTGCATCAGCGGGCGGATGATTCCTGGAGCACCAGCATTTTCTGCTCGGGAACCTTGATTGCGGAGCGGGTGGTATTGACCGCGGCCCATTGTTTGGACATGGGCACTCGCCGGACGGTGGTTCCGGTACCGCCAGAGAAATTGGCGATCTATGTTGGCGACAATCCCACCACTGATCCGAATCCGGTGGCCTATTTCGTCAGCGAGGCGCTTATTCATCCGCTCTATGACAAGATACAAATTCGCAATGACATCGCCTTGATTCGCTTGGTGCAGGCACCGGGAGTCACGCCGGTACCGGCCTTGCCGCAAAGCCTGGGCCTGACTAGCTCCGACGAGGGCGCCACCATCAATTTCGCCGGTTTCGGCCAGGATGAATACAATCATTACGACCAGAAGCTGCAGGTTGACGGCATCCTGGAAGAGATTTACACCGATCAACAAATCTATTACGCCCAACTCGACGGCGGACCCTGTTTCGGTGACAGTGGCGGCCCGGCCTTCATCAAGCGCGGACAGGTCCCCTACGTGGCCGGCATCACCTCTTATGGAGACGCTACCTGCAGCCAGTACGGCGTCAGTACTCGACCAGACGCTTTTCAAGGCTGGATCGACGAATTCGTCGGCGGCAGCAACGAGCCGATCTGCACCGCCGACGGCTGGTGTAATCCGGAATGCGCCCCCGACGCCGATGTGGATTGCGGCACCCAAGAGCCCAGTTGCGGTAACGGCGTTTGCGACGGCTTCGGCGAGGATTGCGACAGCTGCCCGGCCGACTGCGGCGAGATCATCCACATTCGCCACGGCCGCGTTGCCTGCTGCGGCAACGGTATCTGCGAACGAAGAGAACGCAACGCCTGCTCGATAGACTGTAACTGAACCCACCTCCTGTCATTCTAGCGTGACAACCACCCCGTTTTTCCTGTCCAGCTTGTCATTTTTTTGTGACAGAACCAACACCATCGCCAACAAGCAATTCTGTAAGTTACTACCATAACAGGATTTTTCTATAAATCGGCAACTGGCATTCTTCCTGCAATCAGGTCAGTTGGGACTGAAGATTGCTAGATCAATTTATGTTGGACGTTAGTGGGTATCAGGAGGGTGTCATGAATTTCGATCTTCGTGTAGTCGGAAACCTAGGACTCATTCGGGCGCTGCTCATTGGCATGATGAGCCTCGCGCTATCTTGTACCGGCAACGGAAAAATCAGCGGGGGAGACGAAGCCTTGGGGGCTGAACAGGGGCAAGAAGACTCTGTCGGCTCCGAGGACGAGTCCGACCAGATTTCTTCCGGTTTGGTCGACGAGGCGGAAAGCGAAAACCTGGAAATCTGCGACGGCTGGGACAACGACGGCGACCAGGAAATCGACGAAGGCACCGGCGGTAAGGTCTGTCTGCCCGAGTATTTCTCGGAGTCACCGGCAGCAGAACTCCTGCTGCGCTGCATTAAGGGCGAACTACAGTGTACCGAATGTGAGCCGGGCGCCGAGCGAATCGCCGACTGCGGCTGCAATATCGGGCGAGCGGATTGGTGCAGCACCGACGGGCGTTGGGTGTTCGGGGCCTGCGACGGTTGCGAAGAACCATTCGTTCCCTGCGAGTGCACCCCGGGCGAAGAGAAGATCCAGCGTTGTGACACTTGTACCGACGGCGACTGCGGCTCGACCTGTGTGGGCGCGATTTACCGTTGTGACGGCGAATGCCTTTGGCAGCAGATCTCCGAATGCGAAAGCCGCGAGACCCAGTGCGATCGCGATCAGTACCTGGAAGAGCCCTGCGGCAATTGCGGCTCGCGCTATACCACTTGCGACGGTTGCTTCTGGGTCCTGGGCGAGTGCGAGGAGCAAGGACTCTGCAGCCCGGGTGAGACCATGAAAACAACCTGTATGGAAGGTGAGGATGCCTGCCTGGATGGCTACGTGGCCACCATTCGCTGCAACAACGAATGTGAATGGTACCAATCCGGGGCTTGCCGCGGTTGCGCCCTGGGCACGGCCGTGGTCGAGCACGAGTCTTGCGTACCCGATGATCCGGCGGCCGAATGTGGCTCCATGGCCCTCGGCTTTATTTGCGAAGTAAGCGTAACCTACAGCATCTGTGACAACTCGGTGGAATTGCTGCTGGGCAAAATGTCGACCATAGACGATAACCAGGGCGAGTGCATCGCCGTCGACTGCGGTGGCATTGGAGAAGGTGACGGAGACGACGGCGGCGACGTGGATGGCGACGGAGATGGCGACGGCGACGGGGATGGCGATGGGGATGGCGACGGTGACGGAGAAGGCGACGGTGATGGCGAGGGTGACGGGGAGGACGAAGATGACGACGAGGCGGACTCCGACACCGGCACCGGCACCACCATCTGCGGACCGGGCGAGACCCAGATCATCAACTGTACCACCATGGAAGGTCTCTGCGGAGTCATCGAACTCATCTGCACCGAGGAAGGTGCCTGGCCCGACGAAAGCGAACGCAGTTGCATCGCCGACGCTGACTCCTGCGTACCGGGCAGCCAGGAACTGTTCGAAATCTCTTGTGGCGACGATGCTTGCGGCATCACCTACTTGCTGGTCAAGACCTGTGAAATTCGCCGGGATCTGTGCAGTTGGAGCAGCGACGCGTCCGACAAACGCGACAGTTGCCCCGAATGTCGTCAGGGCGACACCCGTACGGTCAATTGCACCACCGACCAGGGCCAATGCGGAGAAAGTTTGGCTTTCTGCAACGATTTTTGCCAATGGCAAGACGAAGAATGTGAGCCCCTGCCCACCGCTTGTGAGTTGGGTGCCGAACGTATTACCGACGTCTCCTGCGGCGAAAACACTTGCAACATAGATTACCAAATCACCGAAAAGTGCGATGGCTGCTATTGGGACATCATTAGCGACAATGAAGATGAAGTCTGCCCGCCTTGCCAAATGGGGGAGACCAGCACCATCGAGGACGAGGCCCACATGTGCCAACCCGGCTATCCGGAATGTGGTTACCAGAGCTTTATTTGCAACGGCCTTTGCCAATGGGAAGCGCTTGATTGTCCGCCTTGCGGTTAGCGGAATAGGGAGAAATTGGTCATGGCAAAACGCAACTTATTTGTGGGTATGCTGATGCTGCTCACAATCGTCACCGGGCTGGGCACGGGCTGCACGGACACCGATGTGGTCTGGATCGAAAAAGAATTTCTTTTCGAACGGCAACAGGTACAAGCGCGAGTTTGCGCCCCTGAGCCCTTGGCCGAGGATGTGCCCAATAAGATCCTCTTCGTCATCGACACTTCCCTGTCCAATGCCTGGAACGATCCGGCCGACCTGCGCGAACTGGCGATACGCCGGTCCATTACTTCGCTCATCGATCACGATACCGTCTCATTCGGGGTCATAACTTTTGCCGACGAGCCTCGTCTGCAGACGTTTGGTTTCACCCGCAACATGCAGATCCTGGATGGCGCCATCGAAAACGTGGGCACCGCGCAGGGTGGCACCAACTATTCAGACACTTTGTGGGCGGTGATTAACTTCATCACCGACGATCTGGCCACGCTATCGGAGCTAGAGGCGGCCCGCACTCACTATCTGATTTACTGGCTCTCGGACGGATTCCCCACCGTGGGGGTGACCGATCCCACCGCCATCTTACCGGCGACCTCATATTTGCTGAACCTGACCGAAGACCGGGTCGCGCATATCGAATTCAACACCGCCTTTTTGGGCGCCGCCGAGGAAGCGGAAGAGGAAATGGTGCTAGAGGCCAAGACCTTGCTCGAAGAGATGGCCGAGACCGGCAAAGGCGAATTCACCAGCTTTGTGGCCGGCGAAGAGTTCGACTTTTCCATTGAGCTCGAGACCATGATTAATCATTTCGAATTTACCTATGCCGTGGTCCACAACCGCAACGCACTCCTGCGCGCCTCTGCCCCCGAGCCGGACAGTGACGCCGACGGCATTGCCGATCGGGTTGAGTTGTCGCTGGGCCTGGATCCCAGGGTTAGTGACAGCGACGGCGACGGTTATCGCGACGGCATCGAACTGCTCTCTCACGGCCGTCTGGATCCACTGAAAGCCGATGATACATGTAGCACCGGCGATCTCGACTCCGACCGCGACGGTCTGTACGACTGCGAGGAGTTGATTCTGGGCAGCTTGCCCCACAACGCCGACTCGGACGGCGACCGGATTCTGGACTACCTGGAAGTGTGGATGGGCACCTCGCCGCTACAAAACGACACCAGTTTAGACGACGATCTCGACAACATCTCCAACCAGGACGAGATTCGTTTCCACCTCGATCCAAAAATTCCCAACTCCGAGGAGCAAGCCCAGCTATGGGCTTATCGCTACCAAGTCCAGCAAATCCCGTCGGACTGCGTAGACTGTCTGGATCCACCTCCCTGTTACAGTCTGCAGATCGAAAATCTGGCCATGGTCGAAACTTTGGCCAGCGGAGATCGTCCCCGGGGCAGCAATACCTTTGAGATCATCGTGGCCTTTCGGGGCAGTGCCTCTGATTGTTATGCCCGGGCGCAGGTGGAAGGGCGGGTTCTGATGGAAGACGATATCTGGCAACCGGCCAACGGCAAATTCGAACTAGGTCAGCTCGAATTTGATTCCGACAGTTTCTGCGTCCCGCGCCATTGAGCGACGGCTGAATTCGAGAGAGAACCATGAAGGCAAAAACCAAACCGCTCCTGGGCCTGATCTTGCTAGCGGCACTGCTGCAAACCGGCGCTTGTGCCAATAACTCCCTGGAAGGATCGATTGCCGATGCCCTTTCCCTGCACTTTGATAGGGTGCGGATCACCAAACAAGAAGAGTTCCTGGTCACCGAGTATCTGCGTGATTCCCTGCGAGGCACCGAACGAGTGTGTCGACTTAGCCTCGACACCCAAGGATTGGATTTGCCCAACGGTGGCTCTTATGCGGTCGAGGACGATCTTTTCTTGGCCAGCGTCGAATTACAGCGCACGACCTTCGAAAACGATCGCTTTCCGGATACCGAGCACGGTCATCTACGCTTTGACAGCCTGCGTTTCCGCGACGGGGGCAGCGCCGAAGGTGAATTCCTGTTTGTCTTCGCTGATTCGAACACCCTGCGGGGCAGCTTCGCCAGTGACATCGTAGAACTCGAACCCTGAGCCGCCCCCCTAGCAGGTCACAAGTCCTTCCATTCCACTGAGATCGGGCAGTGATCACTGCCCAGGATGTCTGGATGATGTTGGACCGCGCGTACCGCTTCGCCGAGATCGGCACTGGTGGAAGTGTAGTCGAGACGCCAACCGACGTTTCGTCCCCGGGCGCCAGCCCGGTAAGACCACCAAGTATAGGCGCCGGCCAGCTCGGGATTGCGCTCACGAAAAACATCACGATAACCCAATTTCAAGTAGCGGCTAAACCAAGCTCGCTCTTCGGGCAAATAACCGGCATTTTTTTCATTGGGCTTGGGCCGGGCCAAATCAATGGGCTGGTGAGCAATGTTGTAGTCGCCGGCCAGTAGCACCTGGCATTTCTTTCGCTTCCACTTGGCCAAGTATTTTTCCATACTGGCACAGAAATCCAGCTTATAGGCCAAACGCCGACCCTGATCCTGGGAGTTGGGAAAATAGGCCGAAACGATCACCTGTTTACCGAAGCGCACGGCCAGCACCCGGCCTTCGGCATCAAACTCTTGCTGGCCCAAGCCAACCACGACTTCATCTGGTTTTTCGCGGGTGAAGATAGCCACACTCGCGTAGCCTTTCTTTTCGGCCGAATGCCAATGGCCATGCCAATCTGGTGGCGTCACCACCGCTGTCGGCAATTGTTCCGGCTGTGCCTTGGTCTCTTGCAGACAAATCACATCGTTGTCCCCAAGCACTTGCCAAGGGACGATCTCTTTCTTCAGCACCGCTCGAATTCCGTTTACGTTCCAACTGGCACAGCGCATGTCGTCTCCTTGAAAACCGAGAAATCAGCCATTTGCCTAGGAGGAATTGCTTACGATGTCAACTGTTGATATTCTGAGTACAAGCCAACTTAGCAATGCCTGAGGAAAACATGTCCAGAAACATTTTCTGTTCTGTCCTCCTGGTCACCTGTCTCTGCGACGGCGGGTGCGGCGGTTCCGGGGGCATCTTAATACCCTACGTCAGCATCCCGGCCCGGATCGAAATCGGCGGCCTCAGTGCCCATGGCAAAACCCCGCTTTCGGCGACCGGCGAAAGCGAGACCGCCAATCTGTTTCATTTTCGGGTCGGGCTTCATCCCCTGCAAGGTTTTACTAGCTTACACCAACGCAGCTGGGATTTCGGCTTCGGCTACCAGGCGCAATCGCTTTGGGCCAAAGACGCAGACAGTCTGACCACCCACGGCTTCCATCTCGAAGGCGCCTACTTTCCCTGGGCAGCACCACTAGACAAAAATTCCCTGCGGCTTTGTTTGCTGGGCAGCGCCGAAGTCATTTTGACCGATTTTGGCGAGCAGGCCGAACTGGGTCCCGGGGCATCCCTGGGCGCGTTTATCGAGTGGACCGGCGCGGCGGCCCATGCCTATGCAAACAGCACCGGCGGCGGCTTGGGTAGCTCTGCCGTATCAGTGGGCGCAGTCTATGGTGAATGGAGCATCGGCGCCGGCGTGACCGCAGGCTACCGGCGCTTATTTGATCAAGATTACTACACCCTGATCTTGGCCCTGAGCTTCCGGCTGCCATTTGGTGCCGGCCTGGCCGGTATCTCCGGCTAGGCTGCTCTCGGCGTCAGACTCTGGCGCTACCGCCACAACATCGCCCCGGCGAATTTTCTTACCTCGTTGCGTCACTGGCTCCCCGTTGACACTCACCCAGCCATCCTGAATCAGAAGTTTGGCCTGACCGCCGGTATCGGTCACCCCGGCCAGCTTAATCAGGGCGTCGAGTTTAATAAACTCCTTGCGCAGCTCAATCTCTATCTCCATGCTAGGATCTCCTTTGCTTCTTTATGACAAGAGGAGAACAACATGACAAGCACTAGCTTTTCTGGCCGTCACCTTGGGATGCTCCTGGCTCTGCTAATTGCCAGTAGCCTGTGGGTCAACTGCGGTGGTGCCCCGAATCTCGATGCCAGCCACCAGGGCTGGCTACAGCCAAACTGTCACGTCAGCGCTTGCCATCTGGGCCTGGATCACAACCGTGATCTATCTCCCTACCAGTGCACCGAATGCCACGGCAACAACGGCGCGCCGCCCCGTCCTCACCAGCAAGAACCCACTTGCGGAAGCTGTCATATCCTCACTCACGGCGAGCCTAGCGATTATCCCGATCCTGATTCTTGCCACCACTGCCACTGACCCCCTGGGTCCAGAGAGTACCGAGCATTCCTGCCTCTTTGGCATCTTTGGCCGGGTCTTGTAGTTGTCGTTGCCGCACGTCAACCAGACCCGCCCGTTCGAAACCGGCACGATACTCAGCCATGCTCCATAGTTGCATGGGCGTGGCCAGCTTTTGCGGCCAATCGTGAGTAGCCCGGTTCTCGCGGTAGTAGTCAACCAGCACCCACAACTGCCCCCCAGGCCGCAGCAAGCTCGCGGCTTTATCGATGCCTTTTTGCATATCGACAAAATAGTAAAAAACTTCCATGGAAAAGATCAGAGAAAACTTCTCGGTAGCTTTAGCGAAGGAGAAACAAGTCAGAAAATCGGCCTGCTCCACCTGCACATTGGCCAAATCATGGGTTGCCTCTTGGGCCAGGGCCACCATATTGGCGCTGACATCCAAGCCCAGACAACGCCGCTTGCGAAACTGGTGCCGAGCCAAATAGCTCAGCCCATAACCGTTGCCCACCCCGATTTCCAGATAGTCTCCCGCCGGCTCGACCACCTGCTCAAAGGCCTGGCGAACCACCGGCCAATGATGGGCCCCCATCTCTTCCGCCCGCGAATCGGCGGCCCAGGTATCAAAAACCTCTGCCGCGGTTCTGGTCTTCTCCATGGCTTTTGCCTCTCCTATCCGGCCCCAATTACGCCGGCGTCAGCTTGGGCCGGCGGCTAGGTTTCTGTCAAGCGCAGCGATGGTCTATTCTAGCTTTGGTGGGCCAAATTAGGTCACTCAATTTGGACCAGTGTTCGCACATTGCACCAATCTTCTCTCTGCTAAGTATCCGCAATCATTCAAATCGATATCTGGCATCGGTCTTGCGTATGCTTTCTGGCAAGCAGGAAAATTGACGGCAGTGGAGGCGGGATATGAGTTTCATGACTGCGGTGGATCAGGCTCTGGGCCATGAAAAGGCCGAGATGAATTTTTATCTTATTGAGGCCCTCCGGGCACACAATCCGATGACCAGGAGCATTTTCGACAGCCTGTCCAAAGACGAGGCCGAGCATATGACCCGCATGATGGTGCTGCGGGATCGGCTTCAGGATCAAGGCGAGTGGCCCGACGATGTTTCGGTGCCCATCAGTGACGCCAACATCAATGCGGTGTTCGCGCAATGGTTCAAGCAAGGTAAAACTCGCATGCCCAGTAATACCACTGACATCCAGGCACTGAAAAAGGCCGTCGATTTCAAGGCCCAGGGCGCGAAGTTCTACCTCCGTTTGTCAGAAGCCAGTGAAAATCCGATGGAGAATAGTTTCTTCCGGCTCATGGCCGGCATCGAAAGATCTTATCAACTTTCCCTGACCGACTCCCTGTCCTATCTCGAAGATCCGGATGAATGGATGATGCAGCACGAACGGAGGGTTCTCGACGGAGCGTAAAACCAACCAGAGGCCAGGCGGCACCCGTAGACTTTTTGGCTTCTCACGGCTCACAACCTTGTAGCGTCGTGGGTATAGACAATAACAGGAGTCGCGGCCGTGCCCCTGGCCTCGTTACTTAATATTGGTGGCGCTCAACAATCCGGGCCACCGTCTTTGTGTTCCAGCAGACAAACACATTCCTGATCCTGGGCCGCTTGCTTGACGCAGGTCTCTTTACACAGAAACAGCTCTTCATACTCGGCCGCGGAGTCCGGATAATCGAAGGCCCCGCAGGAGGAGCGACAAGATTCCGCTGCCGAGGGTTGATCGGGCACGCAGCGCTCGAAAACTTTACAGAATACCAAACAGCGTTCCTTTAAGTCGTTGGTGTCGTCTAAGTCGTTGGTGTCGTCGGCACCGCAAGACCCAAGCATGCTTGCTGCTGCCAACACCAGAACAAAGCTAAGCAGTTTCCCCATCTAACACCCCGTATGGCAAGTAGTTTGTCATGTTTCTCGGCACCCTATCCAGGCTATCTTGCCTTGGCTTATCTGTCAATCAATGAAAAAAATGGACAGTGGAGTGTACATAAGCTCTCGAAAAAACCCGCCCACCAGTTGACTGATAATATTGGGCAATTCGCAAGACTCCGCTTATCGGACCATGAACTGTGACACAAAGTCGCAATACAGCTTTACTGTAAGGCGCCACTAAGCATAAATCACCTTATATAACCGCAAACTACACCTAGCGCCATTTTGCCCGCTTGGCTGGCAGGATTCTTGCGATAACGAAGGCTGGAGGAACTTGGCATGAGAATAGTAAAATTTCCCCTGTTATCTGCACTGGTTATGGTTGCGGT
>JAUVBB010000409.1 GCA_030591445.1 Deltaproteobacteria bacterium | reverse complement strand
CGCATGAGTGACGAGGACAAGCAGCGGCGGGCTGAGAGTCTTTCGGCTATCCTCGGGGCCGTGACTTCCAGAGGCGGGGAGAGGGGTGAGGCCCGCGAGATGGCCGTGGACGCGGCGAGTGCGGGGCCTGCCGATCAGGAGATACTCAAGTATGTCCGGGAACCCATTGGCGAGATTCGGCCCTTGCTGAAGGAGTGCTATGGGCATGCCCTGGAGCGAAAACCGAACTTGGGTGGAATCATGGCGGTCAAATTTACTATCGTGGCCGACAGCGAGACCGGCGCATTGGTGGAGAAGAATGAATTGGTGGCTGGCGAGGGACACATCCAGGACGACTTACTTGCTGAGTGCCTGCGGGAGACAATGTATGCGCTGCGTTTCAGCAAACCTAAGGGCACGGGCCGAATCACGATCACGTACCCAATGGTTTTGACTACCGGAAACCCGGATCAGCAGCTGCAGAAGCCAAAACAGGAAGACCTGAAGCCGAAGATCGAAGTCGAAGGATGGAGCGCTGCCCCATAGGGATTTTCGTGTTGGGCGGTAAGGGTGGCACCCAGCAATATGGGTAACGAGTTAGGGGAGAATACAATGCCAAACGAAAAACTGCCTGACCAGGTATTCGATATGATGCAGCAACATCTTGGTTACAACGACGATGAGGCCAAGTTGTTCAAGGACAACCCCAGAAACACAAAAGTAATGCAAACTGCAATGGACATGCAAAACAAGACTATCGTTTTTGAGGTAGTCCAGTCCAAAGGCTGCAACAGCCAGCACAAAGTAGGTACCAAGTTTTATTTTACTGGTGACGGTAATTTGATCACCAAGATGGCTCCGGCCCGGGTCTGCGCTTACCTCATGCCCATCATGAGTCAGGCGATCTACGCTATCCAGGAATTGTGGTACGCGGGGGTAGAACCCAACAAACTTTGCTTCAAACGGGCCGGCTGTTTTGATGTGGGTGTGCTGTGCGGGGGTTGGGGAAACGTGGTTATTGAGTCAAGTGTCATGCCCCGGGAAGAAGCGAAAAAACTATTTGAATCATAGGCGATTGCCCGCAGCTCTGGAGCACTATCATGGATTGGGATCCCCAGAAATATTTATTCGAGATGCAGGCGCTGGTCGACTTGGCGATGCAATTGTGGGCTGACGGAGATCAAGAGCCGATCTACACTGTCAGTATTTGGACTGATCCAAATGCCGGTGCCAGTGCGATTAGCATTGATACCAAGGCGAGTTCGGCGAAATTCATTAAGAAAGTGAATGCGTTTAACAAAAAAGAGAGGGAGCGTTTGCTGGCCGAGGGGGAGGCCGAAATGGCGGCCTTGTACGGCATCGAGTCCAGGAATTGCAGCCCGGCTGATTTTGAGTTTCGAGATTTTGCTGAGTTTAGACATCGCTGGTTTCCGCCAAATTGGGAGGAGAACAGCGATGGTGCCTGTTGGGAACTATTGCTGCCCATTCTTCGGCAAGTGGCCAGCCATGCTGGTGCCGAGTTTGCAAAGCTGAGTCACGAGCCAGATGCGATTCTCGGCATCAACAGTTCTCGCGATTGGTTTGACGAGGAGTTTGGGTTTGGCGATGGGGCTCCTGTTTCTCGTTAAGCGAGGCGTCTGGGTGCAAGAATAGAGACTGTGTCACTCGCACCCAATATCGTGGTAGGTCTCAATTGATAGGAGGGGTAAACCGATGGGGAAAATGACGGTAAGGGTTATGTTCACAGTTTGTGTTGGCTTGTTCATTTGGGGCTGCTCTTCGGCTTCAGTAAAACCGTCGAATCCAGCGCAGACCTTAGCGCCGGTGGCGGCGCCGGGTCCGGTTGAGAAGGTCAAGGTGGAATTGTATGTCATGTCCAAATGTCCGTTTGGGATTCTTACCGAAGTGCATATGCTGCCGGTGTTGCAGAAAATGGGAAAGCATATTGACTTCTCTTTGGAGTTCATCGGCAGGGTTCGGGATGGGCAACTCAAATCGTTGCACAAGGAAGCCGAGGTCAAGGGTGACTTGGTTCAGATATGCGCGGGCAAACATGCCCCGGATAGCTATTTTGAGTTTATTGGCTGCATGAACAAGACCTATCGCGATATCCCCGAAAACTGGGAACCATGCGCCGCGAAATCCGGCTTGCCGGCGGAGAAAATCAGGGCCTGTGCCGACGGATCGGAGGGCAAAGAACTGCTGACAGCGTCGTTCGACCGGGCCAAGGCTAGAAAGGCTGTCGGTAGCCCCACCATGTATGTCGATAACAAGCTCTATCAGGGCGGCAGAACCGAAGTCAGCTTTAGTAGAGCTATTTGCGCTGCCTTCGAGGGTGGAAAACCGCGGCACTGCGCTACCTTGCCCCCGCCGGTGAAGTTTGCGATTACGATTCTCAACGATAGGCGCTGTAGCGATTGCCGAACTGGGGTTTTAGAAAATCAATTGCAGAGTATTTTTCCCGCCGCCGAGATCACGGTGGTCGACTACGGAAGCGCAGAAGGAAAAAAACTATACGCGGAGCTGGGCATGGAAAAGTTGCCGATCTTGCTGTTTGGCAAGGAAGTGAAAGCGGCTGAAAATTATTCCCGGTTTCGAAGGGCATTGAAGCCTCATGGAGAAAAGCTGGTGCATGCCCGCTGGGCTCGTTTCAACCCCACTCGGGAGATTTGTGACAACCATAAAGACGATGACGCTAACGGCAAAGTCGATTGTGCCGACCCGTATTGCACCTACGATATGATCTGTCGCCAGTTGCAAGCAAAGAAGCTCGAGGTCTTCGTGATGTCGCAATGCCCCTATGCGGTTCGGGCCCTGAACTCCATGAAGGAAGTGCTCGACAATTTCGATAATCAGATTGATTTTCAGGTGAACTTCATTGCCACCGAGAAAGATGGTGGCTTCGTGGCTTTGCACGGCCAGCCCGAAGTGGATGAGAACATCCGTGAGCTTTGCGCTATCAAATACTATGGTCAAAACTACAAGTTCATGGACTACATTCTGTGCCGGAACAAAAACGTTCTTTCTCCCGACTGGAAATCCTGCACCGGCAAGTCCACCGGTATCGATGCCCAGAGGATAGAAAAGTGCGCCAGTGGCAAAGAGGGCCCGGCTTTGCTGCGCGAGAATATCAAGATCGCCGCCGTTATGAAGGTTGCCGGCAGTCCCACCTGGTATGCCAACAACAAGTTCCGTTTCACCGGCCTGGACGCCGAGACCATCAAGCGCAAACTGTGCCAGCACAACCAGGGTTTGCGAGGTTGTAAGAATACTCTGAGCGGGGCCCCTCAATAGGCGCGACACTTGCCTGACCCTTGTTTCCGATCAGTCAATGAACGACTGACCACAGTGTGCCCTCCTTTCACGGATTTGGCTAGCACACGAGCCTGCATTCCTGTCGATCGCTTGGAAAAGTCCTTCAGATTGCCGAAGATACCAGCCCGCTTTCCTGCCGGTATGCTTTTTGCTTTGTCCTGGGTGGTGTGAGTGACCAGCACGAGGAAAGGAATGCGGAAATGAATGCCAATTTGGATAAAGTGAAACGGAGTTGGGCCCTTGGGGCGGTACTGATGGTGATGTTCGTCTGCTCTGGCTTCTGGTCGGGTTGCAGTTTCTTGGGTTGGGCGGTGGGCAAATCCATCGACCGGCATAATCCCAACGTGATTACCCGGGCCAAGTTTCCGTCAAGCAAGCTCGGTCGTTGGGATGTTCGCCAGATGCGCCCGGGCACCACCATCAGCCTTTCCTTGCGCGATGGCTCGTCCGTCGAGGGTAAGTTCGTTGCGCTTTCGAATCTGCCGGAGGAAAGTTATCGGCTGGCCTACGACCAGGCCCGGGCAGATTTGAGTCCCAGTTATCCGCTACCCGAGTCAGGGGCTACTGTGACGGTCGAAGAGATGAACGGTCAGCGTCACCGGGTGCGCTTTTACGGGGTCGCGTTGGACACGACCGCAGAGCAGATGCCGAGCGGCCTGGCGTTGGATGAACGGATGTTGGATCTGCAGGGGCTATACCTGGTTTTGCTAAACGCCGGCAGCGGAACCCGAGTGGCCATGCGTCTGAGTAACCTCAAGGGCATCTTCGCCGAGGACGGCAGCCCGCTGCTCGACGGGCTTTTGCTCAGAGGGCTGGTTCTTGACGGCAGCCTGCCGCTCTATACGGCGGTGATTCTCCGAGTCGATGAGCGGACCGTCCCGATTGGTCTCGACCGAATCGATTCGGTGGCACTGACCGGCTCCGAAGGCCACGCGATGATGGGGGCCACCTTGGCCGGAGCCGCGATTGATACCACGCTCACCGTAGTGATCCTGGTGGCGATCGTTCAAGGGGCCGCATTAGCGGGGGCGAGCGCCGTGGCTGGTTTGCCCGGGCATTTTCTGGACAAGTAGCGACAAGGCTGGGAAATGGGCTCACCCATTGCCAGTAGCGGTAATTAGGTTCTATGCTACCATGGTCGGATGTCACGCAAATCAGGTCACAATGAAGGGAAGGGGTTCGGAGAATGAGACGATGGCTGGGCTTCTTGTTGGCGATGGGGCTTTGTTGGTGGCTTAGCGCTTGCAGCTCGGGAAATGTGGCGAGTGTTGATGCCGGCCAAGATGCCAACCTGGACGCGGGCCAGAATGGGGACCCCGGCTTGGATGCGGGCGGCCAGGACGACGACCAGCAAGACGGGGACGCAGGTGAGGATGCCGACGACGGGGGCGTGGATGCCGGCGTGGATGGCGGGGGAGATGAAGGCAGCCCGACCCAATTGTGTGAAGCGCTGCCGGCGCCGAGTGGAACGGTCATCAATGTCAACCCGAGCCAAGCCAATCAACTACGCCAAATCATTCTCGATGCCCAGCCGGGCACCACGATTTTGCTGGCAGACGGGACTTACGACTTGAGCGGCGGCGACAATAGCCACCGGCTCTCTTTTTATCAAAGCGATGTGACCTTGCGCTCGGCCAGCGGCAATCCGGAAGCGGTGGTGCTCGACGGTAACTACGGGACCGGAGAACTGGTCTATATCAACGCCTCCCGGGTGACCATTGCCGAGTTGACTTTGCGCCGGGCCTACAATCATACGATTCACGTCACCGGCGGAGATCCCGGCATTGTCGAAGAAACCCGTATCTACCGGGTGCGCATCTTCGATGCCGCCGAGCAAGCGATCAAGATCAATACCAACGGCTTGGGCAAATATGCCGATAACGGCACCGTCGCTTGCTGCCACGTCGAACTGACCGACAGCGGCCGCGGCCATGTCCGAAACAACTGCTACACCGGCGGCATCGATGCCCACCAGGCCTGGGGCTGGGTGGTGCGCGACAATTTCTTCAAAGGCATCTGGTGTCCGTCCGGCTTGGCCGAGCACGGCGTACACTTCTGGACCGGCGGCCGCGACACCCTGGTCGAGCGCAACACCATCGTCGATTGCGCCCGCGGCATTGGTTTTGGTTTGGGCGAAAACGGCAACGGGGACGAACGGAGCTACGACGACGATCCCTATCCGGAGATCGGCTATATCGGTCACACGGATGGCATCATTCGCAACAACTTCATTGCGGTCTCTTCCGCCGAGCTGTTTGCTTCCGAGACAGGTTACGACGCGGGCATTACCCTCGATCAAGCCCACGGTGCCCTGGTGATCCACAACACCATCGCCTCGACCCAGGCGCCGTTTTCGTCTATCGAGTGGCGCTATGACAACACCCAGGTACGGCTGATAAACAACCTGACCACCCACGACCTGCGCGATCGGGGCGGTGAGGCCAGCCTGGCCGGGAATAGACAAGACGCACTCTGGTCCTGGTTCGTCGACCCCGGCCCAGGAAACCTGCATCTCAAGCCAGGGGTAGACGCCATCGACGCCGGCGTAAGCACAGCGCCGGGCGAGTGCGACCAGGACATTGATCACCAAGCCCGCGATGACCAACCCGACCAGGGAGCCGACGAATTCGGTCCTTGAGGGCGCCGTTCCAACTGCTAAAAAAAGTGCTGCTAAAAAAAGTGCCACCCACATAGCTAAAAAAATGCCAACTGACCGAAAACCGACACCTACTGACCGATATTCGGACAGTTGGGTACCTCAACGATTTTAAGCGTAAACTTTTCTGCGGTTGAAACTTGTTGTGAACATTGCGTTTTATGTTTGGACACAATTATCAAAGGACCTGGCACAGTAGTTGCGTTCTCTTTCGCCCATGGCCAGAAAACTTCGCCATATGCCCTATCCTCATGCCTTGTACGAAATATCAACTCGTACTCTGCATGCTCGGTTTCTGCTCAAACCTTCCAAGAAACTCAACGACTTGGTCCTTGGCGTAATCGGCAGGGCTTTGGCCCTTCATCCTAGTATTCGCCTCTACTTGTTTAAAGTTGTATCGAACCACTATCACGCCATCGTCAGCGCAGAAAACCCCATGGACTTGTCAGCCTTCATGTGCCACATCAATGGCAACATCGCCAAAGAGGCCGGCCGCTTGCATCAGTGGCGAGAGAAATTTTGGTCACGCCGGTTCAGTCAAATTCGCATCATGGATCACAGGTCTTTGCTAAAACTTACCCGATACATTATCTCCCACGGCTGCAAGG
>JAUVBB010000596.1 GCA_030591445.1 Deltaproteobacteria bacterium | reverse complement strand
CACCATGTCACCGTCTCCCGGTGGTTCAGAAGCCTTCGGACCTTACTCCATAGTCAGGTACAAACCGAATTGATGCGACACAGCAAGGTAGTACGTGACGACAGAAGCATGAAGAGCCTGCTGACCTGGATGGACGGAGAACTCTCCATGTCCTTAGGCCGCATCCTCGGCGACAGTGATTCAGAGGTTGAGTTCAAGGGTGATAACAACGCCCGGAAAAAGAGGCGGCAATAGGCCTTAAGAAATATTCATGGACTCGGGAAGTTCGATTAGTTGGCCTTCAGGATCGACACAGACGATTTGTACTTGGGCGCTGACCAGGGCTTGATCCTCGCCGCGGCGGCGGACTTTTTGGTCGAAGCTAAGCCGGTATTCGGAGGAGCGTTGGGCGGTGGAGACAACTTCTAAGTGATCGCCGAGGCGGCCGGGGTTGCGGTATTTTAATTGCATTTCGTGGACTACGAAACGATGTTCACCGTTTTGCATGTCGCGCATGTCGTAGCCGAAATTGGCCAAGAATTCGCTGCGGCCGCGCTCGAAGTACTTAAGGTAGTTGGCATGGTAGATGATGCCCTGGGCGTCGGTGTCTTCCAAATACACTTTTAAATGGATAACTTCTTTTGTGGTCATGCTGTCGGTCCTTTCCCGCTTGGCTAAAATGCTACCTTGGCGGTGGAGCGTGGGCAAGAAAAAACAAAAGAAAGCCGCTGGGTTGGAAACGCCGAAGTGAAGGGGTATGATGAGAGCATCATTGCTGAACGGTGCATTCTCTATGAACAAACTTCTCTTGGCTCTGGATCCTGCCATCATCCACTTGCTGCGGCGGGGTCGGCGACGACGATTGCTTAGTGATGGGGCCTTGGCCCTGCTTGACGTGGCGTTGGGCGCTTGGCTGTTGGCATGGGCTTGGCTGATGCTGGGTGGCTCCTGGCAAACCGGTTTTCTCCTGGTTCTGGCCACGATTTCGGCAGCCTATGTGCTGGGGATGGCTATGCTGAGAACATCGTGGCTTTCAGTGGCCCGCTGGTTGGATAGCTCCTTGGCGGGGCGTGATCGCATGAGCAATTGCCTGGATTTTGCCGGACGCAGCTCGCCCAGCGATTTTATGAAAGCTCATATCAAGGAGACGGCCGGTTTTCTCAAGGGACGGGCGCCGATTGTCTTGCCGCCTATCGGCTTGCATTGCTTTCGGAAGGGGGCTTGGTTGGCCCTGCTGCTGTTAGCCCTGGTGGGTGTTTACTGGCAGCCTACGAGTTTGCCGACTGGGCCGGCCATGGCTGGACAGACCGCGCCGCCAGCGGTTCGACCGGCGTTGGTCCAGGAGCTTTCTACCTTGCGCCAGCAGGCTCGGTTGGCCGGATTGCAGAAACTGTCGCAGCTCATTGCTCGGGTGGAACAGGAGATCGATAAACCGGTGACTTTGCTTGATGAACAGGATCTGACCGCGGCGACGCCGTCGGAGCGCAAATCGGACGCGGATCAGAACAAGCGCATCGCGCCTGATGATGGGCAGGCGGGCTTCGACTCGGCGGCAGCTGACGCGACTCTTGGCCAACTGGGACTGGGCCGGGCTAAGAGTGCCCATTACCGCCCAGTGGGTAAGTTCGACAGCTTTGCCGATGCGGCCTATGCGGAAGTGTTTGGGGAATTAGACGCGAGTTTGTTGGGGGATGAGCTCAGCGGGGCGCAATTGGCTAAGCTATCGCGCTTGGTCAATCGGGCGGCGGCAAAAATGAGCGACTATAGTTTCGATGTGGCCGCCGATGCGGCCGCGGCTGAAGCCGCGGCCATGCGCTTGGGTGGCAATGCTTTCGACCATGCGCTGATGCCGCTGCAACTTCGATCTTTTTCAGAGTTTCTCAGGCGCTATGCGGCGCATATGGGCGAGCGAGCCATGGGCGGGTCACATGCCAAGGGGGACATCGACGGGGTAGATTTTTCCAAGTCCCTACCGACCGCGCGCGATGGCGAGAAGGTCTTGCGGCCGGCCGGCGATTCATTGGCGCAAGACATGAGCCTGATTCCGGCCAGCGACGACCAGGCCGACGGCGAGGGCCGGCAAGTTGCGGCCAAGGTCTCGGCCCAGAGCAAGGGGAAATCCTTGGCCAGCAATCAGGGTGCCCAGGCCGGTGGTAGCGGTGCGGGCCAAGGGGGAGGGGCCCGGGCCAATGTTACCCCCAAGGTTTTGCCCCGGGCCGAAGGCGGCGAGTATTTGCCCCTGCGGGGTCGGCTTGGGGGCGGGGAGTCGGTGGTACAAATGATCCAGGCGCATGGAGAAAAATCGGTCCCGGCCAGTGCCACCGAGACCGTCCAGTACCAGGATGTGTACCTCGAATATGCCCGCAGCGCCGAGGCCGAGCTCAACAGCGAGTCGGTACCCTGGCACATGCGCGGCTACATCCGTGACTATTTTCGTAGCATTCGTCCGGGAGCCGAATAAGCCATGGCGCTAAACCCTCTGCCCCCTCCCTTCGACGGCAGCTTTCTGGCCCGCTTGCAGAGCTTGCATCTGTGTTCCCGGCGCATTTTTTCCGGGCGCCAGCAAGCCCAGCATCGATCGCGAAAGCTGGGGGCCGGCACCGACTTTGCCGATCACCGCGCCTATGCGCCGGGTGATGATCCGCGCTTGCTGGATTGGAACCTCTATGGGCGCTCGGGCAAGCTCTATACCAAGCTCTTTTGCCAGGAGGAAGATCGCAATTTGTTTTTTTTGTTGGACGTGAGCCGATCTATGTCTGCCGAGCCCGATAAGTTTGATTTCGCGCGCAAACTTTGTGCTTGCTTGGCCGCCATTGGCCTGTTCGAGATGGACCGCGTTAGCCTGCTGACTTTTT
>JAUVBB010000337.1 GCA_030591445.1 Deltaproteobacteria bacterium | reverse complement strand
TCGGTCGCTACCAGGGCAAGACCCCGCTTTTGCCAGGTGCCGCGAACTCCGGGAGCTACTTTTGTCGATATGCCGATAGCCCGCGGCGATTCGGTATGGGCAAGCAAAGCCCGGTACAGACGCTTGAATGCAGCTTCGCTCCAGCGAAATCCGAAAAAGAAAAACTGCCTGGTGGCAAGCTCCCCCAGGAGTTCCTCGGGGGCGTATCTCAACTGACCAAGGCGGGCGCCGATGTCGTCTTCGGTCAAGGCCAGGGTTTCAGGACTAGTCACGTCTCCGAAGAGCTTCAGAACTAAAATCTCATCTTCATCAGTATCGTAGAGTACGGCGTCGTCATAACGGAAGACTTTACGAACCCGTTGGCCGGCCTCGGTAAGCGCGTCTTCTAGGCGAGTGTCGATTCGGGTAGTGACAATCAGATCAAATGGTAAAACCGAAATCTCTCGGAGCATGCCCTCAGGTTCTTTTGGCAACCCGCCGATTTCCGCTTTCGCAAGCGACACCAAATCGTCGCGGCTAAATTCTTCTTCGTACAGAGCAGACAAGTTGGCCAAATCGAGACGTCGTTCCTCTCTGCCAATCACAGCCGCGATCTTCCGGGCCAACTGGTTTTCCGCCGTTGCCTGGCCGGGACCCAGGGTCAACCCTCCCAAAACCAAGATGCAGCGCTTTCGGGATATGGCTTCTGTCAAATCGGGGATAATTTCGTCCTCGATATGGCGTTTTCTGGCGGCTTCGATGGCCTGCTTTTCCCAAAGAACTCTGACCAAGGCATAGGGCTTGGGGATGCCTTTTAGCTCGTGCTCACCGAGTGGCTCTACATCGGTATCCACGGCTGTGGCCGCTTGCCAAGTGCCGACAGAGGTGTAGATCTCGTCCCCATTGGCCAGTTCTTCGATGCGGGCAGCGACGTTTACCGCGTCGCCGTGGACGTCTAGGGATTCAGCTTCCTCGATGATTGTCGGGCCCTGGTGGACACCGATGCGGATGTGGAGCTTGTCGACGGGGGGAGCGTTCTCATTATAGGCGGCCAGAGCCCGTTGCATGGCCATGGCGCAGCCAAGTGCGAACTTTGCCCGCGGGAAAATAACCATGAGCGAATCGCCGATGGTTTTGATGAGCCGGCCGTCGTACTTCTCGAGCTGCTCGGTAAGTAGGGCCTGGTGCTTGGCTACCAGGGACCGGGCCATGGAGTCGCCGCGATCGTGGTAGAGCTTGGACGAGCCGACCAGGTCGGTGAACAGGATGCAGAGGGTTTTTCCGTGGGTTCCGACAGAGTGGTTGGGACTTTTGCCTGTTTCTTGAAGCTCGGTAGGTGGAGACACGATAACCCCGCTGGTGACGGTAAATCGGACTTCTTTTAGTGAAAATAGTATAGCAAACTCTAGCAGAGAGGCGAAATTCATCTCTCCGAAAACCAGCTCGGAACAAACTACTCCAATCATGGCACCACCTAGGGACACCTAGGGGACGGAAGTAAGGGGACACCTAGGGGACGGAAGTAAGCGTTTCCACGATTCCACCGTCGGAGTAAACGGTGGAAATTCATTAATATCATTCATGTAAATGGCATAACTTCTTGACTTACCTGCTATATCTATCAATAGTCCAAAACACGAGTCTCTGAAGTTCAACGTGACGGAAACGACTGAGCCACCCAAGGAAGTGCCCCCAGGGCGCGTGGTGAAAATCGGCTTGGTGTTGCTGGTTGTAGGACGCGCAGAAATTGGGAATCAAGCGATTCTTCTTCAAAAACAAAAACACCGGCACGCCTAGGCTTAGATTCTGCCCAGGTGGCCGGCTGAAACCATATTCAGCGAGGGAAGGCAGTGCTGCCACCTCCTACGCTGTTTTCGTCACGGCTAATTAAACCATCTACCAAAATAGTGCCAACCAGCTTTAACTGTTGTCTTCGTTTTCATGATTTTTCCTCCCTTTAGGGTTTAGAAACGAAAAACTATCACGCGTGTCATTAGCAATAAAAATGCCAATTTTGAAATTTTGTTTTCCATAGTCATAACAGTTAGTTATAAAATTACAGCCTCTCTTAATGTCGCCAATGGGAGTCAAATCCCCAAGGGAAAATCAAGTCATCCAAGTTTTATTTAGTTTTTATAGTATGTTACGACATGTAGGCATACAAGCTACACTTGTGCACAATTGGAGACAAATCTTCGGATTTAGTTAGCAAAAGAGCTGGGAAAAAATGGCCCACCACCAAGGGGACGGAGGTATGCATTTCCATTATTCCACCGTCGGTGTAGACGGTGGAACTTCACCAGCCTCACTCATGAAAATAGCATAATTCATTTGTTTTACATCATTTTTCAGCATTATCCTGAAATGCGAGTCTCTGAAGTTTAACCTGATGGAAACGACCGAGCCACCAAGAAAGTGCCACCCGCCTCGCCCCCCTGGGGCTCCTCGCCCCTGGGCAGTTTCAACCGCAATGGTGGCAATGAGGCGCCTAATTGTGTACTCTGGTTTTATTAGCTCATCATAGGTGGGATGGATTTTTGGGGTATGAAAGTCCGTCTTTTCAAAAGCTGGAGGGAGAAGAATGACCTTGATGGTTCTCTTGGTGCGGAATAGCGAACCTGCATTTGGTTTTGAGGACCTTGGTTCTTTTGCTGGATTCGAGAGCGAATAGTCACGGATCTGAATAAGGGTTTTGATGCGAGTAAAGCTGAGTAAATCGTGGAACCAACAATTTTGAGGGAGGAATGAACATGTCCAAATTAGCAACTGTAGTTTCGTTTTTGCTGGTATCTGCAATTTTTGGATGCGGTTCTGGGTCCAGCTATACCTGTGAGGATTGTACCCAGATACCCGATGCCTTACAGGCAGACGATCAATTGGCAACAGGGGTATACAAGGGTGTATTGGTTGGAGAAGTTGCAACTGGCACAATCATGGTTGATGTAAAAACAGATCAGACTAGTGGCGTATGTAAAATTGTGAAAGATGGCCAACTGTATGAGAGCACTGATATGGCCATCACCCAGGGAAGTGTTATCTATACCTTTACCCATGAAAATTACACCTTCACTCTGGAGGTAACTGAAACTGGCGAAATTATTGGAACACAGCTGGTTTTTGGCAGTGAAGATATTGAAACTGTAATCGTCAAGGAAAAGTCAGATACATTGGTTGAATGTTTTGAGGGCGACTGGACCGGAAATTATTCCGGGGTATGGAACTTTGTTATTGCCAAAAACATTGTCACAGGACGCTATGATGGGGATAGCAGCAATGACTTCACAGGCACTGTGAGTGACAATAAACTAGTCATAAAAACGTCCGGAGGTAGTGATTTAGCTACCGGCACCAGAAGCAGTGATAAGGTCTCCGGACAATGGAATTACTTCGATGAAACTGGTGGTTGGTCAGGAATACGAGCAAATTAGTTTTCGAGTTTTTGATATCTGAGCCGCTCTCCCCGCCGTTGTTCTGAATCAATCAGTCAATGAATTCAGTATTCCCCGTTTATCAAGGGTCCAGGCGGTAACCGACCTGGCGTACGGTTATTAGGTGGCGGGGGTGGGAGGGATCGGTTTCTAGTTTCTGGCGCAGGTTGAGGATGAAGTTGTCGACCGTGCGGGTGGTGCCGTCGAAGCCCCAGCCCCAGACGCGGGAGAGGATCTCTTCGCGGCCGAAGACTCTGCGGGGGGCGCGGGCTAGTAGCAGGAGCAGATCGAACTCTTTGGCGGAGAGGGCGCATTCTTGGTCGTCGAGGGTGACGCTGCGGTCGGTGGGATCGATGACTACCCCTCCAAAAGTGATGGGGGGCTGGTTCTGGCGATCTTGGCGTTGGCGGCGGAGCATGGCTTCTACTCGGGCTAGCAGCTCGGGCAGTTCGAAGGGTTTGGTCAGGTAGTCGTCTGCGCCCAGGGTGAGTCCTTCGACTTTTTGCTCCAAACGATCGCGGGCGGACAGGATGAGTACGGGCAGGTGCTCCTGTTTTTTTCGCAGCTCGGTGAGGATCTCCAGGCCGCTGTAGTCGGGCAACATGATGTCTAAGACGATCAGATCGGGCCGGGCGTCGAAGGCCATGCGCATGCCCTCTTCGCCGTCGGCCGCGGTCAACACGCTGTAGCCCTGGAGCTTGAAGTTGAGCGCCAGGCCTTCGCGCAGCGATCGGTCATCTTCGATGACCAGGATGGTCTCCTCGCGTTCGGCTTCGGGCTTCTGTCTCGGCCGACTCATGCGCTTTGCTCCGGATCCTGCGCCCGGGGCATGGTCAGGAGGAAGCGACTGCCCTGGCCCTCGATGGACTCTACCCGCGCCTCGCCGTTGTGAAGCATAATCAGGTGCTGCACGATGGCCAGACCCAGCCCCGTGCCGGTTGATTTACCCTTCAGGCGCGAATCGACCCGGTAAAAGGGATCGAAGATGCGGCGGGTCTCGCGCGCGGGAATACCAATGCCGTTGTCCTCTACCACGATGGCGACATCGGCGTCTTGATCTAGCACCGAGACAACGATTTTCTTGTCGGCCTTGGTGTACTTGTAGGCGTTGGTCAGCAGGTTCAGCACCATGGTGTTGATGGCCTGCCGATCATGGAGCACCGGCGCAGAACTATCGATCTGCAGGGAAAAGTCGACTTCCCCGGGCGCCACCATCCTGGTAAACCGGCGCGCCGCCTGCTCGACCGCTGGGCCCAAGGGCTCGGTCTTCATCTCCAGATTATCCCGATCTTTAGAGGCCGCCCGCCAGGTCAACACCCGATCAATCATGCTCTCGAGCCGCTCGGTCTCACGGAGAATGGTGTCCAGACTTTCCTGACTGCGCTGGGAATCGCCTTTTAGTCGCCCGTCACTGAGAGTCTGGGCATACATCTTGATGGCGGCGAGCGGGGTTCTCAGATCATGGGTCACGTTGGCCAGCAAATCGGCCTGCAGCCGGGCGATGCGGGCTCGCCGGCCCACCAGAATGGCGGCGGTGATGGCACTGCCAACCGCGGCGGCGGTGAACGAGACCACCAGCACTCCCACCACGATCGAATCCGCGGTCTCACCCAAGGCCAGGGTCACAATACCAACCGCGGTACTGGCCAAGACCGGCAGCAACACCCCCACCAACAACACCACAATAACCCGGGTGAGGTTCAAGTCACGACTGCGCCGCCCCCTTCTGGTTTTGGTCCTGGAGTCCACCGGGGGAGTATCGCTCCCCAAGCGGGGCAAAGGCAAGCCGAACTCGTCTTTCCGGCTGCGGAGATCACTCGGTCAGAATCCGGTTGATGTCATCAATGAATTTTTCGACCTCCTGCTCCAGTTCCTTACGGGCGTGCTGGAGGTGGTCTTTCTCGATGCTGAGTTGAATGATTCGCTTGGCGTCTTCGGTGTTGGAGATCTTATGGATCAGCTTTTTCAGTCGTAGATACATGTCATCGGAAGCACCACGTACCTCGTCGAGCTGGCGCAACAAAACGGTAAGTCGATCCTTGAATCGTCGATACTTAGAAGCATTGATATAGGTAACCCGCAGAGCGGTACGAGCCATGTTGCCCGCCCCATCCTTGGCCAAAATGGGCAGACGGTTCATGCCCTGACGCAGGGAAACTTTGTCCAGAAACAATCCGGGCGAATCCTCGAAAACCATTTTGCCATTGATAGACACCTTGACTCCTGCCTCGGATTGCACGCGCACAAAGATTTGGCCGGTCAACACGTAGCTACGATCGGCCGGACTGATCACGCTCAGCGGCGGGGGATTGGTGTCCGGAACGGAATCGACTACTTCGGTGGCCACGACCAGGGTCTGATTCTGTTCTTCGGCAACCGGCTCTGTCATCTGCGTAAGCTCGCTGGCCACAATTTCCGGTGCCGGTGCCAGCTCCAGCGCCGGCTCCAGTTCCAGATCGGGATTGGCTTCGGCCCCGGCCATTCGTTTGTGCTGGCGCCACCGCTGCGAACGCCGGCGAGAATCGGCACCGGTCTTTGCCTCTGGCCCCGATTCATGGGCGCCCTGCATAAGCGGCCCCTCTCCCGTTTGGGTCGACCTGGGCGGCGGCCAAGTCGCGGGCCAATCCCTGGGCGCCGGAGCTTTGGTCGAGTCCGCTCGCTCGGAAAAAAATTGCATCAGGAAGAACACGCACAGTGCAAATCCAATGGTAGCCACAAGCGAGACAGCTAGTTTTTTCATTTGCATTGGTGTGTTCCCCAACATTGCTTTGAAGGATTCACATATTTTCCTTTGTAGGTGGGGTCAGGCGCTCGAGGGTGAATTCCATCTGGCTGCGAATCAGGCGAACCACGCTGTCGAACTCTTGCCCGCGCAGGTTCAGGCGTTCTTCCAAGGTATCGCGTAAGGCTGACAACCCGGAAACCAGGCCCGCTTCTTCCTGTAGTGAAGGTTTTAGCGCCTCCACAAAAGTCGTTGCCAAATCCATTGTTTCCATTGCTACCACAAAAGAACTGATTAAACACTATCCTCGTACCAATCCGAAAACCTCAACGAACACCAAAAAACATAATGATTTCACAGTAATCGTTCTCGAAAACTGGGCGATGAGGACGAGTACCAGCTTTGCAGCGGTAACAAAATTGTTTACACTGGAACTGCATCATTATTGTTTGTCCCCAGCCTGTGCGCAGTTTCTCAACGACCCCTGTGGGCCATGGGAGAGCGTGGGTACCTGGGCCCAGGCCAACTCCCTTCAAAGAAGAAGATCCCTGTGATTTCAATGAAGTTAAAGACTGTGAAGGGCTGGATTCTCTGGCCAAGATTTACAGATCAAAATCCACCAAAGTGAGCGTGTAATCCGCTTCGACAGGGTCAGATGCCTCGTCTATGTTTACGCACAAGAGGTAGACATGAGGGTCTTGGAGGTGCGGTTCGAATACTACGAATTCGGGTTGGCCGGTTCCGATCAGGCCGCCTTGGCCGGGCATGCGGGTGCCGTCTTGATTTAATACGAACACGTCCAGATCGACATCGGCGGCAAAATCAAGGCGGACGCCCAGGCGGTTGTTTGATACCCGGACCAAGAAACAGTCTTCGGCATCATCGTTGCCGTACACGATATAGGCCCCGGTGTCGGCCACTTCCACATGGCCCTGGATCTGGGCCGGGATTTTCATGGCGGCCTGAGCCGTGGCGGCGTCGTTGTTGGGCTCGACTTCGGTCTGTTGGGGGAATGGATCGGGAATCGGTACCGCCACCAATTCGTAAGCGGACTGCCCGAAGTTATGGTCGAAGTCCTGCGCGTCAACGCCTAGCAACTCATCGCCAACTAGGTTTTCTGGCGATATCAACATCACGCCGGTGCCTTGGGAAAGCAGAAATGGTTGCAGGGGAAATATTGCTTGGCTCAAGATTTTCCCGTCGGGGCGCATCAATAACAAGTTCATGCGGCTGTAGCCGTCGGTGGGCAGAACGGCGACGGCCATGCGGCCGTTAAGGCCCGAAGTATCGAGAGACCAGAGATCCTCGATGTCTTCGGTATAGTCCATCATGCCTCCTGGTCCCAGGGCCTGGTAGTCATAGGTCATATCGCCCTGGTCGGCGATGTTGGCATAACCAACGCTCATGGCCGGAAGAGGCCCCAATACGTTGGCTTGGTCGTTCAAATCATCGGCTTGGTTGTTGGGTTCCTGCTCTACGTTCCGGGCATCGCTCCGGCCCAGCACATACAGACTGCGCATGTCGGAACCGGTGGCCACGCACCACAATCCGTCTTCGCTCATGGCCAAATCGTAGAATGTGCCTTCGCCAAGCGCTTCGTCTCCCATGGGCTGCACCCAACCAGCTTGAAAGGTCAGGGTGTCAATGCGAGCCAAATGGTGAGGCGAGGCGGCGTAGATCCATGCGCCCATGACCGGTTCGATGGCCAGCGAACTCAACTGGTTGGCGACGAAGATCTCCGATGCAATCTGCCAGGCGCTGGGATCGGGAGCGCTGGTGTCAATTCCGTATAGTTTGCCATCCAGTACATCGGTCACGTAAACCGTGCGGCCCAAGGGATGCAACACGATATCGTATGGAGATGCCAGCTGGCCAGCCAGAGCGAGACCAGCCAGCCGGAAGTTGGCACCTTGTTCATGAGCCACCACGATCAGGCCACCCCGGCCCGAATCGGTGATAATCAAGCGATGGCCGTTGTCGACCAGGTTCACCACCTTGGCGCCCTGTGCCAGCACAGAGGCATCCAAGGTGCTTATAATCTGTCCATAGCCGGGAC
>JAUVBB010000125.1 GCA_030591445.1 Deltaproteobacteria bacterium | reverse complement strand
GTGGAATAGTCCACCAGTAACATGTGGTCTTGCAAATCGTGGCATGGCCACTAAAATCACCATTATCCACAACTTGTGTCAAGAAAAACCTGACAACCTGAGACCGTCCCCGGTTTGAGACCCGGTTTGAGACCGTCCCCGGTTTGAAAACGCCTACCCCGCGTAAACACGGAAGCCTTTACCGTATCTCTCTACTAGACTCCATTTATTGCTTAATTGTTTACTGGCGGGGTGGCGGAGCGGACTTGGTGTTTGCGCAGCAGGCGGTGGAGGCTCTGGCGGTGGACTTGGGCAGCGCGGGCGGCGGCGGAGACGTTGTTGCCGTGGCGGTGTAAGAGATTGATCAGGTAGTCCTTTTCGAACTGTTCCTTGGCTTCGTGGATGGGTAAATTGTGGGTACCGTTTTTGGCGTGGCCCTTGCCGTTGCCGTTGGATCCTTGGGAAAGAGAGATGGATAGCAGGGAAGTGCTTTCGATGGTGGTTTCATCGACCAGGTGTACGACTCGTTCAATGACATTGCGCAGTTCACGAACATTGCCCGGCCAGTCGTGGCGTTGCAGCAGGTGCATGGCCTCGGCGGTGAACTGGCGCTGGTTGTCCGGGGCCAATTCCTTTAAAAAGGCGCGCGCCAGTCGGGGAATATCGTCATGGCGTTCGCGTAGGGGCGGAATGCTGAGCTCGAAGCCATTGAGCCGAAAGTATAAATCTTGTCGAAAGCGCCGGCTCTCGATTTCATGCTTCAGGTTCCGGTTGGTGGCCGCGATGATGCGTACGTCTACTTCAAGGGGGGCGGTTCCGCCCACCGGTTTGATCTGACGGCTTTCGAGTACGCGCAGGAGCTTGACTTGTAGCGCCGCCGGCAGCTCGCCAATCTCGTCCAGAAAAACCGTGCCTCCTTGGGCGGCCATGAAGGCGCCGCGGCGGGAGTTGGTGGCGCCGGTGAAAGAGCCTTTGACATGGCCGAAGAGCTCGGATTCCATCAGGTGGTTGGGGATGGTGGCGCAGTCGACCACCACCAGCGGATGCTCACAGCGGGGACTTTGTTCGTGAATGGATTCGGCCAGCAGACCCTTGCCGGTGCCGGTCTCGCCGGTCAGGAGTAAGGTGGTGTCATGGGGCGCCACCCGCTCGGCCAGGTGAAACATGGCGCGCATGCCGGCAGAGTGGCCCAGCACCTGCCCGAAATAGGTCTGCGCGCTTAGCGGGATCTCTACTCGTTCTTGCAAGGGTTTGAACATCATCGACAATTCGCCGATGCTGAGCTGCGCGCCCGAGTGTAAATAGGCGTCCATGACTCGACAACCGTCTAGTTCGATGCCATTGGTGGAATTCAGATCGCGAATTCGGTGCCCGGTGGCCGTGGCCTGAATCTCGAAGTGGTACCGGGATACCGTGTCGTGGTCGATGACCAGATCGTTGTCCGGCGCCGAGCCCACCCGGATTTTCTCGTGCTCGATCACGTACTCACGACCAGCCAAGGGTCCGTCGACCATGAACAATTTGAACTTTAAGTAAGACAAGGCTTCACGCGGGCCGCGGTGCAGCACACGAATCGTTTTCTTGCGGGCAAAAACGCCGGGGGGGCTTTCCCTGGTTTCCTTCATACCGCGATCTCCTATGCAATGACCTACCTGCAGAGAGAAGCAATTGTGGGGCCAAGCGAGGAACTTTTGTTTATCTACCTGTTAATGAAAAGAAAGCCCTGCCGAGCCAGACTGAACTCGCCCGGAAAATCGATAAAACATGCAGTTAAATGGGTGACAGCTGTAACCATTTTGCTTCACCTATCTATGACCCAAGTGTGTTGCCCCGGTGACGAAATGATGACAGGGCTGTATTATTCTCAAAAAGATGAAAGAAAACGAGCAATACTGGGAACAATATCGGAGAACACGCGGTTACATAGTTGATCGCAAGCAAAGCGAACAGCAAGTCAAATTCATTTAGAGTGCCCTCTCTCCTGGCCAGCATGCCCGGGTCCCCTCCAAGTGCTAAGTCAGGAACCTGCCCGGGGGGGTACTCCTTTTTTTTATTCTTATCCCTGGAATCATTGCATTTGCAGCCGATCTCGCCCACACTGGGCCATCATGAAAGCGAATCAAGATAGGAACTTATTTGCCGTGGTGGCGCCGGGCTTAGAGCCTCTGGTGGCAGACGAGCTCAAGCAACTGGGCGTGAGCGGTCTGCAGCGAATTCACGGTGGTGTCATCTTTGCCGGTGATCGGGCCTTGCTGATGCGGGCCAATCTTCGCCTGCGTTGTGCCACCCGGGTGCTGCTGCGCATTGGCAATTTCATGGCTTTTCACTTGGCCCAGCTTGATCGCCGGGCTCACCAGATTCCTTGGGCCCAGTATTTACCGGCCAATCAGCCTTTCCGCGACCGGGCCAGTTGTCACCGCTCGCGCATCTATCACCACGGGGCGGCCGCCGAGCGGGTGGGCCGGGCAATCTCCGATACCACCGGAGCCCGGCCGGCAGACACGGGCCAAGAGGCGATTGAAGTCCTGGTCCGAATCAGCAAGGACCGCTGCCTGCTTAGCCTGGACTCGTCGGGCCCGCCCCTTTACCGCCGGGGCTACAAGACCGAGGTTACCCAGGCCCCGTTGCGCGAAACCCTGGCCAGTGGCGTCTTGCGTATTTGTGGGTATCAGGGCCAAGAGCCGCTGCTCGATCCCATGTGCGGTTCGGCCAGTTTTTTGCTGGAAGCGGCCGGCATGGCCATGGGCCGGGCGGCCGGGCGCGATCGCAAATTTGCCTTTATGGACTGGCCGGATTTCGACCCTGACCTATGGCAGCAAGAGCTCGCCCTTTGCCAGGCCCAAGAGCGCGCCGCCCCGGCCGCGTCTTTTTTTGCCAGTGACGGCAACAGCGGTGCCTTGGGCATCGCCCAGCGCAATTTGGAGCGAGCCGCGCTAGCCGAATTCGTCACCATCGAGCGCTGCTTGTTGGCCGATTTGCAGGCGCCTGCTGAGCACGGCCTGTTGATCTGTAATGCGCCCTACGGTAAGCGCCTAGGCCAAGAGAAAAGCGTCGGGCCAATTTACGCAGAATTGGGCCGCGTTTTCCGCGAGCGATTTTCCGGTTGGCGTCTGGGTCTGGTGACCTCCAAACCACGGCTGGCCGAGCAGACCGGCCTGCGTTTCTCCAAGGTCAGTCCCCCCATCTTGCACGGCGGCATCCGCATCTGCGTCTATCAGTGTTGATCGAGGAGTTTTAACGGGCCTGCTTCTTGCTGCCCAGACCGGCGCGTTGGAGCATGAAATCGACGAAACGGGACTTGAAGGCATCTCGGGCCAGCAGTTGTTTGGTGGGCGGAAGTTTTAAAATCGCGCCCAGCAAGGCCGAGGCGGTTCGCGCGCCCAAGCCATCGTCTTGGTCGAGCAAGAGGTGTTGGAGCTTGCCCTGTTCCAGGGCCATGGTCAGCACTTTGGCAAAGGTGTTGGCCGGCGTAATCCAACGGCGCTCACGCGGCGCCATCTTCAGCGAGTCGAATTTGCATTGCTGGGCGCACACGCCGCAGCCGATGCAAATTTCTGGGTCCACTCGCGCCAGCCACTTGAGCTTCTTGCCGCCTTGCACCCGTACTTGCTCGATGACCTCGATGGCGTTGACCGGACAAGCCCGGGCGCATTTGCGGCAACCGTTGCAGGCGGCCGCGTCGATTTGGGCTTCAAAGTTTGAGGCAAAAGGCTGGAAGGCCCGAAATTTTCGAAAGCCCTGCATGACTTCGCAGCAACAAGAACAACAATTGCAAATGAAGGACGGCCGGTTTTGTACATTGTCGCCCAAGTGTACCAGGCCGGCCTCGCGGGATCGTTGCAGAAGATCGATTGCTTCTTGCTTTTCCACGCTGCGCGCCAAGCCGTGGCGACTCAAGTATTCGGCTCCCATCCCTAGGGAGAGACAAGTATCCATGGGAAACTTTTCACACTCTCGGTCCAGGTGGTGGGCCACATGCCGGCAGTGACACAGACCTATCGACCAGGCGCCGGCGTTCTCGACGATGTGCGAGGCGCGCTCCCAATCGAGCACCTCGGTATAGTCGGCGGGCAGAGTTTCTTCGTGTACCATGGTGCGAAACAAAGAAGTGGGCGCTCCTTTTTTTAAGGCGTCGGCAAATTCGCTGTTGCCAATCAGATATTGATGCATCAAGCCCGCGAGCTGCTCCTGATCGATGTCTGCGCGCACGCGCATCATGGAGAATTCAAAAGCACCCACAATGGTTGGATTGAGGATGTAACGGATTTTGCCGCCCAGGTTGAAATCAGCCACCAGACCCTTGTCGGCCATGGCCTCTAGGCGAGATTGCAACTCGCTCTCGGGCAGCGACAGTTTGCGGGCAATTTGCTGCAGGCTGGCAAAACGCAGGGGCAATTTGGCTGCTAGCTCGGCTTCCTCGGGAGTATAGAGGATTTTCAAGATTTGGAATATTGCGCCGCGGCCCGGTGCCCCCACGGGCAGCATATCCAGCCGCTCGCGTAGCCGCTGGTAAGATTCTTTGGCCGCCAAGTGACCCATTGCGATTGCCTCCTTGTGCTGGGGGACTACTCTTTGAACTTTTGGTAGATGGTACGAATTTCGGCAAGGATTTCGCCAAAGGCCTTGACGCAGCGGGAATCGAAGTGGCTACCGGCGTCGGCATTGATTATGCGGTAGGCTTCTTCCAGGGGCATGGCGTCTTTATAGGCGCGCCGCGAACACAGGGCATCGAAGACATCGGCCACGGCCACGATTCGGCCGGCTTCGGGAATGGCTTCGCCGGCCAGTTTTTTAGGATAGCCGCTGCCGTCCCACTTTTCGTGATGGCTCAGGGCCACCACTTCGCTCAGCTGCAGAAGTTCGGAATCAGAGCCGTGCAAGATCTCGGCACCCATCTCGGTGTGGTTTTCGATGACCTTGAACTCCTCGTCGGTCAGCCGCCCGGGTTTGAGCAAGATGGCATCGGGAATGCCTATTTTGCCCACGTCATGCATGGGTGCGGCGTAGAGCAATTGTTCCACCTGGGCTTCCGACCAGCCCAGTTGGCGGGCCAGAGCCGCCGAGTAATGGCTCATGCGCCGAATATGGGTGGCGGTATCCTTGTCTTTGAACTCGGCCGCCACCGAGAGGCGGTAGATGGTATCGAGATGCACCTGCTTGAGCTCGGCGGTCAGCCGGGCATTGTTGACGGCCACCGCCGCCTGAGATGCCAGCGAGCGTACCAAGTCTTCTTGTTCGAGATCGAAAGCCACTACTTTCCCGTCGCGGGTGGCGTTGATCAATTGCAGCACGCCGCAAACCGTCTCCTTGCGATCAAGCATGGGCACGGTGAGCACCGATTGGGTACGGTAGTGGTTGCGGCGGTCGAAGTCGAGATTGAAAGAGTAGGGGGCTTTTTCATCGAGTTGGTAGACATCGGCGATGTTAAGATTTTCTCGGGTAGAGGCCACATAGCCGGCAATGCTCTTTTTGCTGATGGTCAGGGCAAAGGGAGAAAACAAGGCCTGCTCTTCTTCCTCGCCCAGGCGATTCTGCAAGGTGTCATTTTGGGAGACCGCAAAGTGCAGTTGATCTCCTTCCCGCAAATAGAGGCTGCCAGCATCGGCCTTGGTAAATCCGCGTACCTCGTGCACAATCATCTCCAGCAGCTCGTCAAGATCCTGCACGCTGGTCAGCGCGATGCCGATTTGATTCAACTTCAGTACTTCATCATGAAAACGATCGATTTCCATGTCAGCCTGATTCTCCCTTTTGATTGCCCACCCTATCACATCCAGCACAATATTTCGGGGCAAAGATCTTTCTGCTGATTGGTGCGTCGATAAGCTGAGTGCCTTGGAGCCGAACCGGGAGGTGTCTCATGAATACCAAAATATTCGCAGCTATCCTAGTTACTTGCGTTCTTTGTCTGCTGCCCAATTGCGCCGGCGGTCACGCGCTGGGCTTTGCTGAGAATCGCCAGGGAAGTTTTTCGGTAGAATTACTGGCCGACGGCCGCCCACTGCCGGTCTATCGGCACCACCGCGGCGGCGCCATCGTCGAGGGAATCCGGGGCCAACGATATGTGGTTCGAGTACACAATCGCTCCTGGCGCCGGGTCGAAGCCGTGATTGCGGTCGACGGGCGTGATGTCATTGATGGTGCGAGCGCCGATCTCAGCAAGCGCGGCTATATCATTCCGCCCCACTCCTCGGTCGATATCGACGGATTTCGTCTCAATATGGCTGATGTAGCCGCCTTTCGCTTCAGCTCGGTCGCCGATTCCTATGCCGCCCGCATGGGCACGCCCTGGGGCGTGGGCATGATCTCGGTGGCCATCTTCCCCGAACGGCGCCGCTATTGGCCAAGGCCCCGACCACCCTATCGACTCGGCCAACGAAAATCGGGCCGCATCCACTCCGAGGATCAAGCCGCGGAATCCATGGCGCCCTATGGTTCTGGCTCCTCACGAAACCTAGGCACCGAATTCGGCGAACGCCGCGCTTCCCCAGTCAGCGAGACCCGCTTCATCCGCCTCCACCCATCCCGACCGGCCGCCCGCCTGGCCCTGCGCTACGACGATAGAGCGGGCCTTTGCACCATCGGCCTCTGCCCAACCCCGCCCCCCTACTGGCCGCAACCCCCCTATCGCCCCCGGCCGGAGCCTCCCCCTCAATTTGCCGAACCGCCCCCCGGCTGGAATCATTTCGGTACTTGGTATTAGCCGCGGGTCAGGACTGACCTTCTGGTAGCATTCGATCTTCTAGGGACCAGCCGTACTCGTCTTCCCGCCGCAGGATCAAGACCCCGCTGGTGGGCAGGGACAAGGGGCTTGCCGATTGGCCTTCGAGTAAGTGGGTGGCCAAGGCGGGTAAAAAGGGTAGGTGGCCGACGACCATCAAATCTTGTTTTTGATGGCGAAGTCCGGCGGCAAAGGCCTCGACGGAGTCACCAGGGCTCAAGCCGGCCTCGGTGCTAGGGCGGATCTCGCCGGGTAGCTCGGTGGCAATGATCTCGGCCGTTTGCCGGGCGCGGGCTTTTTTGCTGGAGCGAATATCACTGATGCGCAGACCGCGCTGACACAAGCGTTTTCCTACCCTGGCGGCCTGGTCCTGGCCATGATCACTCAGCCCTCGATCCGGATCCAGATCGGGAGGCAGGGCCTCTCCATGTCGTACCAAATACAGGCGCATATTAGCCTTTCTTGCCGAAAGAGCGGGCGAAGAGATCGTCGATGGCCTTGCGGCCGGCATCGCTAAGCTTCCGGGTGCCGGTGCCAACGAAGAGGGAGCGGCTGATGACCGGCGGGGGGACGGCTTGCCAGGTCTGGGCTTGGAAGCGCAACCAGGTGTTTTGTTCCAGATCGTAGACCCAAACCGGTTTGCTCAGGTGCTTGGCCAGCTCTACCGCCCAGCCGGTGCCGCCTTTGACGGTTCCGTTTGCTTGGATGCGGCCGACGGCGAAGACTTCGCCGGCCGGGTTGACCTGGTGCCAGATCGATTGCAGGATTTTGCGAAATTCTTCTTCCTGCCGATAATGCCGCTTCATGGTAGCGGTCAGATAACGCGAGCTGACCTCTCCCTCTTTGAGTTCTTCTTCACTGAGCAGAACCAGGCCCCGGCTGCGCGCGGTTTGGCGACCGGCAAAAGAGTAGGTGCGCTCGCCCAGACCATAACGCTCGGCGCCGGTGCCGAAGCACTCCTCGGCCCCTTCGGCGCCACCGGAATGCAAGGTGAATCCGGGGGCCGGAGCCAATTCGCTGCCCATTGGCAACAGGGTGGCCGGCGACAAGACGCTCAGACTTTTTGCTGCCTGTGGATCGCTGCCTAACTGAAGCAGTTCGACGCCGTCTTTTCCGGTGCGCAAGACCAAGGCCTGATCCACTTCCTTGAGGGCGGCCGGGATCTGCTGGGGGATGGCCGTGCCCAGTTGTTTGTCCAGCAGGGAGGCAAACCACAGTCCGCAGCCAGCCGTTTGCGCGCTGGCGCGAAACAAGGCCAGCCAGGGCGCCAAATCCGGTTCCCATTCACCGCCGTCGACCAGAACCACGCTGGGTTTCCATTTCAAATGTTGCAAGAAAGTATGCAGGGATTTTTGCAGGTCTGGAATTTTCAGTTGCTTGTTGGAAAGAGCCAAGATGGCCCGGCGCTCGGGCATGGTCAGCTTCTGATGCTCGGATTCCTCAGGCTCCTGGCCGCGGGCTTGTTCTGCGAACAAGGTGTCGTAGTAGTGCTGGACCTGGTCCAGGCTTTGGCCCAAGGCCAGGTGCAGCACGTAGCCCTCGGCCAGCAGCGAACGCAGACCGATTTGTACCAGGAATGAGGTTTTGCCCACACCGGCGCGGGCCAGAACCACCCCGATTTGCCCGGCCGAAAGTGGGGGCAGCAAGGAAGCGAGGGGAGTCGAAATCATGACTTGCTCTCCTTAGCCAATCGTGCCTGGCGGGCTTTTTCTACCAACTCTTCCTGAATCGCGGTCGGCACCGGCAGGTACCGGGCCAGCTCCATGGTGAACGAAGATTTTCCCTCGGTAGCCGAGCGCAAGGCGGTGGCGTAGCCGAACATATTGGCCAAAGGCACCTGGGCTTCGATAAGGGATTGGCCGTTTTCTTCCTGGCAACCGCCCACCGCGCCTCGGCGTTGGTTCAAGGTGGCCAGCACACTGCCGGTAAACTCTGCCGGTCCTTCGACTGCTACCCGCATAATTGGCTCAAGCAGGCGAACCTTGGCCGTGACGACCGCATCGCGCCAGGCGCTCTTGGCCGCGGTCAAAAAGGCCATTTCGCTGGAGTCGACGGCATGGGTGGCGCCGTCGTTGACCACCACCCGTACGTGGATCAAAGGGGCGCCGAGCAAGGGACCCTTCTGTTGGGCTTGGATAAAACCCTTTTCCACCGCCGTTAGATAGTTGCTGGGAATGGCCCCGCCCTTGATCTTATCGACGAATTCGAAGTCGGTTTCGGTGGTGGGTTCAATGTAGCCGGCCACCCGGGCGAATTGACCGGCGCCGCCGGTTTGCTTTTTGTGGGTGGTGTTGAACACAACCTTCTTGCTAATGGCTTCCCGGTAGGCTACCCGGGGGGCCGATACTTGCAGGGTAACGCCGTACTCGCGCTTGATCCGTTCGATGTAGACGTCTAGATGCAGCTCGCCCATGCCGTGGATCAAGGTGTCGCTGGATTCGGCATCGACCGTGTAACTGAAGGTGGGATCTTCCTTGGTAAATCTGGTGATGGCTTTGGCCAGGGCATCGTTCTGGGTGCTGGTGGGGGCCTGAATGGAAAGCGAGATGACCGGCAGGGGCACGTGCATGGGGCTCAAGGAGCACAAGACCCGGCCGTCAGTAAAAGTATCACCCGAGCGGCAATCGACGCCGAACATGGCTACGATATCGCCGGCATTGGCCTCTTGGATGTCTTCCATCTCATCGGCGTGCATGCGCACCAGCCGGCCGATGCGGTGTTTTTTCTGGTTGCGCACATTGACCATGGTGTCTTTGCGTCGCAACTGGCCATCGTAGAGGCGCAGGTAGGTCAGTTGGCCGAAGCGGCTGTCTTCGAGCTTGAAAGCCAGGGCCACGGTGGGTTGATCGATTTGGCCGCTGAGTTCGATGGTCTCGCCCAGGTGGTCGGGGTCGAGCGACTCGGCCTTGTTGACCACTTCTTCGGGCGCGGGCAGGTAGTTGACCACGGCGTCGAGCAGCTCTTGGACGCCCCTGTTGCGATAGGCCGAGCCCATCAGCACTGGCACCAGCTTGCGCTCGCAGGTGGCTATGCGCACGGCCCGCCGGATTTGTTCCGGGCTGACTTCATCGTCCAGGATGGCCTCGGTCAGTTCGTCGGAGAACATCGAGACCTTGTCCAACATTTGCTCGCGGGCTTGGTCGGCTTCTTCTTGCCGATCGGCCGGGATGGGGCCCCGGGTCACTTGGGCACCGTCTGGCCCTTCGAAGCTGATGGTCTGCATGTCGATCAGATCGATCACGCCCTGGTGCTTGTCTTCTAGTCCCAAGGGCAGTTGCAGCGCCACCGGGTTGAGCGAGAGTTTTTCCCGCATTTGTTCGATCACCCGCGTGGGATTGGCCCCGACCCGGTCACACTTGTTGACAAAGACCAGGCGCGGCACCTTATAGCGGCGCATTTGCCGATCCACGGTCAAAGACTGGCTTTGTACGCCCGAGACCGCACACAACAAAAGCACCGCCCCGTCGAGCACCCGTAAGGCCCGCTCCACCTCGATGGTGAAGTCCACATGGCCCGGGGTGTCGATGATATTGATATGATGTTTGGCCCAGACACAATGGGTGGCCGCGGAGGCGATGGTAATGCCGCGCTCGCGCTCCAGTTCCATTGAGTCCATTTTGGCACCCACGCCGTCGGAGCCGCGCACGTCATGCATCAGCCGAATGCGCTGGGTATAGAACAAGATCCGCTCGGTCAAAGTAGTCTTGCCACTGTCGATGTGCGCCGAAATTCCGATATTTCTCAACTTGCTTACATCCATTGCCACCATCCATCCAGCCCCCTGATCCAAGGCCGCAGCATCTACGCTACTTACCATAGCACGTCAAGGAAAGAATTGGGATTTTGCCAGCGGAACCCTGCCTGTGAATCAATGCTCTCCCCCCCGTTATAGCAGACTTCGGCGAACTTGGCCGTGACTTGGGTCACAGTCGGCCATTTAGCTATTGTTGAGGATGCGATCGAGTAAGCGCGCCCAAGGAGTGGCGGCCACTTCGGGGACCGGCGCTCCCGGCAGGCCGAGTGATGCGGGAACACGCTGGGGCAATCGTTGCAAGCGGAAGGCGAAGGCATTGAGTTGGCGTTCATCCATGGGGGCGCCGTCGGCATAGTAGAAATGAATGGGGATCTCGCGGTGGTGCCGAAGCAGGCTCTCGGTTACCAGCGCCGGAGCGCAGCCCCAGGGGTTGGCGACCACCACGCCGTCGCAGTTGCGCCGATGCCAATGATGCAGCACGCTGCCGATGGCCACCGGGGCTTCGCCGATGGGGAAGCGGTCGAGAACTTCCTCGGAGTGGCTCAGCACATCGGCGATTTCGATGTTGGGCAACCAGGGATGGTGGCGTTGCATGCGTTTGAAAATGTTGCGGCGCATGCGCATCATGATGGCCTTCATGACCGCGTTGTCCACTTTGCGGGTGGGCAGACCAAACAACTCGGTCACCCGCACTTCGGCGCCGTATTCGGTAAGCGTGTAAGCCGGCTCTAACAAAACTTTCAGGCCCCTTTGGTTGAGCCGCCGGATCAAATCATCGTTGGTAAAGCGGCCCAGGCGCACGTAAATGTCACCGGTGACCAGCACCGTGCGCCAGCGCGGATCGATCTTGGCGTCCCGGGCCAAACGGGCAAAGGCCCGGCCGATCCGATCGACAAAGCCCAGATACTCGCGGCCGTCGATGACCGAAGAGACGGCCGCGGACAAACCCGGTCCGGTGGGCCGGCCGACGAGATCGGCGGCTTCTTGCCAAAGAGATTGGTACAGATCATCAGCCTGGCCAGCCGTCGATTCAAAGGGGCGATAATAGGCCAGCATTTGGTTGAGCAGATCCCAAAGCAAGGTGCCGGCCCAGATGCGGGCAAAAAACAAGGGACCCAGCTGGCTCTCGGGGCCAAAATGGCGCAACGATACTTTGTGGCGCAGTCCCATGCGCTCCAGAGTCATCTGGTCTTTGATGGAGTACATGCAGGTGCGACAGCGTCCCTCGCCGGTTACCTGCAACAGTACCGTTTCGAGGTCGGTCGGATGGTCCTGTAGGTGTTGGCGAAAGGCGCCCCAGATAATTTGGTAGGGCAAGCACTCCTTGCCCGAGCAGTCGCGGCGGCCGACTGCCAACAATTCGGCCGATGCCGGCGCCGCCGCGCTGGCGTCTAGGCCGTAGGCCCGAAAGGCCTGGGTGAGCATGGGTGCCAGATCCTCAAAGGACAGCACCACGATTTTTTGCTCCCGCGGGTTCTTCAATGGCGGGGGCCGCAAGGGTTCGAGGATTTGCAACAGCGGCTCCGGTGCGCTTGATGCCTGGCGCTCGTGCTTGCGCACCGTGTGCAGAAAGGCCTGCACGCGGGTCACGTAGCCGGCATTGCCACCATGGCCGTCGGTCTCCAGCACCGTGTGGGGGTAGCCCTCCATGAGGCCAATCAACACCTGCTCGTTGAAGGAAGCCGGACCGCAACCAAAGGCAGTCAACATCAGGGGATAGACATCGCCGCGGGCCCGGGCCGAGAGGGCCGTGCGTAAGGCCCGGTTGGTCTCTGCCCAATAGATCCGGGGCAGGGCCGGGGTTGCGGCCGGAATCGGGTAACACTCCATGGGCAGGGCCAGTACCCCGTTTTCCCGTAGCAAGGCTGGAATCCCGGCGTTGATGGCCCGATCATGGATGACGTGCTGATTGCCACAGACCACTACCGTGGGGATGCCCGCTTTGCGCCCATAGGCCAAGCAACGCTCGCCCACTTGCGCCAGCTGGTTTTGATATTGATGTTGGGCCGTCGCCGCTGCTCGCAAGGCGCGGTGGATGCGAAAGTCCGATTTTCGCCAGGGTCGAAAGACTGTCTGCAGCTGCTTGCGTAGCTGCTTGCTTGCCAGGTCGCCGTCTAATTCCAGGCACGGGCTAAGGAACTTGGTCGGCAGGCCGCGGGCACCGGCCGAATCGCGGATCATCTCGGGCAAACCCTGTTCCATGGGGCAGGTCAGACCCTGGCTGCCGTCTCGATCGCCAAGTTTGAGCAGTTTGGGCAAAAACACGGTCTGGAGATCCGCGGGCAGCAAACCATGGGCGATTTTGATGGGCGCGCAAGCATCGAATGAGTAACAACATTCTTCTCCCCGCGCCAAGCTTTGCGAGTCTGAACGCAGGATGCGCACGCCAAATCCGAGCTCGCGCAACAAAGTAGAAAACCAGGGCAAATAACCAAACATGGCCCCGGCGACCGGCAAGCCGATGATCTCGGCACCATCTTGATCGGCCAGAAAAGGAGCCATGAGGGCATCGCGCTCAGCAAAGGCGCTGGGCGCCTCCCGATCCAGTTTGGGTTTGGTGGCGGTAGAGATTTCGTATTTGGGACAGGCGCCGCCAGCATATACTGTCTTTTGCCGACTGCCTATCTTCACGGTGGTTTTCTCTATATGACACAGAGTGGCGCATTTTCGATCATGGCAGCGAAACTCACCACGCTTGACAATACGGGCGCGCAGGACCAGCGCCAGGTCCAAAGATTTTGCCGCCGCCAGCGCTTCTACGCCCAATTCGTCTCGGGTGCACAGCCCGATTCCCCAGGCGCCCATGGCGCCGGGATTGGCCGGAACCATGACCTCGCGATCGGCGGTGGCGGCCAAAGTCCAGGCCAGCGAGGCACTGCTGGCCGGTTTTCCCTGAAAGAAAATTCGCTGGGCAAAGGTGCGTTGACCCATGACCCGATTCAAGTAGTTCTGGATCACCGAGTATTGAAAACCACTAAACAGCTCGGGCAGGGAAAAGCCCTCGTTGGCAGCGTCGCCCGCGGCTTCGGCTACATGTACGGTGCACATTTGGCCCAGTTCCGGCGGGCCTTCGGCTTGCTCGGCTAGCCGGGCGAACTCTTCAATATCTTCGATGCCATAAAAAATGGCTTGTTCCTCCAGAAACGAACCGGTGCCGGCGGAGCAAGCCTTGTTCATATCGCTTTCTACAATTTGGCCGCCGGAGATCTGAATGAACTTGGCATCTTGGCCGCCAATTTCCACCACCGACAGGCTTTGGCCGTGGTCGGGATCGCAGCGAATGGCGGCGGTGGCATGGGCCACGATTTCATTGTAGACGGTCAATTGATGGTTGTTTTCGCCATACACTGCCCGCAGTACGGTGGCTACCGCCTCGCGGCCGGAGCCGGTGATGCCGATGGCGCGGACGTCGGGTTTGGTCTGGGCCAAAATGGCCTCGATCAAGCGCTGGGTGGCTTGGACCGGATTGCCGCGGGTTCGATCGTAGACATGGAGCACGGCCTCGCCGCTTTCGATCGAGGTCAAGGTCGCCTTGGATCCGGTCGAACCCAGGTCGAGCCCGAGCAGGGTGGGCGTTTGGGCAGCTCCGGGCGCAGGCTTTGGCTCACTAAGCCGTTTTACCCGATGGGCCGAGGCGCGGGCCGGGGCCAGGCTGAGAAACCTTTGCTGTCGAGCGCAAAGCAAGCGATCCGGATCCTCTGGCAAGGCAAAGGACTCGCCGGCCGCTACCAACTCTGCCGCCAAGGCGGCGGCGCCGATGGCCTCGAAGATCTGTGCTTGGGCCGGAATCTGGATGGTCTCGCCAATGGCCGTCGACAGGGCCGCTACCAGCGACTTGATGTGGGTGCCGCCACCGATCAGAAACACCGGCCCGTCGACCCGCACCCGGGCCAGTAAGGCAGCCACGTACACCGCCACCGAGGTAAAATAGCCGCGAAAGAGCTCCGCGGCCGGTCGACCCTGGTTGCCGAAATGGGTCATTTCACTCTTGGCAAAAACCGAACAGCGAGCGGTGATGGGAATCGATTGCTTCGCCTTGCCGGCCAGGGCGTCAGCCTCCTGAATCGACAAGCCAAAACGAGCGGCGATTTTAACCATGGTCTCGCCGGTGCCCGAAGAGCACTTGTCGTTTTGAATCGATTGAATTTGCCCCTGCCGGTCACGCACCAACACCGAATAGCCGCGGGCGCCGACGCGGATCACATTCAGCGCGCCCTCGGCCGGCAGCTGGTAGGCCACCGCTTTTTCCAGACAAGCATCAATCGGCAAGCCATGGATGACCGGTTCGATTAGCTCGTCGGCACAAATTCCGGTGCTGCCCAAGGCGGCACAAGCAGAGACTTGGGCGCGAGAATACCAAGAACGGAAGGCCGCCAGCGGATCGCCACCATGGGAGTCAATTTCACTTTGGATCGAAAGCAGGGTTCCTTGGGAATCGAAGGATGCTATCACAAATTTGGCGGCCGACTTGCCCAGATCGCAACCGGCCACCCGAAAGGTTTGTTTCTCTTTGCTCTCTTTTTTCTTCACACTTTCCCTCACTCGTCGCGGTCAGCGCCAAATCCGGGAACGAACATGGCGATCATTCGATCAGGATTTTTCACGCCTTCGTTTTGCATCCACTGCCTGGCCTCTTCCACCTGTGCCTGGCCCTGCTCTCCGCCCAGCATTTGGCCCAGGCGCTTGCGGGCCGAGGCGGCATAGTGGGGCATGTGGCAAGCAGTACAGGCTTCGATGGCCTGGGTCAGCAGCGCGACCGCGGTGTCGCGGTCGTCTTGTTGGGCGGCGATGCCTGCCCGCGCAATGGGAAGCAAGGCATTGCCCCAGGGCGCATCGATTTTTTCCAAGACCTGGGCGCAATGTTCAGCCACCTGGAGAAGTTCCTCACGCCGGTCAGCGGCAACCGAGGCCAAGGCCAGGGCACAGCGGGCCCGCAAATAGTGGGATTCAATTTGCTGGAATTCCAGCCGCTTGAGGCTGGAACCCTGAAAGCCGTTCCATGATGATTCGATTTGGTCCCAGGCCTCCTGGGCCTTTGCCTGATAGAGGGAAATCTGGGAATGGGCCACCATGGAAAAGTAATGCGGTGATACCAAGAACTTCTTGGACTTGGTGCCATGTTGGGCAATGCCTTCCTTGAGCTGCCAGAGAGCCTCCTCTGGATCATCGAGAACCAGCCAGGCGACATTGCTGCGCCAGACCCGCAAACTCGAAGACATATAGCTGTGACCGCGGGTGCCGGCTTCCCGAACCAGCAAGGGAACTTCGAGGGCCAGGTCTTTGAACATGCCCAAGTAGACCATGGCCCCGGTGCGGTAAATTTTGCCAATGACATCCTGCCAGCTGAAGCCGACCTCTTTGCTGACTTTTTGCTCTCCTTGCTTGTTTAGTTCAAAACCCTTCTTGAAATTTCCCCCCAAGAAGGCCGCCAGGCCCCGGGCGATGGACACACTGCCCGAGGGGCCGTCTCCCTGGGTGTCGGCGATTTTCTGGGCCATTTCGCCCAGCCGGTTGACCTTGTCGACGGCATTGTGCCCGGACAGAGATTGGTAGGGGATCTCGGTGACCATGGCCAAGG
>JAUVBB010000603.1 GCA_030591445.1 Deltaproteobacteria bacterium | reverse complement strand
TCCATGCGTGAGTTTCTGGAGATCGTGTTCGCCAAAGAGGGCTGGCAAGTGCGGGTGGCGCCCAGTGTGGCGGAGGCAAACAAGCGCATCGCTGAAAAGACGCCGGATCTGATCGTGACCGACCTGAAGATGAAGGGTGCCACCGGTTTGGACCTGCTCAAGGAGGTAAAGAGCCAAAAACCGGGCGTGGAAGTCATCGTAATTACTGCCTATGCCAGCACCGAGACCGCCATCGATGCTTTGCGCTGTGGCGCCTATGACTATGTGACCAAGCCTTTTAATGTAGACGAGATTAAGGTGGTGGCGCACCGGGCCCTGGAACGCCAGCGCTTGCTACGAGAAAACCTGCGTATGCGCGCCGAGTTAAAGGGGGGCTACGATTTTGGCGCCATCATTGGCAAGAGTGCGCGCATGCAGGAAATCTACCGCATCATCGATCAAGTGGCGCCGACTCGATCAAACGTGTTTATCACTGGCGAAAGCGGCACCGGCAAAGAGCTGGTGGCGCGCGCGGTTCATTTGCGCAGCTCGCGAAGCAACGGGCCCTTCGTGCCCATCGACTGTTCTTCGGTCCCTGATTCTTTGATGGAGAGCGAGCTGTTCGGTTACAGCAAGGGGTCTTTTACCGGGGCCACTTCCGATCGGGTTGGCCAGTTCGAATTGTCCGAGGGTGGGACGGTATTTCTGGACGAGATTGCCGAAGTACCGCTCAATATCCAGGTTAAATTGCTACGTGTATTGCAAGAGCGAACCATCCGTCGCTTGGGAGAGGCCAGGAGTCGCCAGGTGGATCTGCGGCTGGTTGCGGCCACCAATCGGGACGTCGAAGCAGAAGTCCAGCAGGGACGTTTTCGGGAAGATCTCTTTTTTCGCCTAAATGTTATCCGGCTGGAGTTGCCACCACTGCGTGAGCGGCGAGACGACATTCCAGCCCTGGCGCGTCACTTTGCCCAGGAAATTGCGGCCCGGGAGAACAAACCGGTGCCCATGATTTTGACCGAGGCTCTGGACGCTTTGGGCCAATATGATTTTCCCGGCAATGTCCGGGAACTGCAAAACATGGTGGAGCGAGCCATCGCCCTGGCCGGCAGTGGCACCATCGGCCCGGAGTTATTCACCGAAACCATGCAAAAAGGCAAGCTGCTTTCCCCCGAAAGTGTCCACCAGCTGGCCGAGGAAGGGGCCGATCTGGATGCCTTGTTGGCCGGCATCGAAAGGAGTTATCTGGAGCAAGCCTTGCAACGCACGGGCGGAGTGAAGAAAGAAGCCGCGAAACTGCTGAAAATATCTTTTCGCTCGATTCGTTATCGTTTGCTCAAACACAATATGTCCTAAGCAAAAGCGCAAAAGTTTGCCAAGTATGCAAAAATTGCGGTAATTCTGGCCGGCCGCGGACCAATAGGCAAAAATCGCCAAGAAACATGTTTTGCCAACATATTGAAACAAAAAGGTAATTATTGGTATCCGCTGCTATCTCTTATCGCTGCCGCGAACTGCCATACTGGCACACATTGTGCTATGATACGGGTACGGTATTCCAAGCGAACCATTGGGAGGTTCTAACCATGCAGGCTGTCGAGCGGCGAGGCAATTCTGGTTTTACCCTGATCGAACTGATGATCGTGGTTGTCATTATCGGGGTCTTGGCGGCCGTGGCTATTCCTTCATTTACTCAGTACATCAAGCGCTCCAAGGCCTCGGAGACATACAATGTATTGCAGGATATTCGCGATAAACAAGAGAGTTACTTCGGCGAGTTCAAGCGTTATACCGTGACGATTCCATACACCCCAGCCGGTGGGGGCACCGACGGCTGCGCCGACTGGGTCGATGCTCAAAACTGGCCCTTGGGCGCCGCGGCCATGGATCCCTGGATACAGTTGGGTTTTTCTCCGACGGGTTCTTCGTATTACAGCTATCGGGTGCAGACTCCCTTTGATGCCGCCGGTAGCCACGACGGGTCGGCGCCCCCGGCCAATTTGGGCACGACTTTTCCGGGTGGGCAAATTCCCTGGTTTGTGGCCGAGGCTTGCGGCGACATTGATGCCGATGGCAACGAGGCCCACTTCTTCGTCAGTTCGCACAACAAGCGAGTGTTCCATCAGCAAGAGGCAGAATCTTATTATTGAGACGGCGTTTCACATGCGGCCGGGCTTGGGCCGGGAGCTGACCATGACACGAAATACAGTTAGGCTGCCTACGCAATCCAATTCGGGTGCTACCTTGGTTGAGTTGGTGGTGGTGGTGGCCATCATTGGCATCTTGGCGGCCGTGGCCATTCCCGTTCTGAATGTCCATGTCAAGAATGCCCGTCTTTCCGAGGCGGTTGCCAATTTGCAAGGAATCGTCGAATCGGAGCAGGCCTATTTTGTTCGTTTCAACCAGTACACGACCGATCTGGGCTTTTGTCCGCCCAATTTGCCGCCCC
>JAUVBB010000433.1 GCA_030591445.1 Deltaproteobacteria bacterium | reverse complement strand
TTGCGTCGTAAAGCAATGGCCAGATTGTTGAGGGTGCGGGCCAAAATAAGACGATTGCCCACCTGTTGCTTCTGCTGTAGGTCTACCGCATCTTGCAGGTACGCGATGGCTTCGACATATTCTCCTTTGTTGACATACACCAGCCCAATGGTACTGGCGATATGAATCCTTTGGGCCGGATCGTCCCCGCTTCGTTTCACTGCCGCCCGGGCCAGCAGAGCCATGGCCAAGGCCTGATCCATCTTCTTCAGATCATTGCCTACGGTAAAAACCAATGAGGTGGCGATGGCCGCCAGCAGACGATCATCGTGGGCCTCGGCCGCCATCATCAATGCCTGTTCCAGACTGGCCCTGCCCGCCTGGGCGTGGCCGGTCTTGGCCTGCAGGTTGCCCAAAAGATAATCGTTTTCTGCCCGTACGGGGGGATAGGCCAACTCCCGGGTCTGAGCGGCGACCTCCTCGATCAGAGCCAGGCCTTGGGCAAACTTGCCCGCCTTGTCCAAGGCAGAGGCCTCGGCCAGGCGTTTGCGCAGTTTTTGCACCCGGGCCCGCATCTGGGCATCGGCGGGCGGGGGCACGGCCGCCAGCAATGCCTCGGTATCGGCGCAGATCTCAAGCGAAGACAAACCCGAGGCGGCTGGCACTGCTTTGTCCACCACTTTCTCATCGGCCCCGGTGGCAAAAAGTTGGATCAAGGCCTTCATTTCCAACCAACGTCGGTCCAGACAATGCATCCGTTTATCCAGCAAGGTCTCCGATTGCTCTCCCCGCAGATGGGTCGCCGCGCAGGCCTCGGTGCGCATGGCCACCCAGGCGGAAGCATAGCCATCGATGATTTTTTCCACGCGGCCAAAGGTATCGTCCGCATAGGGCCGGCCGCTGGCCTGGAAGGCAGCTTGTATCTCCTGCTTCCGGCCCGGATCCCAGACGCCGGTCAATCGATCTTGGGCACCGGCGCACAACTGCCGCTGCTGGGTCTGCCAAGCATAGGCACCACCGAAACTGAGCAGTACCAGCAAAATGATGGCCGCCATGCCCAGTAATTTCCGGCGACGCTTTCTCGGATCCCGGGCCAGCTGGACCAGCAATTCGGCCATGGAGACAAAGCGATCTTCCCGGGCCACCGACAAACCGCGTTGGATGATTCGTCGATAGCAGGCAGGAATCTTGATTTCGCGGGGCAGGGGGTCGACACGTCCGGTCAATACTTTCTTCTTCAGTTGCCCGTAACGCTTGGCCAGATGGGGACGCTGCCCATAACAAGCCTCGTAGAGAGTGACACAAAAACTGTATTGGTCCGACTTTTCATCGACCTTCTCGCCCAGATACTGTTCCGGCGCCATATAGCCCGGGGTGCCTACGATCGCCCCGGCCAGGGTCATGGGAGTGCTCAAAAAACTGCCGCCCGAGGTCACGTCCCCACTCAACATGGGTGCGGGTGCCTGGGCCGTTGGTGAAGCCTGATCTTCGGTATCGGCGGCCCGGGCCAGGCCAAAATCCAACACCCGTACCCGGCCATCGTCGCCGACAATAATATTGTCTGGTTTGATGTCTCGGTGGATCAAACCGGCCTTATGGGCAGCAACCAGGCCACGGCCGGCCGCGATCAACACCGCAATTTTTTCCCAAAGAGTCGGTTTGGTCTCCGTGATCCATTCTTTGAGCGTTTTGCCCTCGACCAACTCCATGGCCACAAAGACATCCTGATTAAGGGTGCCCACATCATAGGCCGAGACCACGTTGGGATGGGACAACTGCGCCAAGGCCTTGGCCTCGCGCAACAGTCGATCACGGGCCCGATCGGCTTGGCTATGGCTGCCCTTGCGCACGCTCAGCAGTTTCAGGGCAATGCGCCGGTCCAGTTCGGGATCGTAGGCTTTGTAGACCACACCCATGCCCCCGCGGCCGAGCATATCGAGAATTACGTATCGGCCCGCTTGCGCACCCGGCGGAAGATCTTGATGCTGTCCGTCCTGGCTCTCGCCATCTTGCGAGGCAAGCGTGTCTCCGTCCAAGGCCAGATCCTCGGCGATGGTGGCCAACGAGGGTTTGGGCGGCTTAGCGGTCATCAGACAAAGCTCCTCGTTGCCGCAGCCAGGCATTTGCTTCGGCCAGATTTTTCTGTTGGGGTCGGCCGGCCTCGGCCCAGTAAACACGAGCCTGGCGGGCCAATTCCAGGGCGCGGCTGGTTTGGCCGGTGTGCCAAAGCGCGCGGGCCAAGGCAAAACGGGTCTCGGCCAGATCGTCTGCTCCGCAGGCCTCAGCCTGTCGCAAACGGAGCGCTTTTTGCAAAAACACCAAGGCTTGCGCGGGCTTCTTTTGCTCGATCAGACTCAGACCCAGACCGGTCAAGGGATAGCTTACCAACAGGTGCTCGGCGCCATGCTTCTTTTCCCACAAGACCAAGGCCCGCTCGAACAAACGATGGGCCTGGTCAAACTGGTGCTGGTTCAGCAGTACCGAACCCAGGTTGACCAGGGGATAGCCCAAATCGGGATGGCCGGGGCCCAGGACTCTTTCCTCAATGAGGATCGCTTTTTCAAGATGCCCGCGGGCTTCGTCCAGTCTGCCCATCGCCGAAAGAGTGGATCCCAGGCTGTTCAAAGTGTTGGTGGTCTCGATGCTGTCTTCCCCGTGCGCCCGTTTGCGAATGGTCAGGGCTCGCTCCAGGTACGCCAAAGCTTCCTGGTTACGACCTAGCTCGTTCAACACCCCACCCAGATTCTCGCAACCAAACGCTATCTGCGGATGATCCTCGGCATATACCTTTTCACGAATTTGCTGCGCCTGGTGGTAATATTGGAATGCTTCTTGGTACTTGCCCTGCAGTTTCAAAACCCGCGCCAAATTGGCCAAGCCACTTGCCACCAGCGGGTGGCTGGGCCCAAGGGATTCTCGCCATACCTCCAAGGCAAATTCGTAGGCCTGAATCGACTCGGACAGCTTGCCGTTTCTCCAGAGAGCAATGCCCAGATTGTTGTAGGCTCGGGCCATTTCGGGGTGCTGGGATGAGTAGATACTCTTGAGCAATTCGAGCATTTGTTCCAAGTACCGCTGCGCTTGCGGGTATTGTCCCTTCCGGTTGTAGACCACACCCAGGCTATTGAGAATGCCCACCCGCAACATAGGGTCATTGCCGGCTCGCCGGACCGCGGCCTGGGCCGATACGCCATAGGCCAAGGCTTGGTCAAATTGACGCAAATCGTTGCCGATGACGAATACCAGCATGGTGGTAATTCTGGCCAGCAAGAAATCGTCCTTGGCATCAGCGGCGGTCCCCAAAGCTTGTTTGAGAATTTCCGCGGCCCGCGAGTTTTGACCGGATTTGCTCAGCAAAGAGGCATGGGCAAAAAGAACTTCTGCTTGCAGGGGGGCATAGGGAATTTTCTCGGTCACCGCCGCAATGTCTGCAGCCAAAGTTAGGCCGGCCTGGTAGATACCTGCTTTCTCCATGGCCCGGGCTTCGTCCAGACGAATGCGTTGCGCATTTACCTGGGCCCACACTTTGGGATCGGCCGGCGGCGCAATCGCCGCCAACAAGGCTTCGGTGTCTCCACAGCGCGAAAGCAAAGCCAACCCCGCTACCGCGCCGACAGCTTTGTCGACCAGGGGGCCGTCTGCTTTGCTAAGCAACAAAGCCAGCAAGGCCGACATTTCCGACAGCCGTCGGTCCAAGCACTGCATGCGCCGATCCAACAGCTGCTCTGATTGCTCGCCCTTGACGCGCGTGGCCTGACAGGCCTCGGTGCGCATGACCACCCACTGCTGGGCCCTGCGATCCAGGGCATGGCGCACGCGCTCGAAGGTGTCCTGGGCATAAGGCCGATGGGTGCCTAAAAAGGCCTGCCGGAGTTTGGCAGCCACCTCGGCATCCCATACCCCTTGGATTTTTTCTCCGGCCCTGGTGCACAAGGTATGCTTTTTCGCTTCCCAGGCCTTGGCCGCAAAGAAAGTCGAAGCCACCAAAACGATCAAGGCCGCCACGGCCAGGATGCGCCGGCGCCAAGTGCGCGGGTCCCACGACAACTCTTGCAGCAAACTTTCCATGGTCGGATAGCGATCCGCTTTCACCGTTGACATGCCGCGGGCAAGTATCCGCCGGTAGCGCTTCGGAATTTTGACCGACGCCGGAACCGAATCAGGGACGCCCGCCATAACTTTGGCTCTAATTTTGGCACGGGTTTCGGCCATGAATGGCGGCTGTCCGTATAAGGCCTCGTATAAGGTTACACAAAATCCATACTGATCGGTTTTCTCGTCAACGGTTTTCTTCTGGTATTGTTCCGGAGCCATATAACCCGGCGTGCCGACCACGACCCCGGCTTCGGTCATGGGGGTACTGAGAAAATGCTTCCCGCTCGACGAATGCCGGTCGCGCTTATCCGCCGGACTTTTTTTCAGCAAAGCCTCATCGTTATCAAACTCAAAATCAGACCCTGCTTCGGAATCATCCATCTGGGTAGTGGTCACCAGCCCAAAGTCCAGCACCTTCACCCTACCGTCATCCCCAATCAGAATATTTTCGGGCTTAAGATCCCGGTGAATCAAGCCGGCTTTGTGCGCCGCTACCACCCCGTTGCCGGCCGCCACCATCGCTTGCACTCGCTGCCGAATCGAAGGCTGGCGCGCGCGGGTCCATTCCTTCAGGTTTTGGCCTTCGACCAATTCCATGGCCACGAATACATCTTGGCCGAGGGTGCCGACATCGAAGGCAGACACGACGTTGGGATGAGAAAGTTGGGCCAAGGCCTTGGCCTCGCGCAGCAAACGCTCTCTCGCGCGCGCGGCCTTGTCCGGGTTGCTTTTTTTTACCCGTAACACCTTCAGCGCGATACGTCGATCGAGCTCAGGATCATAGGCCTGATAGATAAGCCCCATGCCCCCTCGACCAATTTGATCGAGGATCATATACCGCCCGGCTTGGGAACCCGGGGCCAGACCTCCCACTTGACCGGCCTCGTAGGCCCGGCCCAGCGAGTCTAGGGTGTCGCCAGCTTGATTGGAGCAACTTGCCTCGGTTGCCCCCTGCTCTTTGTGTCGATCTTTGGACATGCATTCACCGCTTTTAATGATACTGCGCCGTTGGCCAGGACAGCAAGTTTCCTCTTGAAAAATCACCACTTTCAAAACTCGTTCTTGCGTTCCGCAGAGGCTCGGGTATGCTGCGATGCCAAGGAGGAAAACGGCCATCGAACCCGCAGTTCCAACACCCGGGCAGCAGAAGCTAGCGTCCCCGCTTCTGCTTTTTTTCGCTTGGTCCTTGCCCACATCTTACTTCGGCATGCAAGCCGCGGTTCTATTGGGTGCCGGCCTCCTCGGCGTTCTCTGCATTCGCACCCGGGGCATCCAGCACCTGTCTACCCCCCTTGATGCCGGCATGGGCGCCTTGTTGGCCGCTATCATCTTTTCCTTGGCGCTCTCCCCGGGGGGCGCTATCTCGCTACACACCGCGGCCTCTTTCTGGATCATGATCGCGTTCTATGTCGCCTTTCATTTGCTCGACAGTCCCCAGACCCTGCGGCGGGCATTGATCGGGATTTTTTTATTGTCCGGTATCGCCGCCATCTTCGGCGTATACCAAAGCCTAAGCGGCCACTATCCCTGGGGCCGCCTGATTCATCCCCATGCGCAAACCTTGTTGCAAGAGGTACCCGGCCTCTCTGGTCGAGTGGGCGGCGCCGGCTTTTTTTATAGTCGCCTTACCCTGGCTCATGTCTTGCTCTTCCCTTTTTGTTGGTCCCTTTCGCTGGGCTTGGAACCCTACCGCCTTCGGACTAGGATCTGGCTCGGTCTCACCGCGGCCATCATCGCCATGGGTATATTTTTCACCTGGACCCGGGCAGCCCTGGTGGTAGCCGCGGCAGCCGCGCTGCTTACCGTCTTGCTAGGTTCGCGCCGGGGCAAACAGTGGTGGCGTGCGTTGCTGGTGCTATCGCTCATGGGCGCTGCCACTTTGATCTTTGTGCCCCAGATGATGGATCGCCTGCAGGCAAGTTTTTCGGGAAGCAAAGACT
>JAUVBB010000389.1 GCA_030591445.1 Deltaproteobacteria bacterium | reverse complement strand
TACAGGATGTTAGAGAAACCTGGGTCCCCGACAAAAACGTCTCGGGGATGACGATTTCGCATTTATCGACAGTCTCAAAACGACTCGGGGATGACTTTTTTATTTTGAATGTCTAAAAAATAGACAGTCTCAAAACATTCGGGGGATGACTTGGGTTGTTTCTAATGAATTGGACTATAGCTCAGGTGGTTGTTTGTTTTTGCGGGCTAGTGGTCTCAGGCTCGGTGAGGGACTGCTTGACTGGCGTTTTGCCGGAACCGGTTTTGTTGGACGAACGCGGTTTTTTCTTCGGTCGTAGAGCCAACTTCAGCACATCTTCGACATTGTCAGCGAAAATGATCTTGAGTTTTTCTAATACCTCAGGCGGAACATCTACCAGATCTTTTTCGTTGCGCGAGGGCAAGATGATACGGCCAATGCCGGTGCGGGCAGCGGCCAGGATCTTCTCTTTGACTCCGCCTACCGGGAGAATTTTTCCGCGCAGAGTGATTTCCCCGGTCATGGCCAGGTCGGATACCACTGGTCGATCCGTCAGCAAGGACGCCAGAGCGGTAGCCAGGGTAATGCCCGCCGACGGGCCGTCTTTGGGAATGGCACCGGCCGGAACGTGCATGTGAATATCCCATTTGTTGAAAAAATCGTCTTCGATTTCTAGTTCCTTGGTTTTGGAGCGAATGAAGCTGAAGGCGGCCTGCGCCGATTCGTTCATGACTTCGCCCAGCTTACCAGTGATGGTGAATTTCTTGCCCCCGCTCATTTTGGTGGCTTCAATAAAGAGAATTTCTCCGCCGGCTGCCGTCCAAGCCAAGCCGATGGCCACGCCTGGTAGCTCAGTTCTCTCCGCCAACTCGGGCATAAACTTCTCTGGTCCGAGGAACTCTTGCACTTCGGCCTCGCGAACCACCACTTTGTCTTCCGAGCCCGTGGCTACGCGCATGGCAATCTTGCGGCAGACATTGGCGACCTCGCGCTCCATGTTGCGCACACCCGCTTCGCGTGTATACGACTCGACAATGAGGTTAATGGCCTCATCCGAGAATTCGACATGTTTAGTGGTAATGCCATGAGCATCGAGTTGCTTGGGTAAGATGTGACGCTTGGCAATCTCGACTTTTTCCTCCACGATGTAACCGGGGAGTTCCAAAACCTCCATGCGATCGCGCAGGGGTCCGGGAATGGGGTCGAGGAGGTTGGCAGTGGTGATGAAAAGAACCTTGGATAAGTCGAAGGGCATATCCAGGTAATGATCGGTAAAGGTATTGTTTTGCTCTGGGTCGAGAACCTCTAGTAAGGCCGAGGTGGGATCACCCCGAAAGTCGGCGCCCAATTTGTCTACTTCATCCAGCATGATTAAAGGGTTGTTAGAACTGGTCTTGCGTAGCGCACGAATAATGCGGCCGGGCAGGGCACCTACGTAGGTTCGTCGATGGCCGCGAATCTCGGCTTCGTCACGCACACCGCCCAGGCTCAAGCGCTCGAAGTTTCTGCCCATGGCGCGCGCGATGGATCGGCCCAGTGATGTCTTGCCCACGCCAGGAGGGCCCACGAAACAAAGAATGGGGCCTTTCATGTCTTCTTTGAGTTTGCGTACCGCTAAAAACTCCAGGATGCGTTCCTTGGCTTTGTCCAGGGCGTAATGATCTTCGTCTAGCACCGCGCGCACGCTGACAATGTCTAAGTTGTCTTTGGTGCTTTTGTCCCAAGGCAACTCGCACAGCCAGTCAAGATAGGTGCGGGCTACGGTGTATTCCGCGCTTTCCGGGTGCATGCGACTTAGTCGGCCCAACTCCTTGTCGGCCTCCTTGCGCGCATCCTCGGGCATTTTCGCGTCTTCAATGCGCTTGGCCAGTTCTTCCATTTCGCGCGAGGAGGCGTCGTCTTCACCTAACTCTTTCTTGATGGCTTTCATCTGCTGGCGAAGGTAATACTCGCGCTGGCTTTGATCGATCTGGCTTTTGATTTCGTCTTGGATCTTGGAACCCAACTCAAGCACTTGAATTTCACGGTTGAGTAGGCGGGCCACTTTGTCTAGGCGCATGGACACATCCAATGTCTCTAGCACCACCTGCATATCCTCGAGTTTGAGGTTTAGATTGGTGGCTACAAAATCGGCCAGCATGCCCGGATCGTCGATATTTTGGGCCGCCACTTGGGTCTCACGCGGGAGAATCGGGGAGCCTTCGATGAGTTTGCCGAATTGCTGGCGAATGTTTTGCACCAAGGCATCTAATTTTACCGCCGGCGCCAATTCGTTTTCGAGGGGCTCAATCTGGGCACGGAAGAAAGGTTCTTTGTCGACATAGTTCTTGATGCGAACCCGACGTAAACCGCGCACCAGCACCCGAATACTTTCGTCGGGAAACTTCAACATTTTCAGAATGGTTCCCACCGATCCGATGGTGTAGAGATCGTCTTCATCCGGATCCTCTTTGACCGGGTCTTTTTGCGCTACCACTCCCAGGAGGCGATTGCCGGGCAGTACTGAATCGACTAGCTTAACCGATCGGCCCCGGGCTACCATCAGCGGCAAAACCATGGATGGATAAAGGACAGTGTTGCGTACGGGAAGGATGGGAAGCACTTCCGGAATGTCCTCGATATCTATAGGTGCTGAATCCAGTGAACTTGCAAATTTGGTGTCGCTCTTTTCTCCGCTCATGCACTTGCCCTCACGATCCGCAGCAGTTAGTTCCACCCCATTATGACTCTATACCCCATAAAGTATGTTCACCAAGGGGGTAAGCGCAAGGTTAATCATAAAAAAAATGCCGGGAAGACCAAAAGTCTTCCCGGCAAGAGATTCAGTTCAAAGGGCGGGTGTTAGTAATCCATGCCACCCATGCCACCCATACCGCCCATGCCACCCATACCACCCATGCCGCCCATGCCACCCATGCCACCGCCACCTGCGGGCATGGCGTCTTTCTTCTCGGGTTTTTCACTGATCATCACGTCGGTGGTGATCATCATGCCGGCCACGCTGGCGGCATTTTGCAGCGCTATCCGCACCACCTTGGTGGGATCAAGCACGCCGGCCTTAAGCAGATCGCCGTAGGTCTCGGTGCGGGCGTTGAAACCGAAATCGCCCTTGCCTTCGCGAACCTTCTCCAGAACCACGGCGCCGTCGACACCGGTGTTGGCGGCGATTTGCCGCAGCGGCTCTTCAATGGCGCGGACCAGAATGTTGATGCCGGCCATGCGGGAGTCTGCGACCTCGATTTTCTTGAGTTTCTTCTGGGCACGCAATAAGGCTACGCCGCCACCGACTACCACGCCTTCTTCCACCGCGGCGCGGGTTGCGTTGAGAGCGTCTTCGACGCGAGCTTTTTTCTCTTTCATCTCAGCTTCAGAGGCCGCGCCTACCTGGATGACAGCCACACCGCCGGCCAACTTGGCCAAACGCTCTTGCAATTTTTCTCGGTCGTAGTCACTGGTGGTGTTGTCGATCTGGCCACGAAGTTGCTTGATGCGGGCAGCGATATCGCTTTGCTTGCCGGCGCCGCCTACAACCGTGGTGTTGTCTTTGTCGATGCTGACGCGGGTGCAAGTCCCCAGGTCCTTGAGGGCGATGTTCTCCATCTTGATGCCCAGCTCTTCGGCAAACAACTGCCCACCGGTCAAGATGGCGATGTCTTCCAGCATGGCCTTGCGGCGATCACCGAAGCCAGGGGCCTTGACCGCGGCGCAGGCTAGCGTGCCGCGCAGCTTGTTCACAACCAAGGTGGCCAATGCTTCGCCTTCGATGTCTTCGGCGATGATCAACAGGGGCTTGCCGGCGCGAGCCACTTGCTCGAGCAAGGGCAGCATGTCTTTCATGTTCGACAGTTTTTTCTCGTGGATGAAGATGTAGGGTTCTTCAAGCTCGATCAACATCTTCTCGGGATTGGTTACAAAGTAGGGAGAGAGAAAACCACGATCGAACTGCATTCCTTCGACCAGGTTCAAGGTGGTCTCGAGACCCTTGGCCTCTTCGACCGTGATCACGCCTTCTTTGCCAACCTTGTCCATGGCTTCGGCAATGATGTCACCGATGGCCTCGTCGCCATTGGCGGAAATCGTGCCGACCTGGGCGATTTCTTTTTGTTCTTGAATCTTCTTGGAAGATTTCTTCAAACTCTCGACGAGATTCACTACGCCGGAGTCGATACCACGTTTGATTTCCATAGGGTCATGACCGGCCGCTATAAGACGGCAGCCTTCGCGGAAAATGGCCTGGGCAATGACGGTAGCAGTGGTGGTGCCGTCACCAGCGATGTCGGAGGTCTTGGAGGCAACCTCTTTGACCATTTGGGCGCCCATATTCTCGAATTTGTCCTCGAGCTCGATTTCCTTGGCCACGGTCACACCATCTTTGGTGATGGTGGGAGCGCCCCAGGATTTGTCCAACAAGGCATTGCGGCCCTTGGGCCCCAGGGTTACTTTGACAGCATCGGCGAGCTTATTGACTCCATGAAGGAGAGAAGAGAGAGCATCCTCTCGGTATTTCAACATTTTAGCGGGCATGTGTCTTCTCCTTTAACGAACGATGACGGCGAGGACTTCGTCCTCACGAAGGATGAGATGTTCTTCCCCATCGAGTTTGATCTCACTGCCGGAATACTTGGCAAAGAGGACAAGATCGCCCTTCTTGACGTCCATTTCGATGAGGGTACCGTCTTCGGCCCGGCGGCCGGGGCCCACGGAAACCACCGTGGCTTCGGCAGGCTTCTCGGTCTGCGAATCAGGAATGATGATTCCACCCTTGGTTTTTTCCTCTTTGGCCAATCTTTTGACCAGGACTCGATCATGCAACGGAGTTACTTTCATTAGGTTCTCCCTTTCTGGTTCGTCATATTGTTGCCATATTGTTGCGAGCCATGGGCGAGATAAGTAATCACCTCTTATAGACTTGTCAAGCGTGATTGGGAAAAAAGCTGAAAAAACTTAGTCAATTTGGCCGGCTGCCTGCCGATAGGCCATAATCTTGTAAGCCAATCTTGCGGCCAGGTAGGGACTGCGAATATCGCTGCCCCCTGGGAGGCATTCGACAATATCGGCTCCAATCACGAAGCGGTTGGAAAACAAATACTTGAGCAGTTCCAGCACATCCCACCAGCCTAGGCCGCCGGGCTCGGGGGTACCCACCCCGGGGCAGACGGAAGGGTCGAAGCCGTCGAGGTCAATGCTGAGGTACACTTTGTCAGCCAACCGGTCGACTGCTTGGGCCACCCAATCGGGGTTCTGCCGAATGGCCGACATGAAAAAAACGTCATTGGAACGCTCTCGTAGCTGTTCATGCTCCTTGGCCGAAAGCGAGCGAATGCCTACTTGAACCGCGGGGCAGCGTTCTAGCACCCGGCTCATAACGCAGGCGTGTGACAAGGGACTGCCCTGGTATTGGGTGCGCAAATCGGCGTGGGCGTCGATTTGCAGAACGCTCAAGTCGGAGCCGTGGCGTCCGATTTGCGCGTCCAGGCAGCCAATAGTAAGCGAATGTTCGCCGCCCAGGCTGAGTAGAAATTTCCGGTCGCGGATGGGCTCGGCACAGCGTTTCTGTATCTCGGTCAATGTAGGGGCCGGGCCCCGCGCATCGACTTCTACCGGCAACAAAGTTGCGATGCCCAGCTCTGCCGGCGTGCTCAGCAATTCTTCGTCAAACAATTCCATGTTGTGCGATGCCGAGAGTATGGCCTCGGGGCCATCCCTGGTTCCGGTCCGATAGCTGGTAGTGGCATCGTAAGGAATAGGCAAAACAGCAAATTTTGCCCGCTGGTAGTCAGCTTCGTCGGCATCGAGGCCGCCAAAGCCGGGCATCATGGTTTTGGGCCAATCAGCCAAGATCAATCCAGCATCACCGCGGCCGCCACCACTGTGGTCCATAGGCCATTTTTATCGGCGCGGGCGCTTTGGGTTATGCTTCTGGTCTTTACGATCTTTTTGCTCATCCTGAAAATGTCGCGCCGTTCATCGTAGGCTAGCTCTGGATCAAATGGGATGCCCAAGGTAGAAGCCAGCATGGAGGCAGCCAGGTCCTCGGCATAGTCACCGGACATACGCTCGGTTTGTCCAAATGCGTGGTGCTCGCTAATATATCCATAAGTATCTTGGTTGCTTGGAATGGCCACCCCAATCGAGGCACTCAGCTGGCGGTTGGGTTCGCTGGTAGAAGTGGAGCTCATTACGCAAAACAAGATTTGTCCGGGAATCAGGGAGACGATGGCCTTGGCGCGGGTCACCAGTACCGCCTTGGGCGGCATGATGCTCGACACTTTGACCAGGTTGTACTTCTCAATTTTGGCCTGCCTTAAGGCCAGCTCGAAAGACGCCAGCTTCTCTTTGTGCTTGCCGATTCCTTTGGTAAGGAACACTCTCTTAGGGACAATTGCCATTTTTCGTACTCCTCAGTCAAAGTCTGAAATTGCACTATATGGAGTTCGGGATTCGGTCAAGCAAATTTAATCGCTAGACTTGTACCGACCGGCCAAATAGGTTATTGCACTCGCGTAAAGACTCTCTAAGTTATACCAATGAGGAATAGATGATTCGTCTGCAAGATATCATCGACCAGATGCGCGCCAACCGTCCGGACGCCAATGTCGACGAAATTCGCAAGGCTTACGTCTACACGGCCAAGGTCCACCAGGGGCAGGTGCGCAGCTCCGGAGAGCCCTATCTGGTGCACCCTTTGAGCGTGGGCGCCATCATCGCCCAACTCAATCTGGATGAAGCCAGCGTTGTGGCTGGTCTCTTGCACGACACCTTGGAAGACACCCTGGCCACCGAGGAAGAGATTAAGGACCTTTTCGGACCCACGGTTCTTTTCCTGGTGCAAGGCGTGACCAAGCTCTCAAAAGTGTCTTTCACCAGCGGTGAGGCCCGCCAGGCGGAAAACGTGCGCAAGATGCTGGTGGCCATGAGTCAGGATTTGCGCGTTATCCTGGTCAAGCTAGCCGATCGTTTGCACAATATGAGAACGCTGGAATATGTCGAAGTAGAGC
>JAUVBB010000315.1 GCA_030591445.1 Deltaproteobacteria bacterium | reverse complement strand
CGCATACCATGGCCATCTGGATTATTCTGGGCGGTTTTGCCATGGCCCACATTGTCTCGATGGTGTTTTATTTTCCGGAGCGCTTGCTGGCAAAGCCCTGGGAGATCTTTTTTATCTGGGCGCCGATTTCCTCCATGGGCGGCTTCTTGGGGGCGCTGATAACCATTACCTGGTATTGCCGCAAGTACAAGCAGCCCTTCTTGGCCTATTGCGATATCTTTATGTGGGGCATCGTGGCGGCCTGGATTTTTGGCCGGGGCGGTTGTACGGTGGCCCACGATCATCCCGGCCAGCTGAGCGATTTCTTCCTGGCGGTGCAGTTTCCTGGTGGCGCCCGGCATGATTTGGGTTTTTATGAGTTTCTCTTTACCATCACGGTTTTGTATCCCGTGACCCGCTTGCTGGGGCGCAAGCCGCGGCCGGACGGTTTCTTCTTTGTCCTGGTGCCCTTGCTTTACGCGCCGGTGCGTTTCGGCTTCGATTTTTTGCGCTCGGTCAGCTACGGCAACGTGGATTTACGTTACTTGGGGCTTACCGCGGCCCAGTGGTTGGCGCTGGCCATGTTTGCAGGCGCCCTGGTGGGTCTGGTGCGGATTATGCGTCATGGCCAAGTGCGCGTTTGGCCGGTGCCGGGCGCCCAGCCGCCGGTAGCCGAGGCCGTGGCCGAGGAATCGCCCTGATGCCGCATTGCAAGGGTACCTACTTTGCTGCCTTGCGGGCCTTTGTGCGCGAATGCTTCGGCGATGAGGGTTTGGAACGTTTCCTATCGGTGCTGGAAAAAGAAGACCGGGATACCGTGGCCACCGCGGTATCCATCGACTGGGTGGATATGGGCATACGCTTGCGGGCCACCCGGGAGTTGGAGCTGACTTTCGGCAAAGGTGACGATTCGCTTTTGAGCGAGTTTGGCCGCTTCGAGGCCCAGCGCGATCTGTCCACCACCCAGCGGGTGTTTCTGCGCCTGGCCAATCCCGGCTATGCCATTCAGAAGGCCGGCCAGTATTGGCGGCGTTTCTATGACTGGGGCGAACTATCGGTCGAGCGCCCAAGCAAGACCCAGGTGGTGGCCACGCTAAAGGAAAGTGTGGTGGCCGATGCCCACTATTGTACCCAGTTTATGGCCTACCTGACCCGGGTCTTCGAGTTGGTGGGCGCCAAGGATGTGGTGGTCAAACACACCAAGTGCCGGGCGCGCGGCCATGGCAATTGTGTTTTTGAGGGTAGTTGGCGGGGCTAGTGATCTGAACAAAGGAAACTGCATGAATCATCGCTTGGTTTTTCTGATTTTGGTAACGGTGACATTCTATTTGCCTGCTTGTCTTTCTGAAAACGAAGATTGCCGACAAGACCGCGATTGTGACGACGGCGATATGTGCACCGAAAACCGCTGCCGTTTGGGCCGCTGCTCGGCCCTGCGTTTGCCCAGCTGTTGTTACAGCCACGCCGACTGCACCGCCGATGGGCGCAGACGCTGCGACCTGGACAGCCAGACTTGCGTCGGTTGTCTGAGTGACGGCGATTGTCCCTTAGAGACCAGCTGCGATCTTGGTCGTCATCAATGTATTGGTTCCGCCGATCGGGTGGGCGAGGCTTGTACTGCCAACGACGACTGCGGAGGCGGTACTTGCTTGCCCGAAAATCAGACCGCCATGCCCGGCGGATTTTGTGCCCAGGAATGTACCGAGGCCACCGACTGTGCGTCTTTTGCCTGCATTCAGGCCCCCGGCGGCAGCATGACTTGCTTGCCCCCTTGTGCCAGCGATGCCGACTGTAGGCCCGCCTATTTGTGTCTGGCCCTCGATGCCACCCATGGCGCTTGCTTTCCTCATTGCACCGAAACCGCTCATTGTCCCAGCACCGGGGTGTGCAATCCCTGGCTGGGCGTTTGCTTTGGCGAGATTCCCGGCCAACAAAATGGCGCGCCCTGTGCCAGTGACGATGACTGCAAGGGCTTTTGCCTGGAAGAGAACGAGTCGCGGGCCCCGGGCGGCGTGTGCATCAGCCTCTGCTCCCCCGGAAAAACGCAATGCCCAGTGGCGAACGAGGCCTGCCTGGTGACCGTCAGCCCCTTTCTCAATGGCCTGACTGCCTGTTTGCCGGTACACGATCGGGCCCAAGCCTGCCGGGATCAGTTTGCGCCCCTGGTGGCCCTGGAATTGGCCACCGAACAGCCGGTGCCGGTTTGTCAGCCGGCCTGCCGGGCCGACGGCTGCAGCACGGGGACATGCAATGAGTATTCGGGCCTGTGCAATGACCCGCCCGGCCCGGGCCCAAACGGGGCCCCCTGCCAAGACCACCCCGATTGCCAAGGCCTGTGCCTGGGTTTTTGGACCGGGGGATTTTGCACCAGCCCTTGCAATTTAGCTGGGCCGGCCTGCCCGGACGGGGGCCCGTGCATGGATCTGGGGGTACAAACCAGTTGCGGGGTGTCTTGTGCCGACGACGGAGATTGTCGTGAGGCCGAAGGCTACCTTTGTAACCCGGCCAAGATCTGCTTGCCGGAGTAAGCATGGTGAATCTAGTGAACAAGAAAATACTCGTAGCAGCACTGTGGGCGGCCCTGCTTTTTGGCGCCAGTTGCGGCCCGGCCCCGGCCATGATGAGCGATGCGGTGATGTTCGACCCCGACTGGATGATCGAAGTTGAGATCGAGGTCGATGAGGCTGACTGGTCGATGATCACCAAACAGGTGCGTAATTTTGCCGATGTCTTTTGCAATACCGAGCCGCCGCCCAATCCCTTTACCTATGTAGCGGCCGATGTCACCATTGACGACATTCGGGTCGAGTCGGTGGGCTTGCGCAAGAAGTGTTTTTTCGGCTCTTGCAGTGAAGAACGCCCGGCGCTGAAAATCAGCTTCAATGAGTATGTGCGTGGCCAACGTTACTTCGGCATGCGCCGCATGACTCTGAACAACTGCCTGTCCGATCCTGCCTGGATCAAGCAATGTCTGGGCTATTGGCTCTTTGATCGGGCCGGCGTGATTTCACCGCGCTGCAATTTTGCCCATGTGACCGTCAATGGCAAAGACCTGGGCGTCTATGCCCACATCGAGAGCATCAAGACCGAGCTGCTGGCCCGCAGTTTCGACGATGCCAGCGGCAATGTTTACGAGGGGGCGCTTTCTGATTTTCAGCCCAATTGGTCGGGCACTTTTCAGAAGAAGACCAATGAGGACAACCCGGATCAATCCGATATCCAAGCCATGGTCGAGGCCTGCGCGGCCCCAGACGATGCTTTCGTTGATGAAGTCGACGCCTTGACCGATTTGGACGATTTTTTCACATTTTGGGGCATGGAGGTGCTGATTGCGCACTGGGACGGTTATGCCGGGGCCAATCACAATAATTTCTATCTCTACAATGATCCGCAAAGCGGAAAACTCCACTTCATTCCCTGGGGCATCGACGGCACTTTCTACGACCGGCCGGACGGTTTGCGCGCGGTGATCGCCGACGCGGTGCTGCCCCATCGCTTGTATAAGATTCCCGCCACCCGCGATCTCTATCTCGAACGTTTGCAGCACTTGCAGGACACGGTCTGGGACCAGCCAGTGATCCTGGCCGAGATTGACCGCATGGAACAATTGATCAGTCCCTTTGCCGACCCGCGGGATACCGGGGTGCTGGGGCATCACATCGAAGAGCTACGCCGCTTCGTGCGCGATTATCCGGCCAAACTGCAAGCCGAGCTGCAACCCAATCCGCCCGAGTGGAACCGTCCCTTGAACCAACCGCCTTGCCTGCGCCAGTTGGGTACTTTGACGGCGAGTTTTTCCACTAGCTGGGGCAGTACTGGCACCGAAAATCCTTTTGGCACTGGCACCGGCAGTATCGATGCGGTGGTGGAAGAAAATCCCATTGTTGTCTCCTTGGTTGGTTCGGCGGCCGGCTACGATCCCAATCCCGAGGCCAACCAGCAGCCCATTGTCCAACTGTTCGGTCTGGTGCCGGGCAGTCCCAACGATACCTATGTGTTAATCCAGATTATGATAAACGACCCCGCCCTGGTGACCGCCGGTGCCACCGTGCCCTTGGACATGGCCACGGCCATGGGCATCATGATCGAGGCCGATCCGGGCAAAGCGCCTGGTTCGGAGGTCATCTATCTGCTTATGGATGGCGAATTGAAATTTGACCAGGCGTCGATGAACGCCGGCGCGCCGGTGACCGGTACCATCACCACCAACATCCGTGAATCGGGTTGGTAAGGAATTCGAGGAAAGCATGAAAAACATTTTGACCATCGCCTTTGTTTTGCTCTCTTTGCTCTGGCCCGGTTTGAGCGTCGCCTGGGAGAAAGACGGCCTGCGCCTGCGCGGCCGCATGATTGCCCGCTACCAGCTCAAGGACGAAGATCGTAGCGTGGGCCGCTGGACCGATACCTTGTCCCTCAACCGGGCGCGTTTCGATGCCCGTTGGCAGGCCAGCGAAAAGATCCGGCTGACTCTCGAATTCGACATGACCCAGGACTTTGAGATGCGCGATGTTTTCGTGCGCTACACTTTCTTGCCAGAGTTCAAGCTCACGGTCGGCCACTTCAAGAAACCCTTCTCCCGCCTGCGCCTGACTTCCCGTTGGCAATTACCGGTGCCCCGCCGCGGCCTGCTTGATGATGAAGTCATCGGCGATGGTCCCTTTGGCGGCTACGGCAACCGGGATGCCGGGCTGATGCTTTCCGGCCGCATCGGCAAGCAAGTCCGGCTGCGCTATTTTCTGGGCGTATTCGACGGTATGCGTCTGGTCGAGTCTTTCTTCCGTGATCCGGCCACTCCCGATGAGCCCAACGCCTCTCATCGCGACTATGTCGGCCGGCTGCAAGTGCGGCCCCTCAAGGGACTCGTCCTGGCGGTCAATGCCAATCACAAGCAAGCCCGCATTGCCCTGACTCCCGGCCAAGAGCTAAATCGTTATTACAACCTTTTTGGCGGCGACATCCGCTATCGCTACCAAGATTTTTGCATTCAACTCGAAGGCGCCTGGGGTGATAATCCCAATGCCATGCGCGGTCACAAGTTACTGGGTGGTCATGCCATTGTCTCCTACCGCTGGAAAATCAACGACACCTACTCTCTTACTCCAGCCATGATGGCAGAGTTTCTCGATCCTGATGACGAAGTGGCGGACGGCTGGGCCATTCGCCTGGCCGGCGCGCTTAACTTAGACATTGGCGCCCACACCCGCGTGGTGCTCTCGGCCGAAAGCGGCTTGGAAGAATATAGTTGGGCGGTGCCTGATTACATCAGCCCCGAAGAATTGGTCCTGGAGACGGTCAAACCCCGGGAAGTGCCCACCCGAATCTTTTTGCAGTTGAACCTGAGCCTATAGCCCCCCTACCGCCATGAACGAAAAACGAGGTCTGCGCCCCGAAGCCTACGAAGAGATCCCCGGCGATCAGTACATCCCTTACGTGGCCGAGGGTGAGCAGCAAACCGAGTTCACCCTCAAGGCGGCCATCTTAGGCAGCCTGTTCGGCATTATCTTTGGCGCCGCCAATGCCTACTTGGGTCTGCGGGTGGGCCTGACCATTTCCACCTCCATTCCGATTGCGGTCATGACCGTCGCCGTCTTTGGCGCCCTGCGCGGCGTCCTGGGCCCGGCCTCCATTCTGGAAAGCAACATTGCCAAGACCGCCGGGTCGGCCAGCTCCTCGTTGGCCTCGGGCCTGATCTTCACCATTCCGGCCCTCTTTCTCTGGGGTTTTTCGCCCAGCCTCTTGCAAGTAACTTTGCTGGCCCTGGCCGGTGGCATCCTGGGTGTCTTATACATGGTGCCCCTGCGCCGTTTTCTGATCAAAGACGAGCACGGCCGCCTGCCCTATCCCGAAGGCACCGCGTCGGCAGAAGTCTTGGTGGCCGCCGAAGTCGGTGGCGCCACCGCCCGTAATGTCTTTACCGGCATGGGGGTAGCCGCTGCCTACAAATGGCTGATGGATGGCCTGCTCTTGTTCAAAGACACCTTCTGGATTCACCTGCCCATTATCAAACGCGCCCGCATCGGCGTTGACATCTCACCCGCGCTCTTGGGCGTAGGTTACATTCTCGGTTTTCGTATCTCGCTGATCATGGTCGCCGGCGGCCTCTTGGCCTCGGTGGTCTTGGTGCCCATGCTGGTCTATCTGGGCGAGTCTTCGGTCTATCACTGGCTGCTCGACGAGCCCTTGCAGCTCGAAGGTCTAAGCGACGCCGAAGTCTGGCGGATCCTCAAAACCTATATCCGCTATATCGGCGCCGGCGCGGTGGCCACCGCCGGCTTTATCACCCTGTTCAGTTCCATTCCCACCATGGTCAAATCCTTCCGCATCGGCGTCGAACAATTCAGGGCGCGGCTGGACAAAGTCAAAGACCAGAAGCGGCTGGATCGCGATCTCTATTTGCCCCGGGTGGCTATAGCCGTGCTGGTAGTGGCTCTGGCCATGATCGTCATCCCCCACATGTTCGGCGATTCCGAGCCCTTCTCCATGCGCTTGGTGGGTGGCATATTCGCCACCGTCTTCGCCTTCTTTTTTGTCACCGTCTCGGCCCGCATCGTGGGCCTGGTGGGCGTATCTTCCAACCCCACCTCGGGCATGGTGATAGCCACCCTGCTTTGTGTCAGCCTGCTCTTTCTCATGCTGGGCTGGACCGATCTCCTAGGCAAAGTCGCCGCCCTGTGCATCGGCACCGTGGTGGGGGTAGCTGCCTCCATCGCCGGCGATACCTCCCAAGATATGAAGACCGGTTTTTTGCTAGGCGCCACTCCCTACAAACAACAAATCGCCGAAGTCATCGGCGTCCTGGCCACCGCCTTTTTCATCGCCTGCGCCATCTTCCTGCTCGAAGACCAATACGGCTTCGGCCCCGATGGCCTGGCCGCCCCCCAGGCCAAGGTCATGAAACTGGTCATCGACGGCGTCATCGACCAGAACATCCCCTGGCCCCTGATTTTGCTAGGCGCCGCCATCGCCATCATTGCCCACCTGCTCAAAGTCCCGGCCTTGGCCTTCGCCGTCGGCGTCTACCTCTCCGTCGCCACCATGATGCCCATTTTCGTCGGCGGCCTGATCCGCAAAATCGTCGAGTCCCGTCAAAAAGGCGACAACGATAAAATAAGACAAACCCGCGAACGCGGCGTCCTCTTCGGCTCCGGCCTAGTCGGCGGCGACGGCCTGATGGGCGTCTGCATCGCCTTCTACGCCGGCATCGTCGGCCAGCGCCCCGTAGGCCTAGGCAGCGCCTGGTCCGGCGACCTCACCTGGCTAGTCTCCCTAGGCGTCTTTACCGCCCTATCCTACCTACTCACCCGATCCACCCGAGCCGGAAACCGGAAATAAAAATGGACAGTTTTGGCCGAAACTGGTAATATTTATTACCAGTTTGAGCTGATATCGGAAAGAAATATTACCAGGTTGGAGTTCAATGATAGACACAATCAAAGCTATGCTTTTGGATTTTCAGGAGATGGAGTTGAAAACCGGAGTGCCTCGGCATTTGCAAATCGAGGTAGTTCCCGGCAAGGCCACGGTCTGCATCGGGGTGCGCCGAAGCGGTAAGTCGACGTTTCTGCTTCAGATCATAGCAGGGCTTTTGGAACGGGGGGTAGCTCGTGAGAATATTCTGTACTTGAATTTTTTCGATGATCGGCTGCACAATCTCGGCCAAGCTGGCCTCGGCCAAATCACCGAAGCCTATTATTCGCTCTATCCAGACAAGAAAAACGCGGAAACGGTCTATTGTTTTTTCGACGAGTTGCAGATGATTGAAGGCTGGGAGTCTTTTGTTGATCGTCTAATGCGAACCGAGCAATGCGAAGTCTACATTTCCGGCTCCTCGGCCCAGATGCTCTCAAAGGAAATCGCCACCCAGATGCGCGGGCGGGCCTTGTCTTGGGAGCTGTTTCCCTTTTCTTTTAGCGAGTACCTCGATTCCCGGAAGATCAAATACCAAGCACCCTTGTCGACCAGGAAGCGCTTGTTGGTACAGAAAGCATTTACCGAGTTTTGGGAAACCGGTGCTTTTCCCGAAGTCGTAAGCCTGGACCAGCGCCTGCGAGTCAAGATCCACCAGGAGTATTTTCGGGCGGTGTTGTTGCGGGATCTGGTCGAGCGCCACAATATTTCCCATCCTCGGGCGCTGATGGATCTCGCCCGTCGCTTACTGGAAAATATCGCCTCACTTCATTCCATCAACAGTTTGACCGGGCATCTGAAGTCCCTGGGCCACAAAGCCCCCAAGACCTCGGTGGCCGATTACCTGCATTGGTTGGAAGACGCCTATTTTCTGTTTGCCATCCAGATATTCGATGCCTCTCTGGCCCGCCGAAAAGCCAATCCCCAAAAGATTTACTGCATCGATCACGCCCTGGTTCGCTCCGTGTCATCAAGCATCCTGGTCAACGACGGGCACCTACTCGAAAACCTGGTATTCACCGCCCTTCGACCCAACTTTCCCGAGATTCATTACTACAAAACCAAATCCGGTGGAGAAGTCGACTTCATCATCCGCCGCCCCGACCGTTCTTTGTTCCTGGTCCAAGTCTGTGAGTCCCTTGCCGATCCCAAAACTCAAAAGCGAGAAATCAACGCCATCAACCAAGCCATGGCCGAACTAAATCTCAAGTCCGCAACCATTGTAACCCGAGAAGAAGAGAAAGAACTCAAAGTCGAAAGCGGGATAATAAAGATCCTACCAGCTTGGCGCTTTTTGCTCGAGCGACCAGCGTAGGATCAATACAGGGACGTTGTTGCAAAAGTCTACTTGCGCAATATTGCAAATTAGTATGATTT
>JAUVBB010000098.1 GCA_030591445.1 Deltaproteobacteria bacterium | reverse complement strand
CGTAGGGCTGGGATCCGGTGGCAAACATGGTGCCGTTGTCGAACACCGGTGATTCGATGGCCGACGGGGCGGCGTCGACCGTACCCAGGTTTACGGCCACCCATAGGCTATCAAGACTGCCGATGGGTACCAGGATGTCACCTCGGCCATCGCCATTTACATCGGCAATGGCCGGTCGGCCGGCTGCGGCGCCCGGCAGCCTCAGGACTGCATCCATACGGAAGGGCAACAAGCCGCTAGTTTCAGCGGCTAAAGACTCAGCGGCAGCGGGATCGGGATCGTGGATAAATACAAAAACAGTTGAGCTTAGCTGACCCACCGCGATGAAATCGTTCTTGTCATCGCCATTGAGATCGCCGATGGCCACGCTGGCAATATCTCCGTTGGGCAGGCCCAGTCTGTCTCCGAGATCCCAGCGAGCACTGGTGTAGGTGGGAGGAACTATACCGGGCATTGGCGTTGGAGCTATTCCGAGATAAAAAGTCAGCGACGAATCACCGGCGTTGGCTATCAGAATATCAGGCAAGCCATCCGGTACCCCAAGCATAAAGACATGGGCATCGTCGGTATAATCTGCTACCGCCATGTGAGTGGGCAAGACACCCATGTCGGTTGGATCGAGATAAAAGACGGTGCCGAGATGGCCACCGGCATCGATTTGGCGAAATGTCACTACCCCTCGGGCATCATTCGCCAGCGCCGAACGAAGCTGGCGTACCGCATGCAAAGCAATCAGATCGATGGCACCATCGCCCGGTGTGCCGGGCATATCGAGTTCGGCGGCAACCAGATCCTGGACAAACCAGCCGAATAAATCTAAGCCCTGATCGCCGGTTGCGGCAGCCGGCGGATAAGTCGTGGGCCCGAGTATTGGTACATGGTCGGCAATATTGTTAAAAGTTGCCTGCAGGCTTTGGTAGCTTCCGGAGGCCACATTCACGGTGCCTTGATTCTGCAAGGCCACCAGCGACACCTGATGGGCCACTACATCGCCAAAGAATCCCGGCACGCCAAGGATGAACTCATCGGCGCCAGCGTCGGTGAGCACCTGGGACGCATGGTCCAAAAAGTTAAAATTAGTATTGGGCGCGGAAGCTGAGTCGGCGGCAATCAAATCCAGATCGCCGTCGCCGTCGGCATCCAGCAAGACGCATTCGCTGGGGGCAGTCAAGGCGGTCAAGAAAGGATTGGGCTCCGGGCCGGGAATCTCCAATGGAAAACTAGCCGGAAGTGGGTCAACGGGAACCCCGCTCAGGTCGGGCGGTACATCAAATTGACTGGTCGCAAAACTTTGGCCCAGGTTGGCAAAACTGCGTACCCCACGGTCGAAATACTCTTTGCCCGGACTACACGCCAGCACATCGGGCCGGCCGTCTGCGTTGATGTCGCCTAGAACCACACCACCGGGGGCATCTGAGCCCGACAGGATTTCTTCGTGACCCAGCGGGCCATTGTTCACATAGAAGGGCGCGCTTAGGGCGGTAGCTTGATGCGCGCCGTCTGAGACTTCAATTTTTATTTGCACCAGTCGGTCATTGCCCAGGCCCAGGTCGGCCAGGCTATCCCAGACTGTCTCGACTTCTTGACCAGCCGCCGAGAAGGCCACCGCGCCCAGATCTTGGCCGGCCACCACGGTCAGATCACTGACTAGGCCGCTGCCCAGATCCTCCACTTGCAAGGCCACCACCATCACTGGATCCTGGGGATCGGGATCGGCAACCTGATAGCGTAAAACCACCCGATGGGCGTCATCACGAGGCTGTACCAATGCTACCGTCACCGGGGTATCGAGCAAGCAATCGGGCCGGCACAAATCACCGGGGTCGAGGTTATCATCGTCACAGGTCTCGCCGGTGACCGGATCGAGCAAACCGTCGCCGCATTGTTCGTAGCCGGCGCAGTCGGCCCGGCAACCGTCGCCGGCCTGGGTGTTGCCGTCGTCGCAAATTTCGCCGGCGTCTGGATCATCGAGGCCATCGCCACAGACTTCGAAGCCCTTACAATCAGCGCGGCAACCGTCGCCGCCTAGTTTGCCGCCATCGTCGCATACTTCGTCGGTGGCAGAATCAATCAAGCCGTCGCCGCACCATTCGGTGCCCTTACAATCGGCCCGGCAACCGTCGCCTTCTGCATTATTGCCGTCGTCGCAAAGCTCGCCCGCGGCCGGGTCATCCAGGCCATCGCCACAAAGCTCTAAACCGGCACAATCAGCCCGACAGCCGTCACCGGCCTCGGTGTTGTTATCGTCACAAACTTCGCCGGCGGCGGTATCAAGCAGACCATCGCCACATTCTTCAACGCCGGCACAATCAGCCCGACAAGCGTCGCCAGCTTCGTTATTGCCATCGTCACAGACCTCGCCCACGGCTGGGTCATCGAGACCATCGCCACATTCCTCTCGTCCGGTGCAGTCGGCCCGACAGCCGTCGCCGGCCTCGGTGTTGCTATCGTCACAAACTTCGCCCATGGCCACATCGAGGTATCCATCCCCGCACACTTCCAAACCGTCACAATCAGCCCGGCAACCGTCGCCGTTTTCGTTGTTGCCGTCATCACAAATCTCACCGACCGCAGGGTCAAGACGACCGTCACCACACTCTTCCAAACCGGCACAATCAGCCCGGCAACCGTCGCCGGCTTCGGTGTTGCCATCGTCGCAGGCTTCCCCGGCGGCGACATCGACGTAGCCATCACCGCACTGCTCTAGCTCCAGGCAATCGGCGCGGCAGCCATCACCACTGCGGTTGTTGCCGTCGTCACAGACTTCATAAGCAGCCGGATCATCCAGGCCGTCGCCACACTTTTCGGTCCCGGCGCAGTCGGCCCGGCAACCGTCGCCGGCCTCGGTGTTGCCATCGTCGCAAACTTCGCCCGCGGCCAAATCGACTATCCCATCGCCGCAGGCTTCGAGCCCCGCGCAATCAGCTCGGCAGCCATCGCCGTTTTCATTGTTGCCATCGTCACAAACTTCACCGGCGGCGGGATCGTCTATGCCGTCACCGCATTGCTCGGCCCCGATACAGTCGGCCCGGCAACCATCGCCGGCCTCGATATTGCCGTCGTCACAAACTTCGCCCGCGGCCACATCGACCAGGCCATCGCCGCAGGCTTCGCGACCGGCACAATCGGCGCGGCAACCATCACCGTTTTCTTTGTTGCCGTCGTCACACACCTCTTGCTGGTGCAAGTTACCATCGCCGCAAACCGGCGGCGCCGCTTGCTCTGAACCGCATCCCGAAAGTGCCAGAGATAAAACCAAGGCCACCGATAAGATCACCTGAAACGTGAACCGCATGGATCGCTCCTGTTCTAAGTCGATATTTCTTAATGTCAGGGAGTCTACCGGGGATCGATGGTCAGCACAACCTGGCCGGAGGGGGAAGAATCCCCGCCCATGGACAAAAGCACGCCGGTAGCCACGCCGCCGACGATAACCGCGCCGGTGGCTGTCCAAAACCACCAGCTTTGATACCAGGGCGAAGCCCCGGCCACTTCAGGCTTGTCTTCTTCTTTGCCCGAGGGGATGGCCATGGCGCCGGCCGCCGGTGGTTTCGGCCCCACTTTCTTGATGGTGCCCGCGGCCAACAAGCCTGGGCCTTTTTGGGCCCGGGCCATGGAATCAATCGCTTTGTCCAGCCACTCTAGCTCGACCCCACCCTTGGCATTCAAGGGCACCTGGTGGACCGATCCCACCACGCCCTGACCGGGCAAATAGCGCCCCAGGCGGATGGCCTTGCCTTTTTTGGCCGCGGGAATATCGGCCACCAGCAAGGAATCCACGCCTAGCCTGACCGCCAAGGCATCCATGTCGATATTTCTTCCTGCCTTCAAGGTAGTTAGCGAAGCCTTGGAGTGTTTCAGGGCCAAAAACAAATCGGCCAAGTGGGTTTCCTCTCCCAAGGGCGCTGAGAAAATGCGCAGGATGCGGCGAGAGCCTTTGACAAAGCGCAGCTTGCCCCGGTAGATGCCGCCCCGGGTCTGGGCCACGATCCAAGAGCCATTGCCCAGCGGACCCTTCAGGGTCGCTTTGCTAGAGCCGCTTTCCTGACAGTCAACATACAGCACGCCCGGGCCAGGCCCGATTTCCACATGAAAACTACCCTGGGGACCAGAACGGTAGTTCTCCAAGGCCAGATCAAAAGTCGCCACCAGGTTGGGCGGCATCACGGCCGGGTCGGGACCAGCCATGGGATCGAATCGGGGAATCTGGGCCAGGATTTTCTGGGCCCCGTTTTTGTCACCGGCATCAAGTGCCGCCCGGGCCCAGTACAAGTACATCTGAGTCATCTGCTTGCGGTTGCAGCGGCTGGGCGGAATGAAATCCAGGCCGGCCTCGGCTGCCTGAAAAATTTTACGGGCCTCTTTCAGTTTCAAATAACGATATGATTTCTTGCCGCGTTTGACCTGTTTGGTTAATGCAACCAGGGCGGCTTGCTCTTTCTCCATGGCCGCGGGCGTGGGCAGCACCAACAATTGCCAAGCCAGGCCCTCGCCACTATATCGGGCCGCCGCCGAGACAATGGAGTCTTGGATAGTGGCCGGATTCAACTGCTTCCGGTCCGGCCCGGGCAGCATCACCACCGCGGTCTTTTGCCCCGAAGCCGCAGCCGGCTGCTGGGCATAGACCCCATTGGCCACCAAGCAGAACAACATCCCCATCCATATTTTGCGCATGACTCCTCCACATTTGATCTGCCGCCCATACTATTTCCTGTCCCCTGGACTGTCAACGTAAGCCTTTAGATGCTAAACTGTTAATTCATCATAACGCCTTATGGGGTGGCCATGGATTCCGCAGAGCAAAACGCCGATCGCCAGCGTTTTCCTTATCATCGCCGATTTGTGCGTCACAAACTGCGCCTCAAAGTAGAGGTCAAAGACGACGAGGGTTTTTCGACCTGGACCCAAAACCTTTCCGAAGACGGTATTTGTTTCGAGATTCCCCGGCGGCTCTCGCTGGGCCGCGAGGTTATTGTCCAGATCTATGCCCCCGGCGGGCAGAAGAACTCACCACTCCCGATACGCTGTCGGGTGGTATGGCACGACAAAGGCAGCAAGGGGGTAGTACATGGGGGCCAGTTTTTGGCGATCGAGCCCGAGGCCCGGCAAGCTTTGCTGTCACTGCTGGCGGGGATGAACCGGGTTCGATAAGACAATCCGATTTTCCAGAACCAGCTTGCCCACCATGTGCCGGTACAAAACCAGCAGCAAACTCATGCGTTCTTTGGCGTCGGCCACTTTCGCGCTGACGCGTAGGTTGGCCCCGGAGAGGGCCAATTCGACCCCGGAGAAGCCCGCCCGCTTGACTTCTTCCTGCAAGATTTTGAGCAAAGCCTGCGCCCCGCCCACGCTGTATACAATGCGCAGGTCACCGGTGGTCAAGTCACTGCCTCGAAGCAGCGCCCGGATTTGACTAAGCGCGTTGGCGTCCTTGATAAGGCAGGTGACCGGGTAGGCTTCGGCCTGACAGCCCGGCACTGCCGCCCAGGCCGATAGCGGCGGCCTGACCCGCTCGGTGGCAGGCGTCGCTACCTGAACCCGCCAAACCCCAAATCGATCAATGACCTGGTTGAACAAGAGCAGCAGGGCCGATCCCGCCTCGCCTGCTTCCAGCAAAACTTCGGCGGTATCAAAATAGGTGGCTTTCAAGACCTGGGGATCGGTGCTGTGCAGCTCCCAGCTTCCCTTGGCCGCCAACTCGGAGGCAGCCTTACCGACTTCGAGCTTTATCACCCGGTCGGGCGGCAAGGTCCATGCCGTTGCCGACCACAGCATTCCGACCAGGATCACAAAGACTGCCCGCATCGTTCTTCTCGCTACATGGGAATGTTGCCGTGTTTGCGGGCCGGGCGCTGTTCGCGTTTGTCGCGCAACATGGTCAGCGCCTCGATGATCTTCCGTCGGGTTTGCCGAGGCTGGATCACGCCGCTGATGTAACCGCGTTTGGCGGCAATATAGGGATTGTTGAACTTCTCCTCGTACTCGGACACCAACTCCTTGAACTTGGCATCGGAGTCTTCGGCGGCGGCCACTTCTTTACGGAAGATAATGCGCGCGGCCCCCTCGGCACCCATCACCGCGATCTCGGCTTGCGGCCAGGCAAAAACGCAGTCGGCACCAAGATCAGACGAGCACATGGCCAAATAGGCGCCACCGTAGGCCTTGCGCGTAATCACGGTAATCTTGGGCACAGTGGCTTCCGAGTAACACCACAGCAGCTTGGCCCCATGGCGAATGATGCCGGCCCATTCCTGGCTCGAGCCGGGCAAATAACCGGGCACGTCGGTCAGGGTCAAGATCGGGATATTGAAAGCGTCGCAAAAGCGGATAAAACGGCTGGCCTTATCCGAGGCGTTGACATCCAGGCAACCAGCCATGGCGGCGGGCTGGTTGGCAATCACGCCCACTGACATGCCGCCCATGCGAATCAGGCAAACAATGATGTTTTGGGCATAGAATTCATGGGGCTCGAAGAAAACTCCATTGTCGGCAATGGCGCGGATGACGTCTTTCATGTCGTAACTCATCCGGGCACTGTCGGGAACGATGGTGTCGAGAGCCGGAATATCGCGATCGGGCTCGTCGCCCGTATCCACCACCGGTGGATCTTCCAGGTTGTTGGCCGGCAGATAAGCCAACAAGTCGCGGATGCGGGCAATGCAGTCGGCATCGTCTTCGCAAGCGAAGTGCGCACAACCGCTCTTGGCATTGTGGGTCATAGCTCCGCCCAGATCCTCGAAGGAAACCTCCTCGCCGGTCACGGTCTTGATTACCTGGGGGCCGGTGATGAACATATAGGAGGTATCTTTGACCATGAAGATGAAATCGGTCATGGCCGGCGAATAGACGGCGCCACCGGCCGTGGGTCCCAAAATGGCGCTGATTTGCGGAATCACGCCCGAGGCCACCGAATTGCGGTAGAAGATCTGGCCGTAGCCGCTCAAGGCATCCACTCCTTCCTGGATGCGCGCCCCGCCCGAGTCATTCAATCCCACCATGGGCGAGCCGGTCTTGACCGCCAGATCCATCACCCGGCAGATCTTTTTCGATTGCATCTCGCTCATGGTGCCCGCCCGAGCGGTAAAATCCTGCGAGTAGGCAAAGACCCGCCGGCCATCGACCAGGCCGTGGCCACAAATCACGCCATCCCCCGGAATCTCTTTTCCGTCCAGGCCAAAATCGGTGCAGCGATGTCGAACGAACATATCCAACTCACTGAAACTGCCCTCATCAAACAGCTTATCCAGGCGCTCGCGGGCGGTCAGCTTGCCACCTTTGTGTTGCTTGGCCACTGCCTTTTCCCCGCCCATTTCACGCTCTTTTTGTTCGCGTCGGGCCAGCTCCTCGATTTTCTCCAGCACGGTCGTCATGGGCCTTCCTCCAGTTGTGATTCCCAGCTTTGGCCGCAAAGGGTTGCATGCCCGGGCAAAGATTGTCAACTTGCATGCTTGCCCAATTGTGCTATCTTGCCGCGCGAACATGGCCATGCCCCATCTACATGAACTTTACGCATCGAGCTTCTTCCAGGAGTGGGGCCGGGACAACTTGCCCTACGTCGCTTCGGCCCGCACTATCACCAAGGTTCTGTACGACAATTTTCACCCGCAACGTCTCATCGACATCGGCTGCGGCTGCGGAGTTTACTCCCATCTCTTTGCCCAAAAAGGCGTGCAGGTGGTGGCCCTAGACGGCGTAAGGCCGCCACCCGATTGCGGCTTTGGAGTGGACATCCAAATCCGCGACCTGACCGAACCGGTCGAAAACGAGTGGGGAGATTTTGATTTGGCCCTGTGCCTGGATGTCGGCGAGCATATTCCCGTGGAGCAAAGCAACACCTTTCTCGAAAACATCACCCGCTTTGCCGACACGCTGCTGCTGTCTTGTGCCCCGCCCAACCAGGGCGGCACCCACCATGTCAACGAGCAACCAAAGCGTTACTGGGTAAAGCGCCTGGCCGAACACGGTTTCGACTACCACCGCGGGCAAACCGGCGTCCTATGCGAGACCTTCAAGCAAGTGCGCACCGAGCTGATGTGGATGTGGGAGCAAATCAGCGTCTACCACCGCCGTCTATAAATCGGCCGAACCAGATAGCACCACCGTGAGGACATGGAGGCCTCGACGCTCGGGCGGAATCGGTTCAGTTTCGAAGAGCGGAGAAATGAGTCCTGGGAGAGGGTTGCAAGCCGGTGGATCTTGATTCGCGCCGGCCGGTTCCGGTGTAGGTCCAGCATTCAACCTTCCGAGGTCTTACTTGGTAATCCCAGTCAATGTAGGTCGACCAATCATCTACCCAGGGCCAGATTACGGTATGGGCGCGGTGCCCACCCCAAAACTGTACGCCCACTTCGAAATCCGCGGCCATGGCGCAGGTTTTGAACCAGGAAGAAGTGGTACGTCCCGAATAGGCCCAACTTGCGTTGGTGGGACAATAACGAAATCCGCCCGCGTTGCAGTAAGAATCTAAAAACCACTCGGCTCCGTAGTTGTCCCCGTAATAATCCGGGCTATAGAAAACATGTTGCTCATCGCCCTGGGCGGAGGCCTCCAGGTCGTGGTCGGGTACAATCTGGGCTTCGGGATGATGCAAGGAATCAAAGTAGTTATCGTATTCCTGGCTACGGATCTGGGCTGCGCGCAATGCTTGCACACTGTTTTGCTTTTGCCCGGCTTTTGCAAAACTGGTGTAAATTTCGGCTAAGTTTCTGTTCTTAATCTTACCAAGATCGATTTGGGAGCTATATCCCTCCCCGACCGGAAAAGACTCGCGGATCGCCACCACCCCTGGCTCGAATTCATAGAACTCAAGGCGGTGTTCAGTATCCAGGTCCACGGCGGCAAGCAGGTCCCCGTTTATTTCGCCATCCAGCGAGACCTCGTTCTGGTAGCCGCCGCAACCGCTGGTTACAAAAGGCACCAAGAGCGCCAAGAGTCCCAGTGCCAAGCAATTCGTTTTAAACGTTTTCATGGTTTTCATTTCTTTCTCCTTTTTTTGTCAAACTGCCATTTTATTTTCACTCCGTTTGACAATCCGGACCGCCAAAGTGTAAAGCTCCCCTCAAAAAAATTTGGGAAAGGTGGATTGCCCGCCTGCCCAAACACGGTTTCGACTCAGAAAAACCCCCAAGAGACAAGCAGGTTGCGCTTTTTTGTAGTGATAATTCACGCAGTGTGAAGAAAATGTCATGCCTCTCGATGAGTTCGATCGAAAAACATGTGTATTTACAATGCGCTACATTCTGGCATGGGTCTTGCTTTTTGAGTTAGACTAAATAGACGCACTATTGGAGGTACAGTCACATGAAAAAAGCCATTATGCTGGTCTTGTCCCTAACTATATCCACTGGCCTAACATCCTGCCTAGGAGGAGAAGGTGGGAGCGCAATTACCTGCGATAACATGTGTGAAAAGCAACTCAGCTGTGATCCCAGCCTGGATTCCGCCGAGTGTTTGGCCAGTTGCGCCCAATCGCAAGAATTTATGCGCCCCAACATATTCCTGGCCACCACCCGCTGTGTGCTGGACTTAGAATGCAACAGCGACCAGGCCAATGATTGCATGGAAGCCGCCTTCGCCCTAGCCCCCGCCGACGCCGCTGATCGAATCGTTACCGACATGTGTACCGCCATGGTCCGCTGCGGGGAGGGACAAATCGACATGACGCAATGTCTGGGCTATTTCGAAGACGAACTCGGCGAAGCCATGACCTACCTGGGTATTCTGAAAGACACCGTGATCGACTGCCTGGGCAATTGCCTACGGGCTCTCAGCTGCGAAGAACTACAATCCGAAGACGCCGGCGAATCCTGCGCCGTCACCTGCGGCGTCGCCGACTTCACCTAAACCAACCGGCCACTGCCCACCTACCTCGCTGCCGATTCTACCGGATGACTTAGCAACCAAGCATCGACCTCGGCAAGTTCCTTCTTCCTGGCCTCTTCCTGGGCAAAACACTGCCTGGCCGCCTTGGCCAGCGTGAGTGCGCGGGCACGGTCTCGACTCTGCTTCCACAACAAGCGAGCCAAGCGGAACTTCGACGAGGAACAAGATTCAGGCTGGCAACCCTTGTCCCGGCAAAGCCGCACGATCTTTTCGCCGGTTGCCAATGCCTGCTTTTCTTCCCCCAGTTTGCCATAGACCTCTGCCAGAGAGGAAAAGCGGTCGAGGACATCGGGATGGGCCGGGTCAAGGTGGCTCAGAAAAATGGCAAGGGAGCGCTGGTAATACGACTTTGCCCCTCTAAAATCACCCAGTTTAATGGAAACGCTTCCTTTGCCGCTCAGCACATATGCCACATATACGTGTTGCTCACCTAGGGCCTTACGGAAAACAGGTAGGGCGCGATCATAGTAATTCACTGCCTCAGCGTATTTTCCTAACCTCGCCAGCCCGCGACCGACACCCAACAGGGTGATGCCAACATTGGGATGTTGCGGCCCCAAAGCTTTTTCCGAGATAGCCAAAGCGCGTCTCATGAAGGCCAGTCCTTCCGGGTAGCGCTTTTCGGTAAAAGCCAAATCGCCCAGCCCGATCAGAAGCGTGGCCACCTTGGGATGCTCCGGCCCCAGCAATTTCTCGCGAATGGCAAGCGCGCGCGAAAAGTGCTTACGGGCCGGGTCTCGTTTATTTTCCCTCATTAGTACATTCGCTAGGTTATACATTGTCGTAGCCACGCCTGGATGCTCCTCACCAAAGACCGCCAGTTCGATGGCTAGTGCCCGCTCGAATTCTACTCGAGCCTCCGGATAGCGACCTTGCTTGTTCAACACCAGACCGAGGTTGCTCATGGGAGGCACAATTTTGGGATGCTTTGGGCCGTAGATCTTTTCCAAGATGGATAGGGAGCGGGCATAGTAGTTCCTTGCTTGCTCTAAATCCCCCTGGCGAAGTTTTACGTTGCCCATGACGTTGAGAACCATGGCGACAATCTTGTTGTCCGCACCTGCGTTCTTCTCGTATAACTTTAGCGCATTTTGCAATAGGGCCAGTGCTTGATCGTACTCGGCCTTCTCATAGTAAATCTCGGCGATACTGTTTAGCATCGCTGCTTTGACATTCGGCGCGTCTCCGGTAGCGGCCACTGCCACTTCGGCAGCAGTTCGATGGGCCAGGGCTTGGTCCAGCTTTCCTTCTTTCTTAAGGACAGCTATTCTGAGGTTCCAGGCCTTGGCCACCAGGGTATTCATTTTGGCGTACGCGCCGGCTCGCATGGCCTCGCAAAAAGTTTTATCAGCCTCCTGGTACTTGCCGACGGACTGTTCGAGCTTTGCTTTTTCAAAAAGAGTATTGGCCAGCAGGGGTTGATAGGCTAAGGGTCGTGCTTCTTTTTCTACTTCGTTTACAATCGTCAAGGCCTCTTGGTACTGGGCAGTTCTTTCCAATACCAGGACATGATCGAGACGTTTTTGAAGGGCTTGAACTTTGGCGCGACTGGCCGCGTCTTGGGGTGGAGGCACGGCTGCGCTTAGGGTGGCGGTATCGGCACAAGCATTTAGATCACTAAGTTTGTAGGCGGCATCGACTGCTTGTTTGAGCACCTTGGGGTCGGGGCGGCTGGCAAACAATTCGGTCAGGGCAGACAGCTCTCCGCGTTTGGCATCTAGACAGCGCATGCGCAAATCCAGCATGTGCTCCGATTGGGTGCCTTGCCGGTGGGTAGCATAGCAAGCTTCGGTCCGCATCGTTACCCAGGCGGAGGCATAGCGGTCCAGCTTGCTTTCTACCCGCTGGGCGGTATCGGCGGCGTAGGATTTCTTAGTGGCTAGAAAGTTCTCGCGTACTTGGGCTTTTCGGGCTTGGTCCCATACGCCTGACAATTGTTGGGCCGCTTCTTGGCATAGGTTTGCTTTCAGATAGCGCGCCAAGACATAGCTGCCGCCAATGGCCAGGGCCAACAATGCCGTGACCGCAATCATTAGTCCTTGCCGGCGCCGGCGCCGGCTGCGTTCGCTGCGGGCCACAAAGGCTTTCTCGGCCTTGCTCAGATTCAGTTCTTTTTGCTTGCCGCGCACGATTGCCAGTCGCTCGGGGGACATTAACATGCCGAACTTCTCGTAATTGAGCATTTCTTGGCGCAACAGCTCTCGGGCCTTTTTCAGATCCAGTTCTTTCTCGGCAATCCACTGGCCAATTTGCTCAATCAGACACTCATGGCTCAATTCGTAGCTTACTTCGTCACCGGAGAGCTTGCGGACCAGGCGGGCCTGGATCAGACGATTGAGCAATTTGCTGACTGCCATTTCGCCCTTGCCGACCTCCCGGCCGATGACTTCTACACTGACCACGCTCTTGGTCCCCAGCGAAGTAACCATCGCTTTGAGCACTTTCCGGCTGGCCTCCTGCTCTGCCGGCGACTGCAAATCCAAAAAGCGCTCCAGATATCCGCCCAGAATTCCTTCCACCCCGCCCAGGCGTTCATAGTGCTTGAGGGTAAACTCTTCTTCGGCGTCTTCCAGCTCGTCGTATAGGCGATCGCACAAGATTTGTAACTGCGGGGGCTCGGCGCCGGCGGCACCCAGGTCTGCCAGCATGCGCTGGAGCAAATTTGGCTGGTAACGCAGGCCGGCCAACAGGGCTGGTTCTACGATGGCTTCGGCCATGGCCTGGGGGCTTAGATTTTCCATACCGAATTCGTGGTGATAAACGTCGGGGATCTTGGCCTTGAACTCCGCCAAGTGATGCAAGAAATCGTGCCGCATGGACAATACCAATCTCACCGGCAAATGTTTGTCGCGCAGGACCGCTCCCAGTTGTCCGGCAAATTCTTGGCGCAGCTTCTTTGAAAAACGGATGAAAAACTCCTCGAATTGATCCAAGATGATGACCAGCGGTTTTTCCAGGCGCGCACTGGCTTCCTTGAGAAATCGTTGCAGGTCCGCGGAAAACAACTTCTCGACCATCCCGCCGACTTGCGCCTTGCCCAGCAAGTCCAACACCGCCTCACGAATCTCGCGTTGGGGCTCGCGGATCGCTCGCCGCACGATCACCAGATATCCTTCTTGCTTGAGCCTCGGCACCAGCCCGGCATGAAGCAAGGAGCTTTTGCCGGCCCCCGAAGGTGCGTGGAGCAAAACCAGACGGCTAGAGACCACTTGACTAAAGAGCCTACTGGTCTCTTCCTTGCGTCCAAAGAAGATCTCCTGATCTTCTTCTTCGAAGTAACTTAGAAATTTATAGGGGCGCGTGGATTGGCTACCCCCCTGGGTCGACACCAGCTTCTCGTTTGACAATTCGGCTTCCCGCTGCAAATCCTCTTGCCGAAGCGACAAACCCGCCGGTATTTGGGCAAGAAAATCCTCCACGGCTACCGCGTGCAGGCCAAGTCCCCGCCGACGCCAGCGCCAGCGAAAACCTGGGGCCACGCGGGGCGAGATCCCGATGGCCGCGGCAGAACCGGCCGCCCGACTATCGAGCAAGGTGCGGCCTAAGCGCTTATATTCGTGGCTACCCCAAGCATGGCCCAGAAAGAGAAGCTCCCGGATCGCCAGGGCGCCACGCAACTCGGCCGCGGCCAAAGGAAACTGGCCCAAGCGATCGAGAACTTCTTCTTCGGTGAGGGCCAGGCTTTCGGGTTGATTCTGGTCGCCAAATATCTTTATTAGGCCCACTTCATCTGCCGCCAAGGTCGATAAATCCAACCCGGCCACCTCGGTAAACTTGCGTACCTTCCGGCCGGCGGCGTGCAAAGCCTGTTCCAAGCGGTCATCGGTCTCGGTGCTTAGAATCAAGTCAAAAGGAATCCGCGCGAGCAAGTGCAACAGTGCCGACTCTTTGCTGCTTTCTTTCTGCCCCTGATCGATGACCAGATCTACCAACTCTGCCCGGCCATGTTCCTCCTGGTATTCGGTGGCGACCTGGGCAAAATCTCGTTTTCGGCCCTTGATACCAAGCTCTCCGCTCAGGCTTCGAGCCAACCGATCTCCACTGCACCCCTCGTCCTGCTGATCCACATAGCCGCCCAGCACCAGCACGCATCTTTTCTTGCCCAGCGCTTCGACCAGCCGGGGCAGGACCTGCTCGTTGAGCTGCTTCTTTCTTATGCTATCGATTTCCTCGACATCCCACAGAACTTTGCGCAAGGCCATGTCACCGGCAAGCCCTTTGAGCTGGTGCCGGCCCATCTCCTCGGCTTCGGTATCCAGCCCATGAGCCAAGTTCCAGGCTTCTTGGCTGGCGCAAATTTCACCGGCCCCCGCCTTTTCCTCGATGCGGGCCACCAGATTTGCGGCCTCCCCGTAAAGGTCTCCCTTTTCAACAATGGCCGCTCCGTGGTGGACCCCCACCCGGATTTGCAGACGATCGGCCTGAGGTACTTCGCGGTTGTGCGCCTGCAGGGAGCGTTGCATGGCCATGGCACAGGCTAGGGCCTTTTTGACCTTGGGAAAGGTAACCAAGACGGCATCACCGACCTCTTTGATCAATGTGCCATCATGCTTCTTCAATTGCTCTTTGAGCAAAGCCAAGTTTTGTCTGACCAGGACCACCGCATAAGCGTCCCCTCTTTGCTGATACAGGCTGGTCGAGCCAACCAAATCGGCAAAAAGTACCGCCAGGTTTTTCGCTGCATTTTTTGGCATTGATCGTTGAGTATAGCAAAATTCCGCCCGATCTAGAAACCTTGGACATGTGGGGTAAACTGGAGAAGAATAGGTGCATGAATTGTACGAGGATCATGCCGGCGACCTTGGTCGTTCTACTTTTTGCTTCGGCCTGCCAGCCAGAGGAACCGGGCTTGGCCATTCAACTCCAATTTGCCTCCCGGCCGCTGAATGAAGGCGGCGAGACGGGCAAGCCTCCTGCCGATATCGACGCCTTTCGTCTTTGCGTACAAGACGGGGAAGGCCGCTTGCTGCGGTGTAAGGACTTCAACGATTTGACGGCCGGCAAGGTCCGGCTGGGCGGGATAGCCACCGGCACTGAGCACATCGTTACTTTTCAGGGTTATCGGAACGGCTCCGCGGATCAGGCGCCGGAAGCCATTTGGTGCGGACGGGCTACCAGAGTATCCGTGCAATCCGATCAGACCACTACCGTACGCATGTTGCTGAGCCTTTGTGGTGATTTCTCGGAAACCCCGGCCAGGCCGGCGACGGCCAGGGTATGGCACAGCGCCACCTTGCTCCCGAACGGAAAGGTGCTGCTGGCCGGCGGCTTCGGCTCCCTGCAGGCCGGTGATGACATGGCTGAGTTGTCGGCGACCAGCTCGGTGGAAATCTATGATCCGGTTCTGGGCTCCTTTTCGGCTTCCGTGGACCTTAGCCAAGCGCGGGGCCTGCACGCGGCCATGGCCCTTAGCGACGGCAGAGTATTGTTGGCAGGAGGTTGCACGCTGCTGGGTCTGCCTCGTTCATTCTCCGATCCGGACCAACCTGGTTCTCCCTTGATTTGCCTGGATCCGGGCCTAGCGGCTACCACTGCGGAGATCGTCGACGTACAGGCGGGCACCAGCGAGCTTTTCGACATTCCCTTCTCGGTCTTTTCGGCCTCCGTGCCGCTGAGCGCTGATCGGATGTTATTGGCCGGAGGCCGGGACGAGCAAGGCCAGAGCCTGGACCAGGCGCTGCTGATCAACGCGGCCGACGGTTCCGTGTCGGTGCGCTCCCTCCCGCATCTGCTGACCGCGGCAAGGCATTCGGCGCTGGCCCTTTCTTTGGCGGCAAGCATCGGTCAGCCTGACGAGGCACTGGTCATCGGCGGAATGCCCGCCGCCGGGATAGACGATCCGGGGGACTTCGCCGAAAAGCTGGTAATCGGCCAGGACGATGTGCTGAGCTTGACCCCCAAGTTCGTGTCGGCGGGCATCGGCCTGGGCCTGCCGGTCATGCACGCCGCCGGTTGCCTCCTTTCGCCCGGCCGCTTGCTGGTTGCAGGCGGTGCTAATCCTGCCCGCTATCAAAGCCAGGACACGCCTTTTCTCCCCGCCCCGCTTCAATCCGGCGCGGTCATCGACCTGCGGGCCGAGCAGATAAAAATACTGAGTCAGGAACAAGAGCTGAACCTTCCTCGCCTGTTTCACACTATCACCGCCGTGGATCGCACTGGCAATGCCCTGGTGGTCGGCGGTTTCAGCCGGCGGGATGCGGCGACGACCAGCCAGCATCAGGCCTCCGACTTGGCCGAAGGCTGGTCCGAGTCAGACAACTCGTTCAGCTTGGTTTGGTTGCGGGGAGAGCCAGTGCATATGAAATACGCGCGCGCCGGCCACACGACCACTCGGCTGGGCGACGGAACGCTGCTGATTACCGGCGGCATGAATGAAGAAAGCGTGTTTGCCAGCGCTGAAATTTTCAACCCCTTTTCCACTGCCTTAGAGGAACAAGGGCTGCCCGTTCTTTGGTGAGGGAGGTAGCATGTCCCGATGGCAACATTTTCTTCGTTTGGCCGGCTGGTTGGGCGGCTTGTGCTTTTTCGCCTTTTGTTTTTCGGCCTGCGGTGGATGCGGCCAGAAGGCAGAGCTGGTCTGTCAGTCGGGCTGGGAACCCTGCGGCGGAGATTGCGTGGAGATAGAATCGGACCCAGACCACTGCGGCGGCTGCCGCTTATCTTGTGACAATGACCAAGCTTGCTACCAGGGCAGTTGCCTTACGTCCTGCCCCGACGGGATGACCAGCTGCTTCCGCCGTTGTGTGTACCTGGCGGTGGACGATGCTCATTGCGGCGCCTGTGACAATCAATGCCCCGCCGACCAGAGCTGTGTAGCCGGCGCCTGCGCTATCTCCTGCCCCGGCGATCAGTCCCGCTGTGGGGAGTCATGCGTCGATCTGCAGTCAGACCCGGCGCACTGCGGCGAATGTGCCCAGGCTTGTCCTGCCGGTGATTCTTGCTGTCAGGGCTCGTGCCGAGACACCGTGACCGACGCCGCCCACTGCGGTGCTTGCGGGCAAGAAGTCGAACCCGGCGCCCTTTGCATTGACGGCGAAAGCGTTCATCCCAAAGAAGACCCGGATCATTGCGGGCCCGAAGATGTGGCGTGTCCCGACGACCAAGTATGCCAAGGGGGCGTCTGCCAGCAGGAATGCGAGCCGAGCTGGGAAAATTGTTCCCAAGCCTGCGTAGATGTCGAGTCTCACCCACAACACTGCGGCCAATGCGATACGGTCTGCCCGGCGGGACAATTCTGCGCGCGCGGCACTTGTACCTCGTCGTGCCCGGAAGGAACTGTCGCTTGCGGGCAACGTTGTGTCGATATCCAGAGCGATCCCAGCCATTGCGGAGACTGCGACACTGCTTGCCGGGCCCAGGTATGTCATCGTGGCCAATGCCTCGACACCTGCCCCGAAGGCAGCACCGATTGCGGCGGCCGCTGTGTAGATCTGGATCAGCACCGGGATCATTGCGGCGCCTGTTCCTCGCCTTGTCGCGAGGGGGTCTGTACGGCCGGAGCCTGTGTAGACCAATGTCTGCCCGGACAAATCGACTGCGCCGGCAGCTGCGTAGATGGCTTGAGTGATTTCGAACATTGCGGCGATTGTGGCCAGGCTTGTGCTCCAGACCAGAGCTGTGATTTTGGCCAGTGCACCGAATTTTGTCCGCCGGATCGGGCTGATTGCTTGGGAGACTGTGTCGATACCGAAAGCAACCCGGCCAACTGTGGCACTTGCTTCGCCGCCTGCGCCCCAGAAGAACTCTGTCAGCAAGGAACTTGCGTGCCGGCCTGCAGCGGCGATTTTAGCGAATGTGCCGGCGGCTGCGTTGATATTCAGCAAAACTCGAGCCACTGTGGCGCTTGTGCGACGGCCTGCCGCCACGACGAGATATGTTGTTTCGGCGATTGCCGGCGGGCGGATGCCGACCGAGCCAATTGCGGCGATTGTGAAGTCAGCTGCGACGCCGGTGCAGTTTGCCTGCGCGGCAACTGTGAGCAGAGCCCCTGTCCGGCGGGCACTTTTGCTTGCGCCGGTGCCTGTGTCGACCTCTTGCGTGATTCGATGCATTGCGGCGACTGCAGCACGGTGTGCCCAGTCGATCAAGTGTGCTGGCTGGGCCAATGCGCCGAAGATTGTCCCTGGGGAACCACGACTTGCTGGGACAAAT
>JAUVBB010000500.1 GCA_030591445.1 Deltaproteobacteria bacterium | reverse complement strand
TCAAGACTTGCATTGCGGGCATGATGGCCGGCTGCAAGAGTCTGGCACAGACCGAGGCGCTGACCAACGAGATGAGCCCGGCAATGTCTGGCATGCTTGGCATTGGCCGACGAGTACCGGACACCACTGCTCGCAACATACTGGTAAGGCTTGCGCCTTCCGATTTGAGAGCATGCCTTCACCGACAGACAAAGAAGGCCTATCGGCGCAAAGCGCTTGTGCCTGATGGCTTGCCCTTCGGGGTCGTAGCCATAGACGGGAAGAGCACGGCCATCGATGCCTGGGATCGACGTTATGCTCAGCGACACCGGAATGCCTCAGGTCATGGAGCCCATGGGTTGGTACGAACATTAACCTGCTCGTTGGTCAGTGCAAGAGCCAAAGTCTGCATCGATGTATAACGCGATGATTTGCTTGGGTGAGTCAGATTTGATGGGATTACGGGTCAGACCAAGTAGGGCTGGATACGGCTAAACGCTAGCATGGTAGCCAGGAAATAAAAAACTGGGTCCCCTGCAGAAACTCTCAGGGGATGACGAAGGTTTTAACGTTTTAGAAACAATTACTTGTACTAGATCCATTAGCGGCTCTTTACTGATTCAAACCTACTGCGGTGCAAACCCAGTGGACGCGAAATCGGCTTTGAGTTGTGTCGAATATCGATTTTATGCTTTAGGCTATAATCAGTCCGTGTATTTCAAACAGCACGGATCAACCCTGAAAAAAGACCTCCAAACATTCCCGTAAGTTTTCAAAAGTGCTATCATTAATGCTTCATTAATCAAAAGCATGATTTTTTAAATGCTGCAGGAGTGACTCGGGGTGCCGCTCGATAGCGCCATAGACTTCGCCGGCACGAAGCGTTTCGAGATCAAGCGCCGTTTAGGCGAAGGCGGTATGGGCGTGGTCTACGAGGCTTTCGACCGCGAGCGCGAGATGACAGTGGCGCTCAAAACGCTGCGTCATGCCGATGGTCAGGCGCTGGATCGTTTCAAGAAGGAGTTTCGGGCCCTGCAGGATATCCAGCACCCCAACTTGATAAGCTTGGACGAGTTGATTGTCACGGAGGGCATCTGGTTCTTCACCATGGAGCTCATTGAGGGTACGGACTTTTCAAGCTATGTCCGTCCCAACAGTGCCTTGATGGCCTTCGGGGAGACCCAGGATCCGCTCCAGGAGAACGCCTGCTCCTCGGGGCCACAAAGCGGCAAGCGGCCCCTCGCGGACAGTTACGACGAGGCGCGGCTACGAGCCGCGCTCAAACAGTTGGCCCAAGGGATTGCCTACCTGCATACCGCCGGCAAAGTTCATCGCGACATCAAACCTTCGAACATTCTGGTGACCCCGGAAGGACGAGTGGTGTTGGTCGACTTTGGCCTAGTGACCCATGTCCGGCCCGATCGCCAGTCTAGTCAAGCCGCCATGGTGGGCACCGCGGAGTATATGGCCCCCGAGCAAGCCCTGTCCGAAAACATTGGCCCGGCCACCGACTGGTACAGTATGGGCGTCGTGCTTTACGAAGCCTTGACCGGTAGTCTGCCCCACGCCGGCAAAACGGTATATGATATTTTGCATAAGAAGCAAGAAATGCTGCCCTTGCCTCCTCGGCAGTTGCTGCCCCTGGTGCCCGAAGACCTGGATGAACTGTGCATGGAACTGCTGCACATTGATCCGAATTCGAGGCCGCCCGTGCACGAGATTCTCGACTGGCTAGGCGCCGACAGCGAACCACTGGCCCAAGATTCGCAAAGTGCACCGCTTTCATCTTTCACCCAAGTCATGCCTTTTGTCGGTCGCCAAAATGAATTGCGGCAACTCGGCCAAGCCTATGCCGATAGTTGCCGGGGTAAGGCGGTAAACGTGTTCATTCATGGGCAGTCGGGTCTGGGCAAGAGTGAGCTGGTGAAAAAATTTGCCCGTTCTCTGGTGGTCCAGGACCGCCGGGTTTTGGTTCTTTCCGGCCGGTGCTACGAACGCGAGTCAGTGCCCTACAAGGCCTTCGACGGCATTGCCGATTCTCTGTGCCGTTACATGAAGGGACTTTCCGAGACGGAAGTAGCCCGTCTGCTTCCCTTGCGGGCCAGCTTCTTGCCCCAGCTTTTTCCGGTTTTGCAACAAATCAAAGCCATTGCCAATGCCCCCCTGCCGGCTCCGATCGAGCTCGATCCGCATGAACGGCGCACGCGCATGTTTCACGCTTTTCGGGAGTTGTTGGCCCGTTTGGCCAACGGGCGCCCGGTGGTTCTGGTCATAGACGACTTCCAATGGGCAGGCGCCGACAGCTTGGCCATGCTGGCAGAGATCATGAGCAGCGGCGAGGCGCCGACCCTACTATTGTTGGGCACGGCCCGTCCGGGGGTAGAAGATCTGCTGGACCAAAAAAGCTCTGGCGACACGCGCCACCTGCACTTGGGAGAACTCCCGCCCGCCCAGGCCATGGAACTGGTGGAACTGCTGGCGCCCCAGCTAAACAAGCAAGTGGCCAGAGCCCTGGCCGAGGAAGCCGACGGCCATCCCTTGTTCATCCTCGAACTGGTGCGCCATCTTGACCAAAAAGGAACCGCCGGATCCATGCGTCTGGATGAAGCCCTCTGGGCCCGGATATGCCGGCTGGAATCCATCCCGCGCCAGCTGATCGAAATTCTGGCCGTGGCCGGGGCGCCCCTGGCCCAGAAAACAGCGGCCCTGGTTACCGGATTGTCCTACCATGAGTACGAAAAAGTGGTTCGCGCCTTACGGATTGGTTTTCTGGTGCGCACCCGCGGTCAAGTCACCGACACCATCGAGACCTATCACGACCGGGTGCGCGAGGCCGTCTTGGCCAAGCTCGATGAGGCCAAGCGCATCAGTCATCATCATGATTTGGCCACCGCCCTGGAGAATTCCGGGGCCGCGGCAACCGATCCCCAGGCCTTGGTTCGCCACTTCGCGGCGGCCGGCGAAGCCCAGCGCGCCGTCAGTCACGCCGAAGAGGCGGCTTTGCGCGCCAGTGCCACCTCGGCATTCGATCAGGCCGCCCGGTTTTTCAAGACCGCCCTGGACCTGGGCGAGTATAGCGAGGGCAAAACCCGACAACTGCGTCTGCAGTTAGGAAAAGTTCTGGTCGGCGCCGGCCGGGGCGCGGAGGCAGCAGAGGTGTTTCTGGCCGTCGCCGACGGGGCCGATCCCACCACCCGATTGGAGTGCCGCCGGCAAGCGGCCGAGCAGCTTCTCATCAGTGGTCATCTAGAAGATGGCCTGCAGGCCGTCGATAGCCTGTTGGCAGAAGTAGGTATGAAGATGCCGGCCACTCCCATGCGGGCCCTGCTTTCTCTCATTTACCAGCGGGCCAAGCTACGCCTGCGCGGGCTGGTATGGAAAGAAAAGCAGGAGAACCAGATTGCGGTAGAGAATCTGACTCGCTTGGATGTCTACAAGACAGTGGCCCACGGCCTGGGCATCGTCGACAGTATCAGAGGCATGGATTTCCAAGCGCGCGGTTTGTTGCTGGCCCTGCAAACGGGCGAGCGTTCCCGCCTGGCGCGGGCATTGTTCCTGGAAGCCAATTTCATCGGCTCCCGCGGTGACAAACACAGCCTGGCCCAGGCCCGTGATCTGCTTGGGGAAGGAACGCGGATCGCCGCTGCCAAGAACAGCCCCTATCTCAAAGCCTGGGTATTGGGGGTCGATGGCTGTCTCTGCTACTTTGGCAGTCAATTTCGCCAGGCAGCCGAGAAAACGGCCGCGGCCGAGTCTTCCTTTTGCGAATTGGGCGGCGCGGCCTGGGAGATGAGCACCACCCGTTTGTTTCGCATGTGGTCGCTGCTGCGCATGGGGGCCTTTGCGGAAATGGCTCCCATCTTTGACGCCTATCTAAGGGATGCCGAACATCGCGGCGATCTCTACGCCCAGACTACCTTGATTCGAACTTGTCAGCGCCTGTTGCTGGCTTTGGGCAGCGCGGAAGATCCAAAGCGGGATCTGGCCCGGGTCAAATGGATCCCGCCGGAAGGTCGTTATCATTTACAACATTGGTTCGAGTTCGAAGCGCGCGCCGAACACGCGCTCTATCAGGGTCAAACCAGCGGCATCCTGAAAGATGCCCGCATCAATGGCCGGGGCCTCAAAAAATCCATGCTGCTGCGTCTACAAATTGTGCGCACCATCTATGCCTGGCTGCGGGCCCGATTGCTGCTGGCCGACAGTGTCACCCGGCCGGGCCAGACGGCCGACCTGCGCGAGGTGGGCCGCATTGCCCGCGCCCTGGAGAAAGAACGAAACGGTTATGCCCAGGTCATGGCTTTGCTGGTGCGGGCTACCATCGCGATGCAGAAAGGCGATGACCAACAATCGCGCACATTGCTCGATGAGGCCATCAAGGAAGCGCAACAACAAGACATGCATCTGCACCAGGCGGCGGCCGAACGCCGCTTGGGTAGTCTCATCGGCGGCGAAGAAGGCGCCGCGTTTTTTGAAAAAGGAACCAGCTGGATGGGCCAGCAAGGTGTGGTTGATGCCGAACGAATGACCGAAGTGATTCTGCCTGGTTTTCGTAAGCAGCGGTCATAAGGAGCCATGCTGTTTGAGCCAAGCTAACGACAGTGACTTTGCCGGCACCGAACGTTTCGAGATCAAGCGTCGCTTGGGGGCCGGTGGCTTGGGCGTGGTCTATGAGGTCTTCGATCGCCAGCGCGAGAGTAAGGTGGCGCTCAAAACGCTGCCAAATGCCGACAAC
>JAUVBB010000465.1 GCA_030591445.1 Deltaproteobacteria bacterium | reverse complement strand
TTATCCGCAAAAAAGATCTAAAAAAAACCAGTCATCCCCGAATCGTTTCTGTCGGGGACCCAGCTTTTGACTTGATTCCCAACCTGAAAGCAACCCCATGGGTCCCCGACAGAAACGATTCGGGGATGACGGGGTTTTCACACAAATAATCGACAGTCTCGCAACACTTCGTTAATTCACCTTGACGCATTCTCTCTGCAGGCAGTAACTTGTCTGTCCATGAGGACAAGACAGCGAAGTGAGAAGGCGCGCATTTTTCGAACCTGGCAGCTGCTGGTTTTGGCCGGCATTGCTTTGCTGCCCTGGGCTTGCGGAGACGTGGGGGTCATGCCGGACGAAGGTGTCCGGTTGCGTTTGTTTGATCTCTACCCCGGTCAGGATCAAATCGAGGTGGCGCGCGATGTCAAAGTGATGGCTGTTTTCTCAGAGTCTGTTTTCTTCTCTGGTTACAGTCCGAAAATCGAAGATTGTAACCGGAGCACCAATCTCAGCCCCGCTACATTTTACCTGCAGGTCGCTGGGCAAGGTCCGAATGTGACCAGCGAAGTCTCTTGCTCGGTATCGCCCAGCGGCGAAGATCTTACGGTGGCGATTCTCCGCCCGCGAGATCTCCTGGAAGCGAACACGCAATACTGTGTAAGCATTGATGCCCGGGTGGAAGGCATGACCCTGACGCCGATTGGGGTGGGTATTAGCTCTTGTTTTACTACCAGGCCATAGCTTTAGGGCGGGACGATTAGATTGCTGGGTTCCTCGGGAGGCTTCTCTTTGGGATCCTTGGCTTCGATTGCCATTTGCTTAACGATTTCTTCCGGGCTCTTGAATAATTTGTTAATCATCTGATTGAAGAATGCGCTGTCGAGCGGTTTGAACTCTGGATCTTCGAGTTGCCAAGCGGCCGCGGCTACGGTTTGGGCGGTATCGTTTCGATCGGTCAGCTGGAAGTAAGCGGCCATGGTGAAAAGACGACCGGCCAGGACGGTTCTTTGTTCTGCATCGCCGACCAGGTCTTCGATTGCCTGATCCAGGGCCTTCTTGATCTGCTCGGCCTTTTGTTCATCATTGATGGTCAGCGTGGAGGATTCGACCTCTTTGAATTTCTCGTGGATGGCCTTGAGCGCTTCTTCGCTGGGATACCAGTCAGAGAACTCGACCAAATCATGCAGGTTGCCGGCCTCGCGGGCGAGTTCTGGTTTGTTCTCGAAGTCTGCGCTGGGAAACAGTTCGCGCGGATCGCCCAAGGTAAAATCTTCAGTCTCGGGCAAATCTTTGGAGGCTTCGAGATAGCCATCGGGCAGGGCCTTTGAAGCATCATGGCTGATGGCAACTGCATTGGCGATGTGTTTTCTTGCTTCGGGGTAGCCAATGGTCAGCAGCGGTACGTCGTTTTTCTCTGTCATTTCGCGCGCGAGCCCGCGGTAGCGATTGCGACCGATTACGCCGCCAGAGAACTCGGGTAGGCCCTCGGTATCGTTGATTTCGGCCTGGTAAACAGAAACGCCGCCATGGACATAGCGGGCCATCCAGATGATACGGCTACCGGTGCCGGTGACCGCGGTGAGATAGCAGGGCAGTTCTGGTTCGGCTACCGCTACTTCGCGATCGAGGATAGACGAGCCGCCGTCCTCGGCCAGGGCGACATCCACCCCTTGGGAACGCAAGCGATGTAGAATTCGCCGGGCTTCTTTCTTGACCGGTTTGTCTTTGGTCATGCTGAACAGATCGTTGAGCTGATCGTCATCTTGCTCTTTTTCGGCCAGCAGCAGAAAGGCGATCTGGAAATCGGCGGGCAATTTTGCGATCTCCCGCGGATCGGCGCTTTTTGCCAATGCTTGGGCTTTGCCAAACGCGGTGTCAAAATCTTCAGCTGACATGTTTGCCATTTCTGCCAAAACGGCCGCGTCGCCGGAGGATGCTTCACTGAGCAGCTTGCTCAGTCGTTCGGCCAAGCTTCCGCCACCCTTTTTTTTCTTTTTCTTTGCCATGGATTGCTTATCCTCTCTTCGCCGCCGGCTGGTTGTCAGTCGGCAAGTCCGGCGATTATCCACAAGCCGGCCCATGGAGGCAATGGATTTCTTGCGGTTTGGCCATAGCTGGAATATGGTGCCGGGGTTGACTTGGGCCAGTTCCTTTGATAGCGATGAAAATGGAAAGGAGGCCGCATGTCGTTCGAAGTAGTCGGGATAGGGCACTGCACAGTCGACACGCTGGGCAAAGTAGGCCGGTATCCCGAGGCGGACTCAAAAGTAGAGTTGTCTGAATTCAGCATGCAAGGTGGCGGTCCGGTGGCGACAGCGCTGGTTGCCTTAGCGGCGCTGGGCGTAGAAGTGACTTTCATCGGCAAGGTTTCCAACGACGATTTCGGCATTTTCATTCGGCAAGGCTTGCGTGATGCCGGGGTCGACACCTCCGCCATGATCATCGAAGAAGGCCTGGTGTCGCCCTATAGCTTTATCGCCATCGAAAACGATAGTGCCAAGCGAACCGTGTTTTGGACCCGCGGCAACGTGAACGGGCTACAAGCCGGTGAGCTTGACTTCTCTATTCTGGATCATGCCAAGGTATTGCATGTGGATGGCATTCAGATGGAGGCCCAAGTGGAGGCGGCCAAGTATGCGCAGGCGGCCGGCGTGCACGTAGTCTACGATGCCGGTTCTCCTCGCGAGGGCATGGATGAGCTTATTCCGCTAACCAATACCCTGATTGCCTCGGAAAGATTCGTAGCGGAAATGGGTACCGGAGCTTTGGCCGAGAGTCTCAAACTACTCAGCGCCAAGGGTCCGGATACAGTGGTCATTACCATCGGCGAAGATGGCTCGGTGGGCATGGAAGACGGCGAGACCTATATCGTGCCTCCCATTCCAGTAAAAGCAGTCGACACCACCGGGGCCGGCGATGTTTATCACGGCGCCTATATCTACGGGCATTTGCAGGGTTGGAAGCTGAGAGAACGCATGCGTTTTGCCGGTGCCGCCGCGGGGCTCAAGTGTCGAAGCATTGGTGGGCGCGCCGGAATTCCTAGTTTGGAAGAGATTCAACAGGCGCTGACCTGGTAGTTTTTCTTAAATCATCTCTCGTCAATCTCTTGAAAAAATTGAAAAAGCTCTGGTGCTGAAACCCTTGTATGCAAAGGGTGTGCCGTAGGTCGTATGCCTGAGGCCCTTATTTTCTGCGGGTGAGCGCGAATTTGCTCTTGACAGCCTGGATCTGATTCAATACACTCCTTCTCATCAAGCATTCATACACAAGAAGTTAAACGGGTTTAGAGAGAGTTGCGCTTCGATTGGGAAGCAAAAAACCAGAACGCTTTAAAAGGGAGGAATCATGACCAAGGCTGAATTGATCAATGAGGTACTCAAGACCAAGGGCCTGCCGGAAATGTCCAAGAAGGCTACTGGCGAAGTGGTAGACGCCGTCTTCGCGACGCTGTCGAAAGCGATCAAGAAGGAACGTCGGTTTGTGTATCCGGGCTTTGGCACCTTCTCCGTGCGTAAGCGCAAAGCACGCAAGGGCCGCAACCCGCGCACTGGTGAAGAGATCAAGATTGGTGCCTCCAAGACCGTGACTTTCAAGCCGGCCCCGCAGTTCAAAAAAGTACTGTAGCAAAGCGTCCACACAATAACAGTTGAAACCAGAGTGGGATTGCCCTTAGGGTAATCCCACTTTTTTTTTCTTGCGGTAGGGAGGAATAATTGGAAACGCAGAAATTGGATGAGTGGCTGTTGGAGTTGATTCGGCTCACTTCATGCGAGTTGGCGCCGGACGTCGAGCGGGCCTTGTGCGCAGCGCGCGATGCCGAGCAGGGTCGGGCCCGGTCCACTTTAGACTGGATGTTACGCAATGCCCAAGAAGCCAGAGAATCTTCGATGCCCATCTGCCAAGATACCGGCAGTCTCATATTCTACATCGATCACGGCCCGGATCTTGATCAGGAACAAATGACCCAATCTTTTTTGCGCGCTGTGATCAAGGCCACCGAGCGTTCTCTTCTGCGTCCCAACGCAGTCGATCCGGTTAGTGGCAAGAACACCGGCAACAATTTGGGTGTAGGGGCACCGGTTCTTCATTTCCACCCTGGCTTGGCGGCCGGCAAACTGTCCGTGCGTCTGATGCTAAAAGGCGGCGGCAGCGAAAATTGCGGCGTCCAATATGCATTGCCCGATGGCTCGTTGCAGGCGGGCCGGGATCTCAACGGTGTCAAACGCTGTGTGCTTGATGCCGCCTTGCGTGCCCAGGGCTTCGGCTGTGCCCCCGGGACTTTGGGGGTTGGTATCGGCGGTGATCGCATGACCTCTTTTCAGGAGTCGAAAGAGCAGTTCTTCCGGCCCTTGGACGATGTCAACACCGATCCCATCTTGGCGGCCATGGAGAAAGAATTGTTGGAGAGTATCAACCAACTAGAAATTGGCCCGATGGGTTTTGGGGGGCAGTCCACGGTGCTGGGGGTCAAGATGGGCCTGCGCCATCGCGTGCCCGCCAGCTATTTCGTATCGGTAAGCTATATGTGTTGGGCTTATCGACGCCGTTGTCTGCAGGTAGAAAACGGCCAGGCCGTCTACCTTTGAGACCCGGGAGAGCAAAGATGATTCGCATTGATTTGCCGGTAGCAGAAGAACCCATCCGAAAACTGAAAGTCGGAGATGAAGTGGGCGTTTACGGCGTGATGATAACCGCCCGCGATGCCGCCCATAAGTATTTGGTCGAAGAAGACGGCGCCGAGGTACGGGAGGTGCTCCAGGGCGGCATGATCTATCATTGCGGCCCCGTGGTTCGTCAAAGCGATGCCGGCTGGCAATTTGTCGCTGCCGGGCCCACCACCTCCAAACGCGAGGAACCCTACGAGGCAGAGGTCATCGCCCAATACGGCGTCCGGGCCGTGATCGGCAAGGGGGGCATGGGCGAACGCACCCTGGCTGCCTGTAAAGAGCACGGCGCGGTCTATCTCCATGCCATCGGTGGCCTGGCGGTGATATTGGCCCGCTCGGTGCGCAAAGTGCGCGAGGTTCACAAGCTCGATGAATTCGGCGCCCCGGAGGCCATGTGGGTGATCGAGGTAGAGAACTTCCCCGCGATTGTAACCATGGACTCCCATGGCAACAGTCTGCATGCCGAGGTCTTGAAGAACTCCACCGAGCGAGCCCAGAAGCTGCTCGCGCAATGGTAGGCTTGCGGAGGCGAAGATGAGATTGGCACTTGTTGCGGGTTACCTGTTGTTTGGGCTTATGGGCGCTGCCTGTGGCGGAGACGACACGGGCGAACAGATCGATGCCGCAGCCTACTTGGCGATGAGCGAAGGCACACAGTGGCTCTATGACGTCGACATTGGTACCGGGGTTAGCCAGGAAGGCAAAATGGAAGTGG
>JAUVBB010000199.1 GCA_030591445.1 Deltaproteobacteria bacterium | reverse complement strand
ATGACGGGTCGAAGGAAGGCAAGCATGGGGTGATCCGGTTTGCGATCAGCTCGTTCAACGCAAAGGATGTCTACGGGGAGGTATCGCCTCCCCTCGATACCATTATCGTCCAGTCCGTCCCAGTCGTGGATTTCAGCGATGCGGAGAGCGTGCTTCATCAACTCGGCAAGGCTGATGTCCGACAGACAACGGACAACCGCTACACACGGGCAATCGGCAATCTCGGCAGCGTGGAGAAACTCATGGTAGGGAAACCCCGTCCGAGCCTACCGGGCAAGTCGGTGCCGGTAAGGCGAACAAAAAGGAAGCTGGCGAGGAAGAAGAAGTAGGGATTCTCTGAACCTCAAGACCTCTGTCAACTCTCAAGCCTGCCTTCAAAACAAGGGATATCCCCTTCACTGCACCTTGCCGCGGAATACCCGGTAGATAAAAATGGTATAGCCGATGACCAAGGGCATGCCGATAAGCGCAATGACCAGCATGGTGGTCAGGGTGAGTTCCGAGGATGAGGAATTGGCGATGGTCAGGCTCAGGGCGGCATCCGGTATTGCCGGGACCATGTTGGGATAGAGGCTGATGCCGACCAAGGCAATCTGGGCGGTGATGGCGAGCGCGGAAACTATAAAAGTCAGGCCATGGCGCGTCGTGCGCAGTACCACCGGCAGGGCAACCAGGGCGCCCAGCAAGACAATCAAATTCAGCCAGAACAGAATGTTTCCGGTCAATCCGGCCATGCGCGCTGGGGCAAAAAAGAAGGTGGCCAGGGTGCCGACAAAAAACAAGCTGACCCAAGCCATCCAGGCCCGCCCAGCCCAACTCTGCATCCGCGCCTGTAAGTCGCCTTCGGTCTTGATGGCCATGTAGACGCCACCATGACAGGCGAACATGCTCAACGAAAGCAGACCCAGGATCAGGGCGTAGGGATGCAAGAGCTGCAGGAAGGTCCCGGTGTAGTTGCCACCGGCATCCAGGGGCAAGCCCAGTAAAAGGTTACCCACCGTCACTCCAAACAACAGGGAAGGCAGCAAGCTGCCCAGCCAGAAGGCCCGATCCCACAGGGCGCGCCATTTGTCCGAGTCGACCTTGCTGCGAAATTCCAGGGAGACCGCGCGCAGAATCAGTGCCACCAGCAACAGCATAAAAGGAATATAGAAGCCGGAAAAAACCGAAGCGTATACCGGAGGAAAAGCGGCAAACAGAGCGCCGCCGGCGGTCAGCAACCAGACCTCATTGCCATCCCAAACCGGCCCGATGGCCTGGTAAAAAACCCTACGCTCGGCCTGGTTTTTACCCACGATAGAAAGCATGCCCGCGCCCAAGTCGAAACCGTCGAGAATGGCATAGCCGGCTACCAGTACCCCAAAAAGCAAAAACCACACATTTTGCAAAAGGCTCGCATCCATCATGCCACCCCCTCGGACGCAGGTTCTGGACCCTTCTTGATCTCACGGAACAGCAAGAACAAGTACAAGGCCCCCAGCATCAGATAGATCAGACTGAACATGACGATGGAAAACATGATATCACCGGAACTGACCGCCGGCGAGGCGGCATCTTGGGTACGAAGCACTTTATATACCACCCAGGGTTGGCGCCCTACTTCCGCCGCTATCCAACCGAGCTCGATAGCAAAGATGGGCAAGGGCACGGCCAGCACCATGGCCTTGAGAAACAAAGACCATTCGAGGAGTTTCTTGCGCCAGATGAGCAGCAAGCCCAAACCGGTCAGACCAAGGAACAAACCGCCCAAGATGACCATGTTGTGAAAGGAGACGAAGGACAGCCAAAGTTCAAAACCCTGCGGCACCTCGTCGGCGGGAAAGTCGGCCAAACCCTTGATGGGCACGTCGACATCACCAAACACCATCCAACTCAACAAGCCCGGTATTTCGATAAGGCCATGCAAAGTCGGCGGAGGATCGCTGGGCAAAGCAAAGAGCACCAGCGGCGCGCTGTCATGACCTTTGTATAAGCCCTCAATGGCGGCAAACTTCTCCGGCTGGGTGTGGGCGACTTGCGAGGCATGCTCGTGGCCACTGGGATAAATCACCAGCACCGAGGCCACGAAGCCAAAAACCAGCGACAGTTTCAACGCGCGGGCCGCCAAGTCGACTTCGCGTTTCTTCAGAACCAAATACGAAGCCACCCCGCCCACAAAGAAAGCGCCGGCGACCAATGTCGCCAGCATGGTATGAAAGAAGCGATGCCACATAGAAGGATTGAACACCGCCTCGGCAAAGCTAGTCAGCTGCGCGCGGCCCTCGATCACGGTAAAGCCGGCCGGGGTCTGCTGCCAGGAATTGGCCACCAGAATCCAGAAAGCAGAAATGGTGGCGCCCAGGGCCACCATCAGAATCGAAAACCAATGAACGCCCGGCGACACCCGATTGCGGCCGAACAAATAAAGCCCCAGGAAACTCGACTCCAGGAAGAAAGCAAAGATACCTTCGGCGGCCAGCGGCGCTCCGAAAATGTCACCGACAAAACGAGAATAGTTGGCCCAGTTGGTGCCAAACTGAAACTCCATCACAATGCCGGTGGCCACCCCCACCGCAAAAGTCAGGGCCAGCAATTTGCCAAAAAACTTACCCATGCGCAGCCATAACTCGTCGCCAGTGCGTAGACCCATGCCCTCGATGATGACCAACAACCAGGCCAAGCCAATGGATATCGGCGGGAAGATAAAATGAAAACCGATGGTTAATGCAAACTGGATTCGCGAAAGTAGTACCTCGTCCACTTTACCCTCCTTCCAGAATAGATGAATCAGAAACAGGACCCCAATTTACTCATTTCTGCCTTCGGGTCAATCTTTTCCGCTACATTTCCGGTCTACTTTGTCTGCCTTGATATTGTCAGGCAAGTGCGATTATGATTCTGCCATGCTCGTAAAAAAACCACGGTTAGGGGTCGATCGTCGACAGTTTCTCAAAACAAGTGGCGGGGCCTTGCTGGCCCTGGCCGGCGGGCAGGCTGCCTGCGCGCCCAAGCCGGCCCGTATGCCCAGCGTGGCAAAGGTGGCGGACCCGCTCTATCCTTATTTGGAAGTAAGCGGAACGCCCTACCAATGCGGCCGCGCCATCGGCAAGCGCTTTGCCCGAGAAATCAAGCTGGGTTTGCAACGCAGGGAGAAATGGTTTTCTGAGATTCGCGCATTCATGCAAGCCGATTTGGCCACTCGCTATCAACCCTTTCTCGACGCCGCCCGCCGGCATTTTCCCGACATTGTCCGCGAGTTGGAAGGCTGGGCCGATGGTTCGGGGGTAGACTTCAAAGATCTGATGGCCCTCAACCTCAAGGCCGAGTTGGGCACCATGATGAAGACCCCGCCCGCCGGCCAGGAGACCTGCGGCTGCTCCACTCTGGCTTTGAGCCATGGCGACAAACTTTTGCTGGCCCATAACGAAGACGGGGATCGCGCCTATGCCGACCTGCTCTTTCTGGTCAAACAAAAGCAGCCCGGCAAACCCGCTTTCCTCTTTCTGTCTTATCCCGGCATTCTGCCCGGCATCGGCCCCGCCATCAGTGACGCCGGCCTGATCTTGACCGCCAATTTCATCTCCTCGCTACGCGTCAACCCGGGCATCCCCCGCTACTTCCTCAACCGCGCTGTCTTACAAGCCCGCAACCTGGCCGAAGCCATCGCCATCTCCACCCACCCCGGCCGCGCCTATTCCTTCCATTTCAATTTAGCCTCGGTCCCGGATCGCAAAATTGTATCGGTAGAAGCATCGGTAGATCGCCACAAAGTCCACACCGTCAGCGGTCTGTACCTGCACACCAATCACCTGATCCAGCCCGAGTTGAAAGACGAACCCCAAGACACAAAATACACCCAAACCTCTTCCTATTCCCGTTTTCGAGTTCTCACCCCGCTCAAGCAAGAAATGGAACAGCGACTCGACTCCGTTACCGGCGACGACTTGATCGCGGCCCTATCCCTGCACCAAAACGCCCCCTACTCCCCCTGCCGCCACCCCACCGAAAAGGTCCGCGGCAGCACCCTGGCCACTTCCCTGTTCGATGTCAGCAAAGGCACTTGGCTGCTGAGCAAAGGCCAACCCTGCCAAGCTCAGTTCCAGCACTTGCACCCTTTTGCCTAAAAAATCGAATCTCTTCCGTGAAAAAAACGGACAGGTGTGAAAAAATACTTGGTTCTGCCTGGTTCGGTAGAATTCTTTCGTTGGCTCTTGCCGATATTATATGATTTCTTAGCAGCAAGGCATTGGCTTGCTTTTTGCAGCTCAGTTTGAATGTAAAGCGGAGGGCTTGATAGCAATCCTAAGAAAGGAAAGCTAAATATGGATCGTCGTGACCTGTTGAAAATGGGGGCCCTGGCAGGAGTTGGCGGGCTTACTTCAGTGGCCGGTTCTTCCTGTGCCATCTTTCCGGGCGGGGGGCAACTGGGAAATTTGAATGTGCCGAATTTGCCGGAGATGGATTCCTATTTGGCAAAAATTGACCGAGGTATGGAGAAAATCTCCGCCTGGGATCTGGCCCGTGACTATGGCATCAACGATCCGGCCTTCGAGCGGCAATGCGAACTGGGCCGAAAATCCATGCGCTCGATGTATATGGCCGGGATGTTCGGAGACTTGCCCGAAGAAGGGCAGGTCCATCCGGGCATGCAAGAGCGGATTGTTCGGGCTTTGCCGGAGATGGACGAGGCGATTTTTTCGACCACCGACAACCTGGAAAAGATGACTGCCAGCGAAAAGACTGACCTGCAAAGAGTGTTACGAGACCGCAAGGATCCAGGCATGATGATTGCCCAGGAAATCGACGAGGAGGCGGGCTTGGTCCACCTCTCCAAGAAACGCCGCTTGCAGACCCGACACATCATCACCCAGGCAAACTGGCGCCTGCGCAACCAATCGCCAGATTTGCTTATCAACGAAGTAGTAGCCAAAGTTCGCAAGATGTCCGATCAGCGCGGTTCTCAGGCCGAGATGCAACGCAAGGTAACCGCCAAAATGAGCCAAAAGGCATTTTTTGAGAAACGGCAGCGATTGGCGGCGGCGGCGGAAATGTGGGCAGTCAAAACAAAAAGTCCCAGGGTAATCGTGCCGGAACCGCCAAAAATCATAGGCGGACCAGGTTCAGGAACCATTTCGGCCAGTGGCTGGATAATGGGCATCGGTGCGGTAACTTGCCTCGCTGGTGGGCTCATTATGACCGTTACCTTTGGAGGTGTTTTCGTTATCACTATCGGAGTGCTTCTGCTGATTATCGGGCTGATAACCTTGATCATCGGTGGCCTGATAAAGGCCGCCAACCGGTAGACCTTTTCCAAAATGAGCACTATGCAACCACTCCTCCATCTGGGACTTGAGCAGCCTAACAAAGCTCACCCTGCCGCCCGGAACCATGAAATTGTGGTCTCGGGCATGGGCGCGTTTTGCGCTTTGGGTAGAGATTGTGCGTCATCATGGGCAGCCCTTGAGGCCGGCAGAGATGGCATCGTGCCCATTAGGCGCTTCGACACCAGTGCGTTTACGGTGAAGCTGGGAGCGATGGTAAATAACTCCTTCTGTGAGCAGACCACCGAATCGTTGTTGCGCTTGTGTAAGGAATTTACGACGACCGCCGCCACGGAGGCAATGGCCCAGGCACTTGTCGAAAAGGCCCATCTGCCACCAACCCGCTTGGGGCTGGTCATGGGCACCAGCCTGGGCGACATGAACAGCCAGTTGCACACTTTGGCCGAGACCCTGGCCGAGACATTGTCGATAAAGGGTCCTTGTATCACGGTATCCACTGCCTGCTCTTCTTCCACCAACGCGCTTGGTCTGGCCCGCGATCTCTTACAAATGGGCTCGGCCGATCTGGTGGTCGCTGGCGGAGCCGACATGTTATCGGCCGAGGTCTTTGCCGGCTTCCACGCGCTGGGGGTCTTGAGTCCGGGCAAATGCGCACCCTTCAGCCATCCCATGGGTACCACCTTGGGGGAAGGGGCCGGTTTCGTGGTGCTGGAATCAAGGCAGCAGGCTGAGAAAAGAGACGTCCCGCCCCTGGCTCTGCTCTCTGGTTATGGGCTTTCCGCCGATGCCTATCACGAGACTTCTCCCGATCCCTCCGGCGCCGGGATGCGCCGGGCGATAAAGGGTGCACTGCTGGACGCGGGAATTGCACCCGGGGATGTCGGCTACCTCAATGCCCATGGTTCGGGAACCCCAGCCAACGACCAGGCAGAATGGCAAGGCATTCGACAGGCCTTCGGCGATCATGCCCAGCACCTGCCGGTCAGTTCCACCAAGAGTTACCTGGGCCACGCCCAGGGCGCGGCCGGGGTCCTGGAAATCATCGTTACCATCATGGCCATGCAACGCGGGGTCATCCCGCCTACGCTCCATTACCAAGGGGCCCGACCTCATGGTCCCGACGATCCTGTCGCCCAGAGCCGGCCGCGGAAAACTTCCTTCCAACATGCGGTTTGCCTCAACTCGGCCTTCGGCGGAGCCAATGCCGCGGTCACGATATCGCGGCCCGAGGCTCGGTTAGAGACGGCCGTCTGCTGCCGGGGGGTTCGGGTGTTGGGAATCGGCAGCCTGGATCCAACCGCGATTTTTGATTTGAATCAATTGGTACCCAGCGCCGATCCACGAGGACTCGATCCGGAAACCCGCTACCTGACGGCGGCCACGGCCATGGCCTTGCAAGATGCGGGCATATCCCTGCGCGGCGATTTACGCAGCCGTAGCGGTTTACTGGTCGGCTCAACCCGCATTTCGACTACCAAGAATACCGAGTTTCGCAAAAGTATTAAGGACCGAGGCTTGTCGAAATGTTCGGCACCCGCCTTTTCCCGGATTGTGCTCAACGCGCCAACGGGCAGTTGTGCAAAATTCCTGTCCCTAAAAGGACCAACATCGACTCTGACTACCGGCCCGGGTAGCGGTTTGGTCGCCATCATCTACGCGGCTCGCTTGCTTTCATCCAGGCGGGATGTGGATCTCATGGTCGGTGCCGGCGTTGACTACCTCGACCAAGCCGCCGCGGCCTGTCTCTTGCTGGGCCAGGAAGCTTACGGTCAGCCGAGTTCGGGAACAGAATCTATCCGCGTTGCCGGCTGGGGGCTGTCTGGGGCCGGGTCAGAATCACTGGACCTGGCGGTAGAACAGGCACTGGCCATGGCCAGGATCAGCGCCCCAGAAATCCAGCTGCTCTTCGGCAATCACCGGCAGGATCAAGATCCCGCCAAAGTTTTTGACTGGGCCGAGGCCGCATCTTCGGCCATGGATTGTGTGGCGGCCGTCCTGGCTCTTCGTCAGGGCAAGGCTCAGCAGGTCATGATCACGTCATCGCAAGGCGGGTCTTTGCACTGCGCGCTCATCTTATCAAAACAAGGAGCGGAAGATGGATCCTAAGTTAAGCACCAAGATTCAGCAACGCGATCAGATCCTGGATCGGGTGCGCCAAGTACTTATCGATAACCTGAAGGTACGGCGAGAACCGGACGAGATCGACCCTGACACGCCCCTTTTCGGCACCGGCATCGGATTGGATTCGGTGGACGCGGTAGAGCTGGTGGTTTCACTGGAAGTGGAATTCGGCATCCAAATGCCCAACGACGCGATGGGACGCGTGACTATGCGGACGGTCAACACCCTGGCGGACCTGGTCATTGAACACCAAGAGGGCCATCAAAATGCTTGAGAAACAGGAATCGGCTATTCGACGATCGGCGGCCCTGAGCCTGATGGATCACGTGGTCTGCCTGCGACTTTCCGGCACCAACGCTTTCGAGGTACTCGATCGAACTTGTCCGGCCGAGCTACATCTGCGCGACACCCAGATGATGTACACCCTCTTATTGGATCAAGCGGCTCGACCGCTGGCCGACGTTTTTATCTGCTGTGACGATGAGGATTTCCTCATCTTGGCCGAAGGCATGGAGGCCGCCCAGCTCAGAGACTACTTTTTGAGCCAAACGCTGCCAGCGGAGCACATCCAGGTCGACGACCTCAGTCAATCTCATGGGCTGTTGTCGCTCAATGGTCCCTACGCCTGGGAAGTGCTGGCCGCTTTGTTGGGCCCAGAAGTGATTGGGCTCCCTTATCTGACCTTCTTTCATCTGGGGCAAACCACCTGCATTCGAGCCGGCAAAACCGGAGAATACGGCTACGATCTTTTGCTACCCAGGGAAGAACTCGAGAAGACCCAAGCCAGACTGATAGAGCTGGGCCAGCCCCTGGATCTGGAACTCGCCGGACTGGAGGCCTTGGAGCAGTGCGCCCTGGAAAACTGGTTTTTCAATATTCGCCGGGAAGGAAAGGCCGATCTGACTCCCATTGAATTGCAGTTGCAGTGGCGCGTGTCCTATCAAAAAGAGTATGTGGGCGCCAAAGCGCTGGCCGAGCGCAGGCGCACTGGGCCCAGACAAAGACTTACTTGCCTGACCGCCGCGGATAAGCTGGCCGTCGGCGACGAAATCCAGTATCAAGGCCAAGGCATCGGCCAGCTGGTCAATGCCGGCTTCTCGCACACGCGCAAGGACTACATTGGATTGGCATTGCTGGATACGGCTTATGCTTGTTCGGGAATCGATGCCTATCAAACGTCTGCGCTGATTCCGGTGCGCACGGTGTCACCGCCGGTCATCAACAACCGCTCCATGCACGTCAGCCCTCAGCTCCATAGCTACGGGACCCGAGATCAATTCGAGTTCCCCCCCTTGCTCATCGGGTGACAAAGATGCCAAGTTTTGCGGGTCAAACGGTTTTGGTAACTGGCGCTTCTCGGGGCCTGGGCCGCGACATTGCCACTGCCTTCGCCAACCAAGATGCGCATGTCTACCTGGGCTACCATTCCCGCAGCGAGGAGGCCGCCGCCACCCTGGCAGCCATAAAAGCCGGCGGAGGCAGCGCGGATTTACTCCCCTTCGACATCAAGGATTCGAAAGCCTGTCAGCAGGCGATAGCCAAAATCACCACCGAACGCGAATGCCTAGACGTCCTGGTCAACAACGCCGGTCTGGCCCACGACAATCTGGCCGTCATGATGACCCCCGAACAATGGCAAGCGGTTGTCGCCACCAACCTGACCGGTACTTTCAACTGCTGCCAGGCGGTGATTCGGCCCATGATGGCCCGACGCCAGGGAAGCATTGTAAACATCTGCTCGGTGGCCGGCTTGCATGCCAGCCCCGGGCAGGTAAACTACGCGGCCGCCAAGGGCGGCATGCTGGCCTTGACCACTACCTTGGCAGCCGAGTTGGCCGGGTACGGAATCAGGGTCAACGCCGTGGTGCCAGGTCTTTTGTCCACCGGCATGGCCGCCCGCCTCGACCACCGTCTGTTGGCGAAAAAATGCGAAACCATTGCCCTGAAGCGAGTGGGCCGACCCGAAGAGGTGTCCCAGGTGGTTCTTTTTCTGGCCTCCGAACAGGCTAGCTACATCGTCGGCCAGGCCATCGTCGTAGATGGAGGGTTGACTCTGTGAAAATAGGCTTCCTATTTCCCGGCCAAGGCACGGATCTTTGGCACAGCTGCCAAGAAATGGCCGAACACAAGCCCGGCATCCGTGATCTGCTGACGCTGGCAGCCAGGTCGGTCGCGCTCGATCTGCCCGCTTTGTTCGAGCGAGCCGGGCGTCGACTCGAAGCTACCGAAGTGTTTCAGCCCGTGCTTACCGCTCTGGTCTTGGGCATTGCCCAAGAACTGGTCGCGACACGCATCCGGCCCAGCCTGGTAGCGGGTCACTCGCTGGGCGAGATCGCAGCCTGGTCGGCAGCAGGAGGCATCGGACCGGCCAAGGCAATTGAACTGGCGGCTTTACGGGGTCGGCTGATGGCCGGCCAGGCAGCCCAAAAGCCCGGCGGAATGCTGGCCCTGATTAATTGTGACCGAGACTCGGTCGAGGCGGCTTTGGCCCTTGGCCAAACGCATGGCTCGGTGCAACTGGCGGCGATCAATGCCCCCGATGAGTGGGTCTTGTCCGGTGATCAGACAGCCTTGCGAAGCATCGCCGCCGTTCACCAGAGCGTGTCTCTTGCCACCGCGGGGCAGTGGCACGGCCAGGCCATGGCCGGTGCGGTCGAGGAGCTTAGGCAAGCAATGAAGCAGGTGCCACAAAGTCCTCCAAGCGCGGTCTTGGTCACGAATCGCAGCGGCCAGGCGGTGGAAAACCCGGAACAAATACCAGACTTGCTGGCAGAACAACTGGTGCATCCGGTTCATTGGGCCAAGACCATGCAGAACATGGCGCAAGCCGGCGTTTCCGACTTGATCACCATCGGTCCCGGAAAAGTACTTAGAGGGCTGGTTCGTAAGAATCGGCTGGCAGGCGTCGAGCTGCATTCCACCCAGACCCTCGACGATCTCAAAACAACCATGGAGGGGCTGGGCCAATGAAAAATGAAATCGCCGGGAAGCTCGAGCTGGGCTCCAACGTCATCGAATTACTCATTCCGCATCGTTCGCCTTTTCTGCTGGTGGACGGCATCGAGTCCTTCCAGTCGGATGCGCCCTGTCGTTTATGGGCCCGAAAGCAGATCTCGGCCAACGAGGAGATATTCAGAGGACATTTTCCCAACCTGCATTTGTGGCCCGGGGTCTACACCCAAGAAGGCTTGGGACAAACCTGTAATTTGCTCTGCGTGCTTAGGGGATTTCAAAAAGGCTGGGCCGAGCAAGGCGGTGACCCGGAAGATGTACTGAAGGCATTGCGCAACCTGGAGTTGGGCTATCGCCTGCATCCCGGCTTTCGCCCCGAGATGGTCGAGAAGCTATGGGCACCGCTGCAAGATCTGCACGCCAAGCTGGGAGTCGCCAGCGCGGCCGAGATAAAGTTCCTGCAACCCGTTTTCGCCGGCCAGCGCCTGGATTATCATGTCTGCTTAACCCACGAATTTGACAACCAGCTTCGCTTCGAAATCGAAGCGCGGGTTGCTGAAAAAACCGTCGCCCAGGGTGTGCTCAGCTCGGTTTGGGGGCTACGCTTGCCGACTTCGGAGGTGCCAAAATGAAAACATTGACCTTGTTGTTGCTGGTTTTTGGGGCCAGTGCTTGCGGGCCAACCGTAGTCTGGTATGGCCGCAGCCCCGATCGATGTAAGCTGGCAAAGGTAATCGAAACGAAGAACAAGCAATACCTGAATCTCGATCAAAAACGGGGCCAGTACTACGACGGTATTGCCTTCGAAGGCTTGGTTTTCAGCCCCGACAGCCAGCACCTGGCCTATCCCGCTCGCCAAGACCAGCGCTGGGCGGTCGTGGCCGACGGCGTCCGGTCCCCTTTCTGGGATGGCATCGGTCAAGTACTTTTCAGACCCGACAGCAAAGAACTAGTGTACGTGGCCCTGCGCGATTCCCGTTGGCACGTGGTGCGGGGAGCCGATGATGGACCAGGCTATGAAGAGTTAGTAGCCGACAGTTTACGCTTCAGCCCCGACGGCAAGCACTTGGCCTTTGCATTTCAACGCGGGAAATCCGTTCATGTGGTGCTAAACGGCGAAGCCCAGGGGGCCAATGACGCCATCGGCAAGCTAAGATTCAGCCCCGACAGCAAGCGTTTGGTCTATCCGGCGCGCCGGGGCAAATCAACTTACCTGGTCGTCGGTGATTGGACCAGCCCGCCCCATGATGCCATTGCCGAGTTCGCCTTCAGCCCTCAAGATGAACGGGTGGCCTACCTGGCCCAACAAGACCAGCACTGGTTTGCCGTGGCCGACGGGGTCGCGGGAGCCGACTTTGAAGCTGCCGAGGGGCTGACATTCAGCCCCGACGGCAAGCATCTGGTTTACGTGGGCCGAAAAGACGGCAAAGATCGAGTCGTGTTTGGCGACACCGAGGGCAAAGCATACGATCAGATTATGGCGGCCAGCCTGATCTTTGGCCCCGACGGCAGTCTTACCTACGTCGCCCGCCAAGAAGATCAATCGCTGGTGGTCTCCAAGGACCAGGAAAGCCCGCTTTATGACCAGGTTACCGAACTGGTCGCCAGCCCGGGAAGAGAAAGTTATGGCTATATCGCTTTTGACAATGATCAAGCCCGAGTGATTATCAACGGTCAGCCCGGGCATACGCACAACTGGGTGGGAGACCTGGTATTTAGTCCCGATGGCAAGCGATTCGCCTACTTGGCCAAGACCAGAAACTCAATGCGGGTTTTCCACGATCAGGGTTCGGTCAGATTCGACGTGGTGGTCCAGGGCAGCCTGGTCTTTAGCGATGACAGCCAACACCTTGCGTTCCTGGCCGGCAACCGAAAAACAAAGCGGGCCCATATCTATATGGACGGTTCGATCAAAAAGAGCATT
>JAUVBB010000220.1 GCA_030591445.1 Deltaproteobacteria bacterium | reverse complement strand
CGGCGATGACGCCGACCGCTTCGCCCAAATTGACCATGATGCCACGGGCCAAATCGCGGCCATAGCACTTGATGCAAACACCATGGCGGATGCGACAAGTTAGCACCGAGCGGATGCGCACCTTCTCGATACCGGCGTCCATGATCAACTGTACTTTTTCCTCGTTGATCTCCTCGCGATCACGAACCAAAATCTCTCCCGACACTGGATCTTTGATATCATCGAGAGCCACCCGGCCCAAAATACGTTCGGCCAGAGATTGGATAATTTCGCCACCTTCAACCAGGGGCGTCATGTAGATGCCGTCCAAGGTGTGGCAGTCTTCGCCGCTGATAACCGCGTCCTGGGCAACATCGACCAAGCGTCGAGTCAGGTAACCCGAGTTGGCGGTCTTCAGCGCCGTATCAGCCAAACCCTTGCGCGCGCCGTGAGTAGAAATAAAGTACTGCAGCACGGTCAAACCTTCGCGGAAATTGGCCGTGATCGGAGTTTCGATGATCTCGCCCGAGGGTTTGGCCATCAGGCCGCGCATTCCGGCTAGCTGGCGAATCTGTTGTTGGGAACCACGGGCGCCGGAATCGGCCATCATGTAGATGGAATTGAAACTGGGCATGGTCTTGAATTTGCCGTCGGGCCCCTGCACTTGCTCCCGGCCAATCTCTTGCATCATTTCCGAGGCCACTTCCTCGGTGGCTTCGGCCCAAACATCGATGACCTTGTTGTAGCGTTCTCCATCGGTGATCAGACCGTCGGTATACTCACTATTAACTTCGGCCAACTCTGCGTGGGCGGCATCTAGAATCGCACCCTTACGCGCAGGAATGCGAATGTCGTCCATGCAGACGGACACGCCGGCCTGGGTGGCAAAACTAAAGCCCAAGGTGCGGATGCGGTCGGCCAACAGTACCGTTTTCTTCTGCCCGCCCAAGCGATAACACACGTCAATAATATTGGCCAGTGACTTCTTGTCTAGAACCTTGTTCACCGCTTTGAAGGGAATTCCCTCCGGAATCATCTCGTAGATCAAAGCTCGGCCAACAACGGTTTCAACCAGTTTTCCATCGATACGAAGTTTGACCTTGGCCTGTAGATCAGCCACGCCGGCATCGTAAGCTTGGCGCAACTCGTTCAGGCTGGCAAAAATTTTACCCTCGCCGGGCACAAAGGCGCGTTCCCGCGACATGTAGTAACAGCCCAGGACGATATCCTGGCTGGGAACGATAATGGGGCTACCGTGGGCCGGCGACAAGATGTTGTTGGTCGACATCATCAGGACCCGCGCTTCCATCTGCGCCTCGACCGACAGCGGCACATGGACCGCCATTTGATCGCCGTCGAAATCAGCATTGAAGGCCACACAGACCAAGGGGTGCAACTGAATGGCCTTGCCTTCAATCAAGATCGGTTCGAAAGCCTGGAAGCCAAGCCTATGCAATGTCGGCGCCCGGTTGAGCATCACCGGGTGCTCGCGGATAACTTCTTCCAGAATGTCCCAGACCTCGGCCTTTTCTTTTTCCACCACCCGCTTGGCGCTTTTGATGGTGGTTACGTAACCCCGTTCTTCCAGCTTGGAGTAAATAAAGGGCTTGAACAGTTCCAAGGCCATCTTTTTGGGCAAACCGCATTGTTGCAGCTTGAGCTCTGGGCCAACCACAATCACCGAGCGGCCGGAATAATCCACGCGCTTGCCTAACAAGTTCTGCCGGAATCGGCCCTGCTTGCCCTTGAGCATGTCTGATAGTGACTTCAGCGGGCGCTTGTTGGGCCCGGTAATGATCTTGCCCCGTCGGCCATTATCAAACAAGGCATCGACGGCTTCCTGCAGCATGCGTTTTTCGTTACGGATGATGATCTCGGGAGCATTGAGTTCTTGCAATCGCTTGAGGCGATTGTTGCGATTGATTACCCGCCGGTACAGATCATTCAAATCCGAGGTGGCAAAGCGACCGCCGTCAAGTGGAACCAAAGGCCGCAAATCGGGCGGAATGACCGGAATAACTTCCAGGATCATCCACTCCGGGCGGTTGCCGGAAGCCCGAAAAGCTTCGACCACTTTCAAACGTTTGGCCAACTTCTTGCGTTTGGCCTCCGAGGTCGAACTCCTCATGTCCTTGCGGAGCGTTACCGCCAATTGATCGAGCTCGAGATCTTTCAACAACTCCTGGATTGATTCGGCGCCCATACCGGCTCTAAAGGAGTCCGGACCGAGCTCTTCGCGCAGCTGGTGGTACTGTTCCTCAACCAGAATTTGCTGTTTCTCCAAGGTGCTGTTCGCCGGATCAAGAACGATATAGGCCTCACAGTAGAGAACCTTCTCCAACTCCTTCAGAGTGATGTCCAGTAAGGTGCCGATGCGACTGGGCAAGCTCTTGAGAAACCAGATATGCGCCACTGGCGTGGCCAGGGTAATGTGGCCCATCCGCTCTCGCCGAACCTTGCTTTGGATAACTTCTACCCCGCATTTCTCGCAAACCACGCCCCGGTGCTTCATGCGCTTGTATTTGCCGCAATTGCACTCGTAATCCTTGACCGGTCCGAAGATTTTGGCGCAAAAAAGTCCGTCGCGTTCCGGCTTGAAGGTCCGGTAATTGATGGTCTCGGGTTTTTTCACTTCCCCGTAAGACCACTCGCGAATCTTCGGCGGGCTAGCTAGGCCAATGCGGATGGCGGAGAAGTTAATGGGATCTTTAGGCTTTTCAAAAAAATTTATGAAGATGTCTTTCAAGACAGTCTCCTTTGGCTTGCGTTGGTAACGGTCACACCCCTAAGATGCCTTGGACTCCTCGACCAGCACTACATCCAGGGCCAGACTCTGCAACTCTTTCACCAATACGTTAAAGGCTTCCGGCAAGCCGGACTCAAGCACTTGCTCGCCCTTGACGATGGCTTCGTACATCCGGGTCCGTCCGGCAACGTCGTCGCTCTTGACGGTGAGGAACTCTTGCAGGGTGTAGGCCGCGCCATAGGCTTCCATGGCCCAGACCTCCATCTCGCCGAGTCGCTGACCGCCGAATTGGGCCTTGCCACCTAGCGGTTGCTGCGTGACTAGGGAGTAGGGGCCGATAGAACGGGCGTGAATTTTGTCGTCGACCAAATGGTGGAGTTTCATCATGTACATCTGGCCCACCGTGACATCGTTACGGAAAGCATCGCCGGTGCGACCATCGAACAACACCGTTTGACCAGACAAGGGCAATTCGGCATCGCCCAGCAATTGCTTGATATCAACCTCATGGGCACCGTCGAACACCGGGGTGGCCATATACACACCAGCACGTAAGGAACGAGCCAGCCGCATCAAGTCCTCTCCACCCAAACCGTCGATAAATTGGCCAATCTCTTTCTTGTCGTAAATTTTCTTGATGTAGTTGCGCAGAGCATCGGCACCGGCGCCAGTGGCCAACATCTCTTCGATCTGATGGCCAAACTGTCTGGCTGCCCAACCCAAATGGGTTTCAAGAATCTGGCCCACGTTCATGCGCGAAGGCACACCCAAGGGATTGAGTACGATATCGACCGGGCTGCCGTCGGGCATGAAAGGCATATCTTCTTCGGGCAAAGAGCGGGAGATCACGCCCTTGTTGCCATGCCGCCCAGCCATCTTGTCGCCCACGGACAACTTGCGCTTGATGGCGACAAACACTTTCACCATCTTGATCACGCCCGGGGGCAACTCGTCGCCTTTTTTCATACGGCCGATCTTGTCACCAAAGACCATCTTGACCAGTTCGACTTGCTCGTTGTAGTTCTCGACCAGTTTCTGCACCTTCTCGTCTACCTGGCGGTCGCTGGTGTGGACGTCGCGCCAACTGACATCGGGCAGGTCGTCCAGGATCTTCTCGTCGAATTCTTTCCCCTTGGCCACCAGGGTATCGCCCCCGGCATCGACCAAGCGAGCCGCGGCCTTCTGGCCCAGCAGCATCTTGCGAATCTTCTTACGCGCCGATTCAGTGATGATCTTGATCTCGTCGTTCTGATCCTTGAGCAGGCGCGCTTCTTCGCTGTCTTCGATCTCCCGGGTCCGCTCGTCTTTGTCCACACCCTTGCGGGAAAAGACCCGGGCATTGATCACGGTGCCGCTGATTCCGGGGGGAACGCGCAGCGAGGTATCTCGCACGTCGCCGGCTTTCTCACCGAAAATGGCCCGCAACAGTTTCTCTTCGGGGCTCAGTTGGGTCTCACCCTTGGGGGTAATCTTACCGACCAGGATGTCGCTGGGATTGACCTCGGCGCCAATGCGCACAATGCCGCTCTCGTCCAGGTGAATCAGGGCCTCATCGCCCACATTGGGAATATCGCGGGTAATCTCTTCGCGACCCAGTTTGGTGTCACGGGCAATGCATTCTAGCTCTTCAATGTGCACCGAGGTAAAGGCATCGTCTTTAGAGAGTCGCTCGCTAATCAAAATGGAATCTTCGAAATTATACCCACCCCAAGGCATGAAAGCCACGGTCACGTTCTGGCCCAAGGCCAGTTCGCCTTTCGATGTGGCGGGACCGTCAGCCAGAATGTCGTTGACCTTCACCCGGTCGCCTTTTTGCACGATCGGCTTCTGGTTCAGGCAGGTATTTTGATTCGAGCGCTGGAATTTTAATAGGTTGTAAATATCGACTTCCGAACCCACATCACCGCCGGTCTGGCCGGTGGCCTTGACCACGATGCGGGTAGAGTCGACCGAATCGATCACCCCGTCGCGGCGGGCCACCACGCACACGCCGCTATCGCGGGCCACGATGGCTTCCAAGCCGGTGCCGACAATGGGTGCATCGGTACGGATGAGGGGTACCGCCTGGCGCTGCATATTCGAACCCATCAGGGCCCGATTGGCATCGTCATTCTCCAAGAAGGGAATCAGCGAGGCCGCCACCGACACCAATTGGTTGGGCGAGACATCCATCAAGTCAATTTTTTCCGGGGGCACCATGAGAAAATCGCCGTCGTGGCGAACCGAGACCATATCACTGGTCAGCCGGCCGCGGGCATCGATATCCGCGTTGGCCTGGGCAATGATGTGGTTCTCTTCCTCCAGGGCGCTAAAGAACTTAACCTCACTGGTCAACTTGCCATTCTTGACCATTTGATACGGGGTCTCGACGAAACCAAACTCGTTGACCCGAGCATAGGAGGCCAAGGAGGCAATGAGGCCAATGTTCGGCCCTTCCGGCGTTTCGATGGGACAGATGCGTCCGTAGTGAGTGTTGTGCACATCACGCACTTCGAAACCGGCGCGCTCGCGAGTCAGGCCACCTGGTCCCAGCGCGGACAAGCGGCGCTTATGCGTCACTTCGCTTAGCGGGTTGGTTTGATCCATGAATTGGCTGAGCTGACTGGAACCAAAAAACTCCTTAATGACCGCACTGACCGGCTTGGCATTGATCAAATCGTGAGGCATCAGAGTTTCGATTTCCTGCAGGCTCATACGCTCCTTGATGGCGCGCTCCATGCGAACCAAACCGATGCGGTACTGGTTCTCCAACAGCTCACCCACCGAGCGTACCCGCCGGTTGCCAAGGTGATCGATATCATCGACCGCACCTCGGCCATCGCGCAGCTCAAGCAGGTACCGCACCGTCTCCATGATGTCTTTCTTGGTCAACACTTTGTCATCTAGAGACTGACTGAGGCCAAACTTGTAGTTGAGCTTGAGGCGGCCCACCCGGCTCAAGTCATAGCGTTCCGGGTTAAAGAAGAGGTTCGTAAACAATTTATCAGCCGACTCCACGGTGGGCGGATCACCCGGGCGCAATCGACCGTAAATTTCTAACAGGGCTTCTTCGGAGGTGCTGAGCTTGTCATCGAGCAAGGTATCGCGAAGCCAGGGACCAACATTGAGCCCATCGATGAACAAAACCTTGAGCTCCTTGATGCCATGTTCTCGCAGAGCCTCGATTTTCTCCTCGGTCAGCTCTTCGTTACATTCCATCAGGATTTCGCCGGTGTCCTCATCGATCACGTCGTGGGCGGCAACTTTCCCGAAAATCTCTTCTTTTTGCACCGGTAAGCTGTTGATTCCCAGCTCTTTGAAGCGGGCAATCGCGCGGGGATTGAATTTTCGGTTTTTCAAAACCAAGACCCGGTTGGTCTCGGGGTCCCGTACATCGCGCACGGCGCGGGTCTCGGGCAAACGCTCAATGTCGATGGTCTTGGCGAACTTGCCGCCTTTTTCAAAACGAATGATCTCGGTTGAGTAATAATAATTGAGCAATTCTTCCGGGGTATACCCCAGGGCCCGAAGCAAAACCGTTGCCGGCAACTTGCGCCGCCGGTCTATGCGTACAAAAAGATGGTCACGGACATCAAACTCGAAATCAAGCCAAGAACCGCGATAGGGAATTACCCGGGCGGAAAACAGCAGTTTGCCCGAGGAATGGCTCTTGCCGGAATCGTGGTTAAAAAACACACCCGGCGACCGATGTAACTGGCTAACCACTACCCGCTCGGTCCCATTGATGACGAAAGTCCCCTTCTCGGTCATGATGGGGATTTCGCCGAAGAAGACCTCTTGTTCCTTAATATCTCGAATGGACTTTTCGCCGGATTCTTCGTCCTTGTCGTAGACCACCAGCCGAATGACCACCTTGATAGGCGCGGCGTAAGTCATGCCGCGCTGGTGGCACTCATCCACGTCATACTTGGGTCGGTCCAGAACATACTGGACAAACTCCAGAGACGAGGTCTCGTTGAAGTCCCGAATCGGAAAGACGCTATTGAAGACACCCTGCAAACCGTTGTCGTTGCGCTTGTCCGGCGGCACGTCATCTTGAAGAAACTTCTGATACGACTGCTTCTGCACGTCGATCAAATTGGGAATATCGACGATCTTCTTTATTTTCGCGAAGTTCTTCCTCAGACGGAAATTGTTCTGAATCACCGCGCCCATGCGAGGCTCCTCATGGTAAAGTCCATTAACTGCACAAACCTGCGAATGGCGGCCCGAACGGTTCACGCACCCAAGCCTGCGAATACGCGAACCGCCCAGGAAAGGAACCGGCTAGGTTCCCGTCCCGTCACTTCACTACGACTTTGGCGCCTGCATCTTCGAGTTTCTTCTTGGTCTCGTCGGCCGTTTCCTTGTCCACGCCCTCTTTGACTGCCTTCGGCGCCTTGTCTACCAATTCCTTGGCATCCTTGAGGCCCAAACCGGTCAATTCACGCACGGTCTTGATGACCTTGATCTTCTCGTCGCCAAAGGCTTCGAGGATAACGTCGAACTCGGTCTGTTCTTCTTCTTGCGCGACCGGAGCAGCAGCGGCTACGGCGGCGGCCGGAGCGGCCGCTTCCACGCCCCAAGACTCTTCCAGGGACTTGCGCAACTCGTTGAGTTGCAGAACGGTCAGATTGCTCAAATGATCCATCAATTGTTCGTTAGTAATTTCTGCCATGACTTCTTTCTCCTTGTCACGACCCGGCGGCATTGGCCTGACCCGGGTCGAAGATCAATTTGTTTCCAGCTGCTCTTCTCTGGCCTTGAGTACGCCCAGAAGTTTCTGCGGCACTCCTAGCAATACGCCCAGCAGTTTCTGTGACGGCCCGTTGAGCACCGATAGAAACTCAGACTTGAGTTGGTCTTTGCCGGTCAGCTTAGCGATTTCGCGAACCATATCCAGCGAAAGCACCGCGCCTTCCATGAAACCACCTTTGACTGACAATGCCTTGTGGTCCCTGGCAAACTCAACCGCGATCCGCGCCGCGTTGATGGCGTTGTCTGCGCTGAAAGCTACGCCGGTCGGCCCGGCCAGCATGGATGTCAGATCCTGGTAGTCAGTATCCTGGATGGCCCGCTGGGTCAGCGTATTCTTGACCACCTTGTAAGAGATGCCCGCTTGGCGAAACTGTCGCCTTAGGTCCGTGATTTCCTTGACCTTGAGCCCGCGATAATCGGTCAGCACGCCACCTTCGACCTCGGCAAACTCTTTCTTCAAGGCCGTTACGGTGTCTTCTCGCTCCTGCTTGGTCTTGCTCATGCGTTTATTTTCCACGTTCAAATCACCTCCTCCCGTCCGCTCCTCATGTTCAGAGCATGATGTATACACCGGACAAATGAGCAGAGGAAAGGATCAGGGTTCGGTCCATTTCTTTCCCCGTCTAGGCAGGCGCGGCTCCAAGACCACATTACCCCAGTCGTTCTACCCCGGGACCTACTGTCATTGACCGGATAAACCATGGCTGCCCACCCCGCCACACCACTGTGACGAATGGAGAGTCATGGCTTATTGTCGTTCTCACGCCGACAGCGACGTAAGTTCAGCCACGTCCAACTTGACCCCAGGTCCCATGGTGCTGGATACGGTGATGTTCTTCACGTAGGTCCCTTTGGCGGTAGCTGGTTTTGCCTTCATAATGGCTTCCATCAAAGAGGTGATGTTGGCCACCAGGCTTGCTTTCTCGAATGATAATTTTCCGATGGGTGCGTGTACGATTCCTTCTTTCTCGACTCGGAACTCCACCTTGCCCGACTTGGTTTCCTTGACCGCCTTGGCGATGTCAAAAGTAACCGTTCCCACCTTCGGGTTGGGCATCAAGCCACGACGACCGAGAATCTTTCCCAGCTTACCCACGAACTTCATACTGTCCGGAGTGGCGATGGCCTTGTCGAAATCCAAAAAACCGCCCTGGATTTTTTCGGCAAGATCTTCGGCGCCCACAATATCGGCACCGGCTTCTTCGGCTTCCTTGGCCTTGTCTCCCTTGGCAAATACAATCACGCGCACTGTCTTGCCAGTGCCGTGAGGCATCACCGTGGCCCCGCGCACCATCTGGTCGGAGTATTTCGGATTGACCCCCAGATTGATGGCCAGATCGACGGTCTCATCGAATTTGGCAAAGGAAAACTCCTTGATCATATCGATAGCCGCATCCAGGGGATAGCTTTTGAAAGGATCTACCTTGTCCTTCAGAGCGCTGAACTTCTTTCCATGCCTTGGCATTTCTGTACCCTCCGGGCAGTCAACGCAGGCGACCTCATTTGCGGTCCCTGCTCCTGCCCTGGTTCGTTTAGTCGACGACCTGCATACCCATGCTGCGGGCCGTACCTTCGATAATCAACATGGCCCCTTCAATGTCATTGGCATTGAGATCGACCATCTTCAGTTCGGCAATTTCCTTAACCTGGGCGCGAGTAACCTTGCCTTCGATCTCTTTACCAGGATTGTGGCTGGCCTTTTCAAGACCGGCGGCCTTTTTCAGCAAGATGGAGGCCGGTGGCGTCTTGGTGATGAAGGTAAAAGAACGATCCTGATATACCGTGATAACCACGGGGATGATCATGCCATCCTGTTTCTGGGTTTTGGAGTTGAATGATTTGCAGAACTCCATGATGTTGACACCATGCTGACCCAGAGCCGGTCCCACTGGAGGAGAGGGGTTGGCCTTGCCGGCAGGAACCTGCAACTTGATCATTCCGGTTATTTTCTTAGCCATGACATATACTCCTGATTCTAATATTGAAAACGGCCGACCAAGCGGGCGCGGCCAACCCTATTCGGGTACGTTTAGGTTTTCTCTACCTGCATGAAATCCATCTCTACCGGCGTGGCCCGGCCAAAGATACTGACCAGAACTCTCAATTTGCCTTTTTCCGAATCGACGTCTTCCACCGTGCCATTGAAATTAGCAAAGGGACCATCCATAACCCGCACGAGGTCGCCCTTGTCGTAAATAATCTTCGGCACAACTCGCTCAGCGCCCTCTACCAACTGGCTGGTAATGGCGGCAATCTCAGCCTCCGGCACCGGCATCGGGTTGGTAGAATCACCGACAAAACCCGTAATTTTTGGCGTGGACTTGACCAGATACCAACTGGACTCGGTCATGGCCATCTGCACCAGCATATAACCAGGGAAAAACTTGCGCTTCGAAGTGCGCCGCTTTCCCTTTCTTATTTCGACCACTTCCTCAGTGGGGACCAGGATCTGGCCAAAGTGATCATCTAATTTCTCTCGTTTGATCCGCTCGGTCAAGGTCCTGTTGGCCTTGTTTTCATAGCCGGAATAGGTATGAACCACATACCATTTCATGGGCTTGCCGTCGGGTCCCAAGGCTGGGCCAGTCGGGGCCTCATCATCAGCCTCGGCTTCTTCGCTATCTGCCTTGGCTTCTTCGCTATCTGCCTTGGCTTCAACAGGGTCCGAAGACTCGGCAGGACTAGTTGATTCCTGGGCAGCCGGAATCTCTTGGGCTACCGCAGCCTCTTCCACTGCCTCTTCCACAGCCGCTTCCGGAGCGGTTTCGGCCAAGGGTAAGGGCTGAGCATCGCCCGCGGAAAGCTCGGTTGATTCCACTTCTTTCTCCTCGGGCTTGGCCTCTGGGAGAGGCGCATCCGCTTCGGCTGCGTTCACCTGCTGTTCGCGATCGTTGTTTTCCGATTCGCTCATGCCGCCACACTCTCCGAAATTACCGCCCGGTCAATCAGGGCCCATAGACACGTCTTAGCCTGCCGGGGCAAAGCGTTGAGATTCGACCGTTCTCCTGCTTATACCTGCACGTTGGGATAAAGAAAATCCATCAAGTTCGACCAAAAAAGGTCGAACAAGCCCAAGAAGACCGCCATGATGAAAACGGTGATGATGACCACAACCGTAGCCCCGCGCGTCTCCTGCGCATTGGGCCAGGTAACTTTCTTCAGCTCTGCGATCACTTCCCCCGCCAGTTCTACCAACCGGGCATGCCGTAAACTATAGACAACCGTACCCAGCGCAATTACCAGACCGATCATGGTGGTCAAAGTAAACTGCTCGCCCAGCAATTGAACGTCGAACCCTTCCAAGCCAAACCACGCCATTATGGTGGCGAAGAATTTGGTAGCCAACACCCAAAGCAATAGCCCAGCGACCCAGAAGGCCAGGGACACCCAACGCCGGTTTGAGCCCATGAAAACTCCCTATCCAAAAACAGGGGATCGAAAACTGTCCGTTCCCCAGATAAAATGTACGGGCCAGGAAGGAATTGAACCCTCAGCCCACGGTTTTGGAGACCGTTGCTCTACCAATTGAGCTACTGACCCATAAACCTCTGGCGCTTTTGACGCCAGAGGACTCACTTAGATTCCTTGTGCTCAGTGTGCAACCGGCAAAAGGGACAATATTTTTTCAACCGGTACTTATCCGTATGTACTTTCTTGTTGCGGGTAGCGGTGTAGTTACGGTTTTTGCACTTGGTACATTCCATGGTCACGATGATCCGGTTCATATTGCCACCTTAACTTGCCGGACTGCCCTGGGCGGTCCTACTCGATTACTTCGATGATCACACCGGCGCCGACAGTACGTCCGCCCTCGCGAATAGCAAAACGAAGCTCTTGCTCCATCGCGATAGGCCCGATCAACGCCACTTTCATGTTCACGTTATCGCCCGGCATGACCATCTCCACGCCCTCAGGCAATTCCACATCTCCGGTCACATCAGTGGTCCGGAAGTAAAACTGGGGCCGATATCCCTTG
>JAUVBB010000466.1 GCA_030591445.1 Deltaproteobacteria bacterium | reverse complement strand
TGTGGAAATGGTCCCGGCCCCGCGGCCGGCATTGGCATATGGGTTCTGATGGCAGTCCTGGCGACCCAATGTCGGCGCCGGTCATTCATCTGACTCCGTGATACATTTCTTTTGGCTGGGGGACGGGGCTTTGAGCACGAAAATCAGAGCGGCCAGCGCGCCCATGGCGGCAACCGGCCAGAAGTTTTGGGTCAAATCTACCAAAAAGCCCATCAGGGGCGCTAAAAACATGGTGGAAAAGGTTTTGCCTTGGCTTTCAATCGACAAGACCGTGGCGCCCTGCTCTTCCTGACAGTGATTGTCAAAGCGACTGATCAGGATGGGACGCCAGGCATTTTGCAAGATGAACAGGAAAACGAAGGCGGCAATCATGGCCCCTTTCAGGTTCAGGATGGCAAAGAGCAGCAAAAAGCCATAGCCCAGCAAGCACAGGCGCCAGATCCAACGGGCGGCTTCTTCCTCGCCGCCGGCGCGCTGCGTGAGGTCATGGGCTTGGCGGCTGGCCCAGGCCGAGAGCAGAAACAAGACGAAATAGACCGGCCCTACCAGCAGGGCCACTTGCTGTTGTTGGCCCATGCTGCTTGATAAGGTCAAGGCGGCGCCTAGCCCCAAGGCGCTGGCTTGTAAGACCGGTTGCAAATAATCCTTGGCGGCGCGAAAAACGCCCTCATAGCCCATGGATTCGAACAGCAAACGGCGAAGTTCTCGTTGCCGGGTGGCACCGAGAAAGGCGCCTTTCAGATGGGAAAATACGGCCAGCAGCGGTAATTTCTTTCCCTCGCCGCGGTCCAGATCTTTGGGATAACCCAAAAAGTTAATGATACCGATAAGGTAGGGGACGATGGAGAAATAGAAAATGGCCTCATAACGATTGCTGGTCAGCACAAACAGGGCCGCTAGCACCACCGCTACCGCCGAGCCCATTTTGGACCAGGACCGCGTTTTGCCGTAAACCTCGGTTTTGTCGCAGATTCGGCCTTGTGAGCGTAGCCAACTGAAAATCATGGCCTTGTGGGTGCCGGTGCGAAAGGCCGAGCCGACGCCAAACATGAACATGGCCAGGTAGAGCAGGACTTGATTCTGGGCCATGCCGAATAGGACGAAGCTGATGATGTAGGCGGTAAAAGAAATAATCATGGCCCGGCGCCGCCCATAGAGGTCGGCCCAGGCGCCGGACAGGATCTCGAACAGATTGATGGTCAGTTCCCGAAAAGCAATCAACAAACCGATTTGAAAGAACGACAAGCCCTTCTGCAGGAATACCAGTACCAGGAATGGCTCGAAGTACAGTTGATTCTTGAGAAATCCGTACAAACTAAAGCGGAATAGCATGGCACCACAACGATGCCCACGTAAGCCCCGCTAGTCAAGGTTTGCGCTGCCGGGAGCGGGTAGAATCGCATTGACTTTCGACCATAAAAATGTTTTTTTGGGCGCTGGAGAAATACTAAAAAATTCAATTATTAGTGGTAAAAAGGAGAAATTTATGACGCGTTTTCCCCGTTTAGTTTCGGTGCTGGTCTCTTTGTTTGCCTCTTGTCTGTTGATGGCTGCCTGCGGCAGTGATACAGAAGAACCGGCGGTATGCGGCGAAGGTGCGGGCAATGAGATTGGCATCGGCAAGGCTTGCACCAAAGGCGGGGACGAATGTCCGGCCGACCCGACTGTTCTTTGTGATGTCGACTTCGACGATCGCGGACTGGGAATCTGCATCTCGGTGGATTGTCAAACGGATGCAGATTGTGGCGCCGGTGCCGAGTGCTGCCAGCCCGATGTTTCTCCGGTGACGGTCTGCTTACCTACCGAGTGTTTGCCGGCCGAGTGCCTCGAATAAATCAAGCTAGGACATAAGTCAAAGTCGGGCGAAAGGCAGACCCATGCATCGTTGCGGGTGGCGTTGGCAAGGAATCTTGATAATTGTGTTATTGGTGGTAGGCGGGCTACCGGGGCTGGTCGCGGCGCAGGTTGATTTCCGCTATAGCGGCTCTTTTGAAAGTGATCTAAGGATGGTCATTGATCATGACCGGGGTGACGTTGAAGATGAACCATTGCACTTCAACTGGAACCGCAACGCCATAGACTACAACCTCCAAGTGTTCGTGGGGGAGAATGTCAAGGCGGTAGGGCATGTCCGCTTTCTGTACTTTGGCATCCATAAGATTGGCAACATGGATGATTTGGTTCTGCGGGAGAACATCGATCCTTTCCGGCTCGATTCCGAGTCGGCCTATGTAGAGATTCAGGGTTTTTTCTCGGAAAACCTCGATGTTAAAGTCGGGCGTATGATTCACGCCTGGGGAACCGCCGATCAGTTCAATCCCACCGACAATCTCAATGGCAAAGACTTTGAAGATCCGCTGCGCTTCGGGGGCAAATTGGGCAACCAGATGGCGATAGCCAAGTACCACCTGCCCTGGTTGGACATGAGCCTGGAGGCGGTGTGGATTCCCATGTTTCGGCCCACCCAACTGCCGGCATCCTCGGCATTGGGGATGGAGTCGGCCGATCAAATGCCGGTGCGTGATCGCAGTATCCGCGAAGAGCTGGCCGCTGAATTCGAACGAGAAGAGGCCGAGGGGGCTTCCGAGTTCATGGAGCCAACCCTCCGGGTCAACATGCCGCCGACCGACTTGGACAATATGTCGGGAGGCTTACGGGCCCAGTTTCGAGTGGGCGATTTTGATATGTCCCTGTCCTACTTCTACGGCCGGCACGGTTTTCCCACCCCGGTTCGAATCTGGGCCTACAGCGGCCAGGATGTACAAACCGACGATGGGCTCAAAACCGAGCAGCATACTTTTGTCGACCTGATTTATCCTCGCTTCCAGGCCATCGGTTTTGATATGGCGGCCTCCTTGCCCTGGTTGGCGGACATAGGTTTCTGGTTCGAAGCCGCGCTCATGCATCCGGAAAAAGTTGAGATGATGCTCTATACCAACAACTACCAGGAAGGCGACCCTTGTGCCCAACCTGGTGACCCGGGCGGCGAAATCACCCTGGTTTGCAGCCAAAACACCGACCCCTGGTATGTCAAGGCGACCTTGGGCTTCGATTATACCTTCACCAGCTGGCTGTATATGAACTTACAGCTGCTGCACGGATTCGACGACGAGTTTGGTTACGATACCGCCATGAAAGACTACGTCGTGGCCGGCGCCGATCTAAAGTTTTTCAATGATGAGTTGCTGGTCCGTTTGTTCACTCTGTTCAATATCCAGGATCAAAGCGCCATCCTGTTCCCCCAAATCATCCTGACCTCTTTCGACTCGGTGGAAATGCAGATTGGCAGCATGTATTTCCTGGGTGGTTTTGATACCAAGTTCGGCATGAGAGCATCGGGCAGAAACCAGATATTCGCCAAGGTCAAGGCGAGTTTCTAAGCGAGGCCAGCATGAGAGGATTTCTACCCCTATTGGTTGCTTTCTTGTTTTTGCTGGGCACTGCCTGTGGCTTCGACCGCACCTATCCTCCGGCGCTGCCCGACGAGGTCTTAAATGCCGGACAAAAGCCGGACGGTGGGCAGGACCCGGTCTGTACTCCGGGCGAAGGCGCTCACTGCACCCGCCAAGAACCGCAACTCGAAGATTTCGGCGTTGCCGACGGCGCGTTGACTGGCACCTGGGCCCGCAAGCTCACCCTGGCCAGCGAGACCGACTCCCGGGAAAATAACGATTACAAAGACTCTACTTCAACAGTAGTAGAGCTGGTCACGGTTTTGCACCGGGAAAACACCGTGCGTGAGGTCGTCGAAGTCTGTGGTATCTCCATGGTTGTTGTTGACGGCGCCCAGAACTATTTCCCCCAAAATCTCATCGACCATATGCCCATTCTGGCCGAAGAAGGGGACTTTATCACCCCGTCCAATGGCACCGAGATCATTGACGCGGCCTACCAGAATCCAACCCCACTGGTGCGGCTCTATGGCTTGACCGAGGCCGCCAGCGAAAAAGAATGGGAACGCTGCGATTCGTATTTCAATCCCGACAACGCCGCCGAGGAATGTCCCATGTCCTTGTGGCCCGAAATTTTTGACATGGATTGCGATTGTCAGGTGGGGATCACTTTCCAGGTGGCGGTAGGTACCGCCGACCCGGCTGACTTGTACCTGGTGCAAAGAGCGGTTATGACCCGCACCGGCACGGTCGAAAGCGCGGACCGGATCAGTGGCCAGTTGGAATACGAGGAATTGGCCGCGGTGCTCGATGCCGCCATGGCCATGCTTCGTTCCAATGCCCCGACCCGGGTTCTGCCCGATTCGAGTACCTTTGAGATGGTTCGCTTGAGCGAAGGGGCCGATTGCGCCGCGGTCATGGCAAAATTCCCAGTGGAGTAAATTGGTGGGCGAACCGGCGGCGATGCAATTTGCGAGGCTCGGTAGCGAGCATGAAGCTGACGTTTTGCGCGTTATGGGCGAGGCCTTTGCCCAGGATGATGCATTCAAACGAGTGTTGCTTTGCCAAGAAACCGGCCTGGCCGGCTATTTTGAAGCCCTGCTTCAGCTTTGTTGGCGCGCCCAAGACTGCCATGTATTTGGCGGCGGCAGCGGTGGGGGCATCGAAAGCGCGGTGGTGATTTTCGGTCCAAAATTCCGGGCGGGGCTGCGCGGCTCCATGGCCTACTTGGGTAGCTACCGGCGCCGTTTGGGCTTTCGCCGCTTGATGCGCTTGCTCGCTTTTGGCCCCCGCTTTGAACGGCGTGCCGATTTGCCTCAGGATTGCTTCCATATTCAACACCTGGGCACGGTCGATCAGTTTCGCGGACAAGGAGTAGGCGGGGCCTTGCTTGAGTACGTAGGCGTCGAGGCTGCTGGCCTGGGACATGAATGGGTCAAGCTCGAAGTAGAGGTCGAAAGCGCGGCCCGCCGTTTTTATCTGAGACATGGCTTCGAGACCGCGGGACGCTTTTCCCTATATCAACAGGCCTGGGATATCTTGGTAAAGAATACCAGAGGAAGTGCAGGCATATGAATCAGGTCAACAAAGATGGCGGGACCAAACTCCAATCTTGCTTGCCGGCGTTGCTTGCCTTGGGGCTGAGCGCCTTTTTCGCCTGGGTGCTGATCACGGCGGAGGCGAGTTCTGATCAAAGCCTGTTTTTGCCCGGCAACACCGAGGTTCGGAAATTCTTTGAAGTCAACCGCAAGTACGGAAATTTTGATACCGTGCTGGTGGGAGTAGAATGCGATGACATTCTGGCGCCGAAGAATATCAAACGCCTGGCCCAACTGACCAAATCCATCAGCGAATTGCCCGGGGTAGACTGGGTTAATTCAATTACCAATGTGTTGGATATGCAGGCCAGCGAAGAGGGCGTACAGGTTGGACCGTTGGTGGCCAAGTTGCCGGAAAATGCGCAAG
>JAUVBB010000115.1 GCA_030591445.1 Deltaproteobacteria bacterium | reverse complement strand
TATGGATGTTCGCCGGTTGCACCGGTGAAATCACCCCCATCGAAAGCAAGACCGTCGACAACTCATTGGTTTGCAGCCAAGACTACAACCCGGTCTGCGATGCTGATGGGAAAATCTATAGCAACGCTTGCTGGGCCGCGGGCAGCGCAGATGTCAACTGCCATGTGGGCGAGCTAGCCACGCCGCACGCCACCAGCCACCCCTACCTCGACAATCAGCGCTTGGGCTGGGGCATCGACGCCCCGGTGGAAGCCACCAGAATCAAAATTGAGTTCCGCGATTTTCGCACCGAGGAACGCTACGATGTGGTGCGCGTGTTCGACGGTGCCGGCACTGAGACTGCGCTATACACCGGCGCCCTGGGCACTTTCATGTCGACCGACCTGCCCGGCAACCGGGCCAGCATCGCCTTCAACTCGGATTACTCGGTAAGCGACTACGGCTTCGAAGTCTCTCGCTACGTCTATTTCACCCCTTGTGTCTGCCCACAAGTATGGGCCCCGGTCTGCACCGTAGACGGCCGTACCTTTGGCAACACCTGCCTAGCTCTTTGCGAAGGCGCCGCCATCGCCCACTGGGGCGTATGTTCTGACCAAGAATGGTACCATGTCGCCGGCGTGACCGAGTCGGCACATTCTTATTACAACAGCTACCAAAATGTTTGGACCCTATCCGAAGGCGGCGCTGTCTCCATCCGCGCGCATTTCGAGCTTATCGATCTGGAAGAAAATTATGATTTCCTCTACATCCTGGATGCCAACGACAACGTCGTGGCCACCTACACCGGCATCCACCAAGATATCTACACGCCGCTGGTCGCTGGCAGTGAGCTCAAAATCAAGTTGGTCACCGATTCCTCGGTAACCGACTACGGCTTCCGCAGCGACTTCTTCGAAGTCAAGGGCGGCTGTTATTCCAACTTTGACTGCGCCGATGGCGTTTGCCAACAAGTACAGTGCTTCCGGGCCCCTTGCTTCATGATCTGCGGCGAGACTCCGGATTGTCCCGAATTGACTCCGCGGCCGGATTGGTTCTGCGACGGTGGCGAAATCATCCCTGGTGGCACCGACGCCGATGGCTGTCCCATCCCGGATTCCTGCACCCGCGTCGAAGGCGCCACCTGCGGCGGCGAACATGCTTTTGTTTGTGACCAGGGCTTGTTCTGCGATTACGGCGGCGACTTTGGCGGCCGCAACTGCGGCAACACCGATACCGAAATCGGCGCCTGCCGTACCATCCCCACCGAATGCCCGCGTGGCATCGTGCCGGCCTGTGGTTGTGATCGCGTCAATTACATGAACCCCTGCAAGGCCCATGAAGAAGAAGTAAGCGTAGCCCACATGGGTGATTGTGGCACTCCCTTCTGCGGCGCCATCGGCAGCCGCTCGGAAGGCTGGTACAGCGGCGGCCTGATCGACTATGACAATTGCGCCGGCACCTGGGCAGTTTGCGATGCCATTGGCACTCGTTCCGAGGGCTGGTACCGCGCCGACGATCATCAACTTATCTCCTATGACTTTTGCGCCGCGCAAGAAGGCGAAGCCTGTAGCCCGCTGGTCCCCTGTGACAATGGTCTCAGCTGCAATGAAAACATCTGTGAGACGGCCGCGCCCGAATGCTTTATCGGTGGCTGCAACAGCGAAGTGTGCTCCGACCAACCCGACATTATCACCACCTGCGAGTGGAACGATCTTTATGTTTGCTTCCGAGGGGCCAGCTGTGCCGTGCAGACCGACGGAAAATGTGGCTGGACCATGACCGATGAGCTCTATGCCTGCCTGCATCCCAATGAGCTTCCCGAGGGTGAAGGCGAAGCCTGCGGCGGCATCGCCGGCCTCCCCTGCAACGAAGGTCTGGTTTGCGTCATTCCCGAGACCGACATCAGCGACCCCATGGGCACCTGCCGCAAGATTTGTGGCCCGGTGACCAACGGCACCTGCCCGGACGACTACACCTGCAACACCATCAACGGCGCCGGCGATGAAGACGTGTGTGAACTCCGCGGCCGCACCGGCCACTGCCTGCCCACCCCCGAAGCCTGCACGGAACAATATGCCCCGGTGTGTGGCTGCGACGGAGAAACCTACGGCAACGATTGTTTCCGCTTGGCGGCCGGCGCTGCTCTCGATCACGAAGGCGAGTGTGTAGAGCCCACCTATCCCTGCCAGCTGCCCACCGATTGCAACTTCCAAATCGACGTCAAGTGCCTGGGTGAATATGCCTGCATCGATGGTTTTTGCGAATACCACTGCGGAACCAACTACTACGAAAGTGGCGACACGCCTCTGGCCATTCCCGACAACGGCTATGTGTCAAGCACCATCACCGCCGAGGGCGTGGGCACCATCGCCAGCCTGACCATCTCTCTGGACATCACCCACACCTACCAAGGCGATCTGACGGTTGCCTTGCGTCATGGCTCCCATATCCACATCTTGTTCAGTCGCACCGGCGGTGGCACCGATAACTTGGTCTTTGACAATCTGGCTCTCGATGTCTTCAACACCATGGAAGCCGACGGCGACTGGGCCCTGACTGTCAGCGACAGCGCCAGTTGGGACGTTGGTACCCTCAATAGCTGGAGCCTGGACTTCAACTAGACCGGCTTAGAACAGCACGAACTTCTCACCTGCCTTATCGATTCGAGCCCGGATCAGACGCAACACTTCATCTCGGCGCTGCATCAAGGCATCAATGGCCAGCGGGGAAATGTGAACTCCGAGGGATGCCGCTACCTGTTTTCGCTCCAATGCGATCAAGGCATGCCACAAAGCCCGAGAACAACGTTTGATCCGGTCGGGGTGGAGCAAGCGGGTGGCCTGGCCAAACGTTCGCGTGTGATCAATCAGCCAAACTTTCCAGTTTTGATCAATGAGCAGGTTACCCAGGTTCCGATCGGTGTTGTGTACCAAGTTATCAAACACGCGCAGGTCTGCCATTTGCTTTTGCCATCGGAGAGTATCGGGTGGATGGATCCCTTTTTCTTTTCGCTCGCCATTGGTCATGGTCTGCTCGATCCAAACTTGAACCGATCCTAATTTGCCCCGATGTCTGCGTTTGATCACGGGCGGCACGTTCTCCATGCCGAGCAGCCGGCTCAAGGCAAAGGCCGCCAATTCGTGCAAGCAGCTGTCCTTGATGACGTCCCGCCGGGAGGTCATCCCGCCGATCTGTTTGCCTACTTCTTGGTCCCCGTAACGAAAAATCGCATGGGCACGGAGCCCATCACGAGCCAGGGTGAGTTTCTTGGGCTTGGTGATCCCGGCATCGATTTTCTCGGTATCGATCACCTCGGCCTGGCGCAAAAATTCCAGCATTTGGCTATCCGTGACAAAAGGAAGGGGCTGGCCATCGGCACCGGGCCATCTCCGCTCGGCCTCAGCTGCCTGGTTTTCGGTCTTGATGGGCGGCGGAAACAAGACCTCTTGCTCTCCGGTATAAATGGCCCGAATGCGCTCGCCGCGAATCTCCAAGGCCGAGGCCCGCCCGCCCAGGTAGACCTTGCTCTGCATGCCGGTATCAATGAGAAACACCCGGTGCTCCGCCCGGGCTTCGATACGACCTTTTTTTCGAGGCGAGTGACCCACCACCACGCGCCGGGCTCGGATGGTCTTCAAGATCTCGGGCAAATAGGTATTGAGTTGCTCCGGTGAATCCCGGGCATAACCTCGGTACCACAAAGGCCCCTGGGGAGAGAGCAACAGGCTGTCGGCGAGGGATTGGTTCCACTCCAGCACTACCGCCAACACCGCCTTGGAAACTGGCAGAGTGGCGGAACCGGAAAGAATGGTACGCACGGTTTGCACCACTTGTTCGAAAGAAAAAAACGGCAAAATCAGCCCGGCATCCACCAGAACTTTGCGCAGCCGATCATAGCGCGCGATCTCGGCCCGCACCGCTTGGTTGATTCCGTCCAAGCCCTTGGCCAGCAACGAAGCGCTCAATCCGCCGTGTACGAAAGCCGTAGCCTCCACTACCACCAGCACCGGCAGGGTGCGCAACCATTGGCCATAGGAGCCGGCCGGACCAAAAGCCTCTTGGTAGGCTAAGAAACCCGCCGGATGCGCCGCCAGCCAGTCTTCCTTGCTGATCTTACTTTCGCTATTCTTTTGAAATTCGGCCAGGCTGCTATACGCCTGCTGACGCCGAGACTCGGATCGCGCATCGGCGAAAGAAGCAAAAGCCGCCGGTGACACATCCTGGTACATGACCAGGAGATTCATGGCTTCGTGGTTGCCCAATAAAACCAGCACCTCGCCACCCTGCTTTCGGGCCTGGCTCTGCAAAGAGATAAGCAAATCCAGAACTTCTCGAATATCCGGCCCGCGATCCAGCAAGTCTCCGGTCTGCACCAGCACCGCGTCCCGGCCCACCCAGCGCTGTTTCTCGAGCAGACCCGCCTCGGTCAGAATCTGTCGTAGCCCGACCGCATTGGCGTGCACATCCCCCACCGCCAGCACCCGTGACCGGGGCGCCTTCGCCGTCGCAGCCTTCCCGGGGACACAAGTCGCCGACAGCAGGGCCCACACGGCCAGGGCAAGAATGGGAAATCTGGATTTTCTGCGCATGGCGGTCCCCTTTTAATGCCTGGCTACATAGTAATTCCTGATCGGGATAAGACAAGCCGTCCATACCACGAATGGCTTTCATCCGCTACCGGATCATGAGATGGTGACAAAGCGGGAAGCGAAAAAGGAGTTATCATGCTTGTTTGGCTGGCGGTCCTGTTTTTAGCGGGACCGGTGGAGTTGACCGAGGCAAAAGCGGGGGCCAAGCAAACTTCCAAACGCAGTCACCCATCGCTGCGTACTTCGAATCCGCCCCGCATCGACGGCGATTTATCTGACCAGGCTTGGCAATCGGCCCCACCCAGCACAGGATTCACCCAGACCACGCCGTATCCGGGACAGCCCGCCTCCTTCCAAACCATCATCCGGGTCTTGCACGACGACCAGGCCTTGTATATCGCGGCCCAGTGCCTGGATCCAGAGCCGGCCCACATCCTGGCCCGCATCACTCGGCGAGACCGCTGGATCGAGTCGGACTGGTTTCAAGTAGATATCGACAGCCGCCACGATCGCCGCACCGGCTTCCTCTTCATGGTCAACGCCGCCGGGGTACAAGCCGACGGCACACTGTACGAAGAAAACTTGATCAGTTATGAGTGGGACGGCGTCTGGGATTCAGGGGTACGCATCAACGCCGATGGCTGGAGCGTGGAGATGCGCATTCCTTTCCGGCTGCTTCGCTTCTCCAGCGCCGGCGAAAGAGTGGTCGGCATCAATTTCATCCGCAGCCTTAGTCGGCGACTGGAAAGCGCCGGCTGGCAGTACATCCCGCCGGAAAGTGGGCTCCGGGTATCACGCTACGGCGAGTTGACCGGCTTGGACATCCAAAACCCGCCCCTGCAAATCGAGGCCACCCCCTATCTGGCCCTGCGCCCCAGCCTGCAATCACAGGGCGCCAATGCATCGGGCGTGCGTCTTTTTGATGCCGGCGCCGACGCCCGCATCGGCTTGGGCAGCCACTTCAATCTTACCCTCAGCGCCAATCCCGATTTTGGCCAGGTCGAAGTAGACGAAGTGGTGCTCAACCTGTCCACCATGGAGACCTACTATCCGGAAAAACGGCCATTCTTTCTGGAAGACCACAACAACTTCGCCCCCCCGGGCGCCAATCCCGAACACCCCGAAGCCCAGCTCTTCTACACCCGGCGCATCGGCCGTTCACCACGAACCCCCGACCTGCAAAGTGGAGACGAGCTGATCCAGGCACCCAAGGTCCCGCGTATCTACGGAGCGGCCAAGCTGGTAGGCCGCACCAAAGGCCGCCTATCGCTAGGTGTCTTACAAGCGGTCACCTCTCGCGAAGAAGGCCGAGTACAGACTGCCGAACTCGATGAGCTTGGGCGACTGTCCGAGCCCCTGACCTCTTTCAGCATCGTACGTCTGCAACAAGGCTTCTGGGATCACTCCCTTGTCGGCGCCATGGCCACCGCGGTCACCACTCCAGACCATGGCCAGGCCCTGACCGGCGGGACCGACCTGGAGATGGAACTGGCCGGCGGCAAATACAAGCTAACCGCCTTGAGCATGTTGTCCTACCTGTCCGATGATCGCTTTCTTTGGCAAGACTCTTTCACCGAAACGGCACTTAGACAAGATGGCAACCTGGGCTACGGCGGCAAGATCAAATTGGACAAGACTTCTGGCGAGCATCTCGTCGGCGGCGTTTCCGCCCTGTTCTACAGCGCCAACCTGGCCATCAACGATCTGGGCTACCTGGATCGGGCCGATCGCATGTTCCTGTTTGGCAGACTGACCCATCGGCGGTTAAAACCTTGGGGTCCTCTGCGCAGCTATCACATTCAGCTAAGCGGCTGGGTCGATCGCAGCTCCGCCTGGACCGACCTGGGCGACGGCATCAACCTGGAAGGATGGGTAAGCCTTGCCCGGGGCGGCTCCATGGGTCTTTGGTCTTTTCTGGCCTGGCCCTTATGCGACGATCGCGAAACCCGAACCGCCGGGAAGGTGCTCTTATGCGGCCAAGACCTCCGCCTTCGCACCGGCGCTTGGTATCACACCGATGAGCGGGGCATGTTAGGCTACGGCTTCAGAACCTCCTTCGAAACCACCGAGCACGGCCGCAGTTTGCAAGCCGGCGGCTGCCTGCATTTCAACCCCCATTCCCAAGTACAGCTCAAGCTCACTGCCAACTACCGGCGCTCGACTGGATCACTACGCTGGGTCGACACCGAGACCGATATCACCGGCGACCGCTACTTGTTCGCCGATCAGCACTTCGAAACCTGGGACCTCATCCTGCGCGGCACCATCATGTTCTCCACCAACCTGAGCCTACAGACCTTTGCCCAGCTCTTCTTAGCCGGCATCGATCACCGCACCAAATTCGACCAATTTCTAATCGACCCCGCCCCCATTCGGGTAGCTGAACTGACCCCCAACCCCGGCATTGCCGACCTCTACGATTCCGCCTTCGGCACCCTCAACCTAAGCGTAGTCCTGCGCTGGGAATACCTCCCCGGCTCCCTCGCCTACCTGGTCTACACCGGCGCCTACGGCCGCTACGACCCCCAAGCCGAATTCCGCTTCGGCACTGCCTTAGACCGCCTGGTCGACACCTCCGGCCAACACCTGCTGATGCTCAAGCTCTCCTACTTGTTCTTTTAAGCCCACCTGGAGGGATGAATGAGATCAATCGGACTCTGTTTATCTCTTTCGCTTACAGCACTGTTGTGCCAAGCCTGTTCCACTGAAGACAACTCGTCTGACGCCGGCATGGATTCCGGCTTCGCAGACGCTGCCGATGCCGATGCCGATGCCGAGGCAGATACAGATCAACCGACCGAAGATGCCGGCCCAAAACCCGACTACGATCCGGGCGCGAGTATTCTGGCTTTCGTACCCGAGGGCGGTGCCTATTGCAGCACTTTTTTTGAATCAAGATCCTGGCAACAAGAGTTGGCCATGGTGGCTCAGATAGTTTTGAGGCCCGGCTTTTACATCTTGCCCCGCCAGACCGGTGAGTACCAAGAAGATCTAGTCGAACGCGTTCTGTTCGGCCCCAACCGGACTCTGGCCCAACCGGTTTCTACCGGTCAAATGAAAGCTGCCTTCACAGACTTTGGCGCCGGTGGAGAATTCTGGAACTACACCTACCGCCAGGAATACCTTTGGGGGCAAAATCCCATGCAGGTTGAGATCACGGTCAGCTTCTACTCGGAAGACGGCAAGTGGCCAACCGAGGTCATTCTGCCCGGCCCAGACCATTGGGCCATGACTCATGCCCGCATTTTGATCGGCCCGGGCGAGGACATGATCTCCGAGATTCAGACCCTGGGCTCCTGCAAGCTGCCGCCTGGCGGTCGGCGTTTGATACAAGCCTCCACTGGAGACGGAACCCAATTGGTCCTAGATGTTCGCTTTAGCAGTGCCTGCATGATGTCCGGCAACACCACTTGTTACACTCTCTATAGCGCAGAGCTATCCCATCAGGCGGTTATCAGCGATCCTTTCCAACTTATCTATTCGGCCATACATCACAATTTCGCTGAAAAGTATCTGATTCTGCTGGAACCGCCAGCCGATGATGTCCACGCGCTCTTGGTCGAGGCACCAGATTTTGGTGAAGAACAAGGAAACCTGATGTACCTGGACGCCAACCGGCAGGAACTGCGAAGCCAAGCTATCGTGGAGTGGACCGAGGGAAGCTAAGCAAACAGCTCTTGATATAATCTCCTGCTATTGCTGTTTCCTTTACCGGCTTATCAAACCAAAACGAAACGGGGTGCTCAAAGCCCGTATTGAGCATGTAGTTGTACAAGGCTTTCTTCAAACCTTGCCCCAGTAACTCATGGTCCGTTTGTACTGAATCAATATAGTTCAGGTCATTCTCTGCAAAGAGGACATTTTCGTTGGCTACCAGCTTTATGCCATACGCTTCCGGATTAAGCCCCACCGGGCTATGAACAGTGGCGACAAAACGGTGCCAAAAGGCTGAATGAATGCATCCGTTTTGCATGAGTTGCCGAACAACCTCCAGGGAATCTACGGTTTCCTGCTCGGTCTGACTGGGAAAGCCATACATCAGGTAGGCATGCACCAGAATGCCCGCGTCACTAAAGGCTTTGGTAACTTTCGCCACCTGGGCCACACCAACCCCTTTTTGCATCAAAGCCAGCAGTCTATCCGAGGCGACCTCAAGGCCGCCACTGACCGCGATACAACCTGAATCAGCCAGTAATTGACATTTTTCCGCGGTAAAGGTTTTTTCAAAGCGGATGTTACCCCACCAGCTTATCACCACATTCTGCTCGATTAATTTTTCAGCCAAGGCAAACAGGGCTTTGGGTGGGGCAGCTTCATCGACAAAATGAAAACCAGTCTGACCGGTTTCTGCAATCAATGACTTGATTCGCTGCACGGTAATCTCAGCTCCGGCAGCATCATAATTGCCAATATAATCCAAACTCGTGTCACAGAAACTACACTTGGCCCAATAACAGCCATGGGCAATGGTGATCTTATTCCAACGGCCATCACTCCAGATTCGGTGCATGGGATTGAGCATTTCACACAAAGACAGATAGTTGCCCACCGGCAAGCCACGATAACTAGGGGTACCTGTGTCTTTTTGAGCAATATCGTGTAAGTCGTCACAAGTTTCAAAAACGACCTTGCCAGCTTTTAGATGATAAGTTCGAAATAAGCGCTCACCCCGGCCTTGGAGATAATCCAATAGAGTCAACAAAGGACGTTCTCCGTCATCAAGACAAACATAATCAATATACTCAAAAAGTCGTGGTTCTTTCAGCCTGCGTAGTTCTGTGTTGACGAAACCACCACCTAAGACAATTTTCGTGTGTGGTGCAACCTGCTTACAGTACTTGGCCACCTGCAATGCCCCCAGCATATTCCCCGGAAACGGGACACTGATACCCAACACATCAGGCGCTTCCTCGGCCAGGTACTGTTTCACCAATTGCGCAATTATTGCTTCGGCATAACTAGGTTCCGCGCTATGCAATGCCACATCTAAATCATCAAAGCGAGGATTCGCGGCAGCAAGTCTTTCCGCATAACGGGAAACTTCAAAATAAGGATCCACACCTTCCCTGATCACCGCGGCGATATCATCAATAAACAAAGTCGCTAGATATTTCGCCTTATCCTGCCCACCCAACAAACCAAAACTCCGCTCTAACACTTCCCGGTTCATCTCTTCCATTTGATACAGCGACTCAAACTGCGGACCTTCCGGCAAAAATCGGCGGGAGGCAATGCGCAAAGCCATACTGGGATCTTTGCCCTGTAAAAAACGCACCACCGAATCGACACACTGATAATAGCTTGCATAATTGGCCATAAAATTGTGAATGCTATCAGGTAAGTCCTCATCATCAACCGCTTCAAAATTTGTTTCAATTTGGCTGAATAACCGTTCCAGACCCGGCCGCGATAAAAGTTCAAGAAACAGCTCTATCGCCATATCACGCTGGGCAACATCGTAGCCGTGTTGATTCAAAAAACCGGTCAAATACACCGTCGCTGGATACGGCGTATTGAGTTGCGTCATAGGGGGCGTTACCAATAAGACTTTCATCTTGGCCAGCATACCGAAAGGAGAGACGCAATCCAACTGTTGATCCTTTGAAATATACACTGAATACGTCGGTGCCGAGAAGCCTTCAGATTGTCCTTTTCGAGAATCGCAATACAGACCCAGCAAAGAAAGCTGCGCTGATCAAGGCGAAGACGAAAAATTTACCTAGTGGAACTTGGGAAGAGATCAGTATCGGCCGAAGAGTGTTGAGATCCATATAGCTGTACAAAGAGAGATAACTGGTTGCTTTGAAAACGGAGAGGAGGGTCATGGTCAGGCAAACCAACAGACTTCCCACGATTACTTGCATCTGGGTATCAACATGGACTCCCAGGAAAAAAGAGAAGCTAAATATGGCGGCGATGATGCTGAAACAATACAGACCCGCTATGAGCAGGGATACCAGGCTGATGCTTTCGTCTATAATCAGGGCCGAGGGGTATACCAGCACGGTCGAAAATAACAGGGGTATGGCCAGGACCCCGAGATTGAACAGGTACTTTTCCGTAAGCACCCGCATCCGCGAGATGGGTTGAGCCAGGAGAATCTCCCTGGTGCCGCCTTCGAGCTCCGGGCAAAATCCGGGGGCAAAATCCGGGGACGGTCTTTAGTTATTTAGTTTTACTGTTTAACCTTAAGTTAATAAAGGATAATCGAGGGACTAGAGTTGAAATCCTGTGATCTAATGGTATCGCCCCCTAAAATCTTGAAAGTCAGTAAATATTATTGCGAAACTAAACAACTAAAGACCGTCCCCGATTGACGGATTGACGCGATTGACGCCCGACGCCCGATTGACGTCCTTAGCTGTGAAGAATCGACACAGTTGTTCTTCCATGTCACTGTTTTCCGGGCACATATGATGGCATTGTGCAGAAACGAGCGTTTTCTTGAGCACTTATCAACTGGCACCATTATTGCTTGACTCAAATCAAGGTTGCTTGCGGGATCTCATGCTGGACCAAATTTTTCTTTTACAAGAAATGGAGACTGTTTATGAATCGGAAAGTAATGTTGACGGCCTGTCTCATGACTCTTCTGGCAATTCCCCTACGGTCGATGGCGGATGATGATGTTACGCCTAAAAGCATCCGAATAGGTATCGGCACAAGTATTGGGTCCGACTTGCTGATATCGGGTGCAGAACTGGTGATGTTACCTGTCAACCTTGGGAATTTGTATTTCCCAATCGTTTTCTCGAACAATGTCAGGCTGGAGCCTGAAATCGGATTCTACAGAATGGGATCCTCTTTTGATGGCCACGATTCGTCAAACAGTAATCTAAGGTTCGGTCTAGGTTTGTTTTACAACTGGTCCAAGGACACTCTGAACACGTATTTTGGCATAAGAACCGGACTCATGTACAACTTGAGAACTAGCGACAGCAGTGATAGCTCCAGAACCGACTTATACATCGGACCGGCCCTGGGTACCGAATACCTGTTTTCTAAACACTTCTCTCTGGGAGTGGAGGCTCAGTTGCTTTACATAGATCTGGGGAACTGGGAAACAGACGGCCTAAGTTCGGGTAGTTCAAGTGAGAGCAGTATTATTTCCACCCGGGCCCTGGTCTTCGCCAGAGTGTATTTTTAGCAAGAAGTGCAGAATCTGCAAACCCGCAAACCCGGGGACGGAAACCCGTTCCCAAATATCCCCCGAAATAAGAGCTGAAAATTTTATCGGATCTCCGTTTGTGTTTGTGCTAAATATTAAAGACGAGTCGTTTCTGATTACGCAATTATATAGCACGCCTGTAGGTCAGGGGCCGGTAGTTCATGACTTGTTCTATTCCCATGAATAACAAGAAGCTTGCGCAAGGTAGACTGGTCTTTGGTTTGGGTCTGCTTCTTTGGGTGCTGGGCGCTTGCCAGTCTGGAATCGAGTCCACTCCCGGGTATTGCGGGGACGCTACGGTCGATGATGGGGAAACATGCGACGGCAATTGCCCCACAAGTTGCGATGACACAAATCCTTGCACGCAAGACCAATTGACCGGCAGTGACAACGAATGCAATGTCGAATGCCTGTTTACTCAAATCAGCGCGTGCATGAGTGGGGACGAGTGCTGTCCCGAGGGCTGCGACCGCGACGCCGACGACGACTGTCCCGACTGTCCGGCAGCCAAGAACTGTACCAACACCGAGTGCGGTCCGGACCCGATTTGTGAATTGGACTGCGGTTCGTGTAGCCACCCGCCCGTGGACAGATGCCGGGATGATCGAGTTCTCATCAAATATCCGGCGATCGGTACCTGTAACGGCGGCAGTTGTGACTACCAGGCCGTCGAGCAGGAATGCCTGCGGGGATGCGAGGCCGGCGCCTGCAGGCAATGTGAGGAACAAGTTTGGGATGCTAACTATTCGATCAGTGATGCGACAACCATGGCAGCTCTTGCGGGTTACACGGAGGTATCCGGCACGCTAACCATCCGAATGACCGTTTCCGGAATCGAGGATTTATCCGGTCTGGGCTGCCTGGAACGGATTGATGCCGACTTTATCATTGCTGACAACCAGGATCTGGTGCATCTATCGACCCTAGATAGCCTCTTCTCGATCGGCGGAGATCTGCTCGTCTACGGCAATCAAGCCCTGGAATCTATGAACGGACTCGACGGGCTCGAGCAGGTTCAGGGATCGCTGTCTATCGGAATATTTGAGCCGATTCAATCAGGCAACGCAGAACTGAAGAGCTTGAGTGGCCTGGGAAAGCTCGGCTCCATTGGTTCTGATATGTTCGTCCAATACAACGACAAACTTGCCAACCTCGACGGGCTTGCCAACCTGACTTCCATTGGAGGCAGTTTGTTTGTATTCGAAAACGCGGTCCTCGACAACTTGGATGGATTCGCAAGCCTGGAGCATGTCGGAATGGATGTACGGCTAGGATACAACGATTCTCTGGTCAGCTTGGATGGGTTGAGCGGTTTGACAGAAGTGCCCGGCGAACTGGCGATTGGCTCTATACCCAAACTAGAAACACTATCGGGTCTGGATAATATAACTTCTGCAAACTACGTCTGGTTGACAGACCTGAGTGGGGTGATCAATTTCAGGGGACTCGATGGCCTGACCATCATTCACGATTCGTTAGCGATTACCCGCAATCCGCGTCTTTTCAGCTTTCTGGCCTTCGGAAGCCTCAAGACCATAGGTGGCCATCTGCAAATTGTTGCCAACCCAAAATTATACACCCCGACGCTGATACCGCTCGAATCCATCGGAGGCATACTCGAGATACGCGACAATGACGGCATGACAAGTCTAGGAGGTTTGAACAGCCTGGTGTCCCTCGGTAACAACATGAATATCACAGACAATGCCTCGCTTCCCACATGCGAGGCAGAAGAATTTCGTGATCGTTTGCTTTCGCTAGGATGGTCCCATGACGCCAATATAGCGGGCAACGACGATGGTGGTATCTGTGACTAAGCATCCCTAACGCAGGTTGACCGTGGAAAACTGACCAAGTACTATACGCTTGGAAACATACGCTACGGGGTTCTGAAGCCCGGTCGTTTTCGAATAAAAGAAGGAATTGTCAAAGTGCGTCGGATGTTGGTCACAATCTGCCTGCTCACCCTCGTTTCGCAGGCAGATGCTGCAACACGAAGAATCGCTGTTTTGGTGGGCAACAACAGCGGGCAAGACAATAGACCGCATTTACGATATGCCGAGAAAGACGCCGAAAAATTAGCGAGGGTGCTTAGCGAAGTAGGTCAGGTTGCTGACGACGATTTGTTCCTGCTGCAGGGTTCTTCTCCTTCTGAAGTGGAAAGAATCATCACGCAAGTAACCAAACTCGTGGCGGAATCCCACCGGTCACCCGAAGGGCGAGCTGTGCTCATTTTTTACTTCTCGGGGCACAGCGATGGCGTGGCCCTGGAACTCGGCCAGAAAAAACTGAGCTTCCGATTGCTAAGGCGATTGCTTGGCCAAACCGGAGCGGATGTGCGCGTGTTGATAGTGGATGCCTGCAAGAGCGGCGCGGCCACGCTGACCAAGGGAGGCAAACCGGCACCTCCTTTCACTATCCGCCTGACGGACGATCTCAATACCAGCGGCGAGGTGATTCTGGCGTCGAGCGCGGCGGATGAAGTTTCCCTGGAGTCAAGCGAGGTTCAGGGCAGCTTTTTCACTCACCACCTGGTCTCCGGGCTATTGGGGGCCGCGGATATTTCCGCGGACCGGCGGATAACCCTGAGCGAAGCCTATCGCTACGCATACGATCATACGGTTTCCAGCAGCATGGCGACACTCGACGGCCCATTTCACCCCACCTACAACATGCGCTTGGCGGGTGAGGGCGAATTGATTCTTTCTTATCTCGACCGGGTCGCTTCAGGTATCCGGCTTCCGGACGGTTTCGACCGCGCCCTTATCACTCGGACAGCGGGTGAGCAGGTGGTGGCCGAGCTCACCGCAAGTTCCGCTCACTCGTTGGCCTTGTCTCCCGGAGACTACTCCGTCCAAGTGGTGCGTCGGGACGAGGCCTTCGCCGCCAGAGTTGAAATACCGCCCGGCCAAATTCGCCGACTGGGGTGGTCTGATTTCAAGAGCACCGGGCGAGCGGAATTTGCCATGAGCAAGGGTCGGGTTATCGTGAGCAGGAAGCGTAAATGGGAGCCATCCGCTTGGTGCCTGGCCGTCTCCGGGGGAGTGGCCCAAGGTGCGGCCGACCAGGTCTGGCCCGCCGGCGTACTGCGGCTGGTTGTGAATCGAGGCCGACCAGCCGGCTGGAGCCTTGCCCTGCAAGGGGTATTGGGACCGGGTCCGGAAGATTCCTTCTACGAACAAATGATCCAGCTGCGAGCGGGATATTCCTTCGGATTCGCCAAGGAATGGTTCGGCGCCTGGATCGGCATGGAAGCGGGACCCGGCTTCGTCTGGCAGACCGTTGATAGGGATGTATCCGGCACTAGTTTTCTTTTGACACTCGGCCCCAGGCTTGGAATGGCTTTCCGGTTGACGCAATCTTTTGAGATTACGATAGAAGGGGAAGCCATGCTGGGAATTCTCGAACTCGACAATAGCGTACGACCCATTTTTTTACCCTCGGTCCTGTTGGGCTTCCTGGTAGTTCTGTAGGCTGGCCTCAAGACTGTCCCCGAATATCCTTGTTCTTCTAAAGCTTACCCAGAATTGCGATGGAGCAGACGTTTTTGAAGGGGAAGCCGCCCAGGTTGTGGGTGAGGCCTAGGGTGGGATCGGGGAGTTGGCGGGGGCCGGCGCGGTGTTGGAGTTGGAGGTAGACTTCGTAGAGCATGCGCAAGCCGGAGGCGCCGACGGGGTGGCCGAAGCATTTTAGCCCGCCGTCTATTTGGGCGGGTATCTTGCCGTCGTGGTCGTAGAAGCCGTCTAGTACGTCGTGGACGGCGCGGCCGGGTTCGGAGATGTGCAGATCTTCGTAGGTGACCAGCTCGGTGATGGAAAAACAATCGTGGAGTTCCATGAGGCTGATTTGCTCGCGGGGATTGGTGATGCCGGCTTCCTGGTAGGCGCGGCGTGAGCAAATTTCGGTGGTCATGAAGTGGTCGCCGTCCCATTCGTCGAAGCCCATTTCTTCGCCGCTGGACAGGGCTAGTTGCAGCGATTTTACGCTAACCAGGTCTTTTTTGCCCAGGGACTGGGCCTTTTCAACGCTGGTAACCAGGGCACAGGCGGCACCGTCACTGACGCCGCAGCAGTCGTATAAGCCTAAGGGAGAGGCTACCATCGGGGCGGATAAGACTTTGTCGATGGAGATCTCTCGGTGCAGGTGGGCTTTTTCGTTTTGGATGGCGTTGGCGTGGCTCTTGACCGAGATATGGGCCATGGCCTGTTTTAGTTCATCGATGGGAATGTTCCATTTGGCGGCATAGGCGCCGGCTAGTTGGGCAAAGGCGCCGGGGGCCGAAAGGTTTGGGTACCAGAGGCTGTTGAGCACGCCGGCCCAGGTGGCAAAATCGGGCAAGCCGCCATAGCCGGTGTCTTTCAGCTTCTCTACCCCCATGGCCAGGGCGACATCACATGCGCCGGAGGCCACGGCATAGACGGCACCACGGAAGGCTTCGGTGCCACTGGCGCAGTAATTCTCGGTGCGGGTCACGGGTATGAAGGGCAGCCGGAGGGTTTGGGCTAAGGGCAGGGCGCTCTTGCCCACACTGCCTTCGTCGAAGCAGGTCGACAGCCAGGCCGCTTCGATGTCATCACGGCCGAGATCGGCATCTTGGCAGCATTCTTCAAAGGCTTCTACCATGAGCCCTTCGGCTCCGGTGTCCCAGCGTTCGCCGAAGCGACTGCAACCCATACCGATAATGGCGACCTTGTCTTTGATCCCGGTAGCCATGCTTACTCCTTCCACTGGTCGGCCAGAGACGACATGGCGTCGGGATACTCTTTGGCCTTTTGCAAATCACAGATGGCCGAAAAGTTGGCGGCCACTTGCTCGGGGCTGGGTACCTGGTCTTGGCCCAAAAAATGACCTTTGTTGG
>JAUVBB010000313.1 GCA_030591445.1 Deltaproteobacteria bacterium | reverse complement strand
CGTTCTCCGGACAAAGACACTGGCGTTTGCTGCAGCCGGATGTCTCCCTGCGCCTTGCCGCGTGCCGGCCCGAATTCGATGCGCAAAGCATCGGCATCTTTCCCCGGGGCCAGAAAACGTTCGGCCGGCACCGATGGGTGCAAACGCTGGCGCAGGGATTCGACTCGTTCGGCCAAGCTCATCGGCCCAGCCGCCGCCGTGAGCAAATACATCCAAACAGTGAGGGAGCCAGAGATCATGCCCATCCCTTGGCCGAAATTTGCGTTTCTGTCAAGCGCAGCCCTATGTTATATCTGTCTCCAGGAGATAAGCATGGGTCATTATTCGGGCCAAGATTTGTTTGCGTCTTCGGCAGAGGTTTTCAGCGTATCAGAGTTGGCGGTGCGCGTGCGGTCTTTGCTAGAGGAGCGTTTCGGTTTGGTGCGGGTGAGCGGTGAGCTTTCCGGCCTGAGCGTGGCGGCTTCGGGGCATGCCTATTTTTCGCTCAAGGACGAGCGGACCTCCTTTCCGGCGGTGATGTTTCGCCAGGCGGTGAATCGGGCCGGTGCTTTGCCGGCCGAGGGCGAAGAGGTTGAGTGCTTGGGCCGACTCACCCTCTACCAAGCCCGGGGTCGTGCTCAGTTGGTGGTCGAAAGCATGACCGCCCGGGGGGCCGGTTTGTTGGGCCAGCGTTTTTTGCGGCTCAAGGCGAAATTGACCGAAGAAGGCTTGTTTGCCCCGGAACGCAAGCGGCCCTTGCCCTTGCTGCCTAAGGGCATCGGCGTGGTGACCAGTCCCACCGGTGCGGCCATCCGCGATATCTTGAAAATCCTCGACCAGCGTTTTCCCTCGGTGCCGGTCCTTATCTATCCGGCGCGGGTACAAGGTGCCGGCGCGGCGGCAGAAATCGTGCGGGGTATCGAGCGGCTGGGAGACGGTGGTGAATGCGATGTCCTGATTGTGGGCCGTGGCGGCGGTTCCCTGGAAGATTTGTGGGCCTTCAATGAAGAAGAGGTGGTCCGTGCCGTGGTGGCCTCATCGGTGCCGGTCATCAGTGCTGTGGGTCATGAGATCGATCTGGTGCTGAGCGATCTGGCCGCCGATGTGCGTGCGCCTACGCCCACGGCCGCGGCCGAGATGGTGGTACCGGATCGAGAGCAGTTGCGCGAGCAATGGGCACGACGTAGCGAGGCGCTGGCGCGCGGCTTGCGTCTGCGCCTGGTCGAGGCCAGGCGGCACTTGGCCGAGATGAGCCATCGAATGCGTGATCCCAGGTGGGTGCTGGCGGCTCATCGGATGCGCCTGGACGACATCGTTCGTTCCGGCCAGACGGCCTTGGCCGGGCGTTTGGCGCACGCGCGCCGTGCGCTCGGCGATCGACGCTTGGAACTAGCTGCCCATGACCCCCGGCCGACCTTGTCGCTGGCACGCAGCCGGCTCGACAATGGCAACCGGCGCCTGCATCGTGCCCTCGATGCCAGTTTGCGTGAGCGCCGGCTTCAGCTAGACAGCGGGCGAGCCATGCTTTCCAAATTGAACCCCTTGTCGGTGCTGGCCCGCGGCTACTCGGTGGTGAGTCGGGCCGACGGTCGGGTGGTACATCATTCCAGCGAGTTGGCCATCGGTGACTCGATTGCGGTTCGATTAGCCCAGGGCTCGTTTCGAGGAACCGTAGATCAAGTGAGTGAGCCCGAGTCGAAGGAGCCCCATGATTGAGCCCAAGAAAGATCCGGCCCTGATTTTGCTGGTGGAAGACAACCGCGCCGAGGCCCGGCTGACCAAGAAGTTTTTAGAAGAATGCGGCTACGAGGTTATCTGGGTGGAGGAAGGCACCAAGGCTTTGCGGGTGGCCAAAACCCAGGAGGTCGACTGCGTCTTGCTCGACCTGCAACTTCCCGATATCAACGGTGCCGAAGTTTGCCGTTGGCTCAAAGGCAATGACGACACGCGCATCATTCCCATCATTATGCTCACGGCCAAATCCAGTACCGAAGACAAGGTGGCCGGATTCCGCGTGGGGGCCGATGACTACTTGCCCAAACCATACAGTGATATGGAATTGCACGCGCGTATTTACGCCTGTCTACGCAACAAGTCGCTGCAAGACGAGTTACGGGCACGCAATGGTGAGCTGCAAGTAATGCTGGATCGGGTTGAGTTTATGGCGGTGACCGATCCCCTCACCGGCATGTTCAACCGTAGGCGCTTTGAGACCATCGTCGAGACCGAGTTCATTCGCATGAAACGTTACGGCTCGCCCCTGACCTGCCTGATGGTCGACATTGATTTCTTCAAGGAGGTCAACGACGAGTTCGGCCATCGGGCCGGCGATCAAGTGCTCAAAGACCTGGCCGTGATCATTAAAGACAGTACCCGCCAGGTTGATACCGCTGCTCGCTGGGGTGGGGAAGAGTTTGTCATTTTGCTGCCCGAGACCGACAAGCAAGCGGGCCTGGTGCCGGCCAATCGCATTCTTTCTTCCTGTGCCCAGGGAAAGTTTACCAATTTGCCCTTGGGCCGAATCACCGTCAGCATCGGCATTGTTGGGGTGCCCGATGTCAACATCGCTTCGGGGGAGCGGCTCATTGATGCCGCCGATATGGCCATGTATGGCGCCAAACGAAAAGGCCGCAACCGCATCGAGCAAGACCCCCCAGCCGACCTGCTGCCCGCCGCCGGGACTTCGCCCGGAAGTCAATAAGAAGACAGGGTATTTGCCCCCCACGCGGCAGCGTGCTAGGCTTGAATTATTGGTACTTATCTGTTCCGGGAAGGAATGCAAAAAGGATGAATTTGCGCCGGCATGTCGTTCTGCTGGTTCTCACCGCTGCCGTGTTGCCGATTGTGGTGGGAGTCTTGGCAGTGCATTTTGCTTCTCCGCCCGAGGATTCGGGCGAGCAGGACGAGCAACTGGCGCGGGCCACCGCCTGGTTGTTGACCCGGGAATTGACCGGTACCATGCATTCCTTCCGCCTGGGCAAGGAGCTATTTGATTTGCCCTCTCTGTCCCCCGAGGAGACTATCGGGGTGCTGCGCTTGCTGTATAAGCAGGAAGAAGACCTGGACGTCGTGGCCTTGCTCGACGGGGAGAACCAGGCCGTGGTTGAGCCGGTTTTTTTACGTACCGAGCAGATCAAAGCAGGGACCGAAACCGCTGGTCGCTTGCCAGTGAATGAGACCGACATGGGCCAGTTTCTGGGCTTTGTGCCCATCGAAGCGGCCCGCGAAGGCGGCCGAGCCTTTTCCGATGCTTATATCAACCAACGTAAAAACGTGGCCATGATTGCCGGGGCGCTGGTGGTGCCGGCGGGAGACGGCCGCAAGCCCTGGATCCTGGCCTTTGAGCGTTCGCTGCGAAAGGTCCACCGGATGGTGTCGGCTGGGATGGTGGGGCCTGAATTCACCATGTTCGTGGTCGACGGCGGTGGTCGCATCGTGATGCATCCGGACGGAGACCGTTTTCTGAAGCGGGAGTTGGTTGACTCCCACCCGGCAGTGGCGGCCTTCCTGCGCGGCAATCGACAGGGAAAAGCCCGGTGGATGGATGAGGCCGGCGAGTCGCAGGTGGCGGCTTTTCAGCAATTGGATTTTATGGATTGGGCGGTGGTGGTCCAACGCCAGCTTTTGCCTCTGTTGTCGCTGGGTTGGCGTTTGCCCCTGTGGGTGTGGGCCGCCTGGATGCTGGTGGCTCTCGTGATCCTGGCCTCCGTGCTCTGGCTCGAACGAGGGGTCAAGCGCATGCTCAGCCAGATGCAAGATCTGCGTGACGACGCCGAGCTCCGGGCCTCGGAGTTGAAGCGAATTCAAGCCTCGGTGCTCGAGTCGGGAAAACTCAGTGCCATTGGCGACCTGGGCGCCGGGGTGGCCCATGAATTCAACAATCCGGTGGGCGGGATCTTGGGTCTGACCCAGTTACTGCTCAGAAAAAAACCGGAAGACGACCCCGATCGGCGTTTTCTGGAACGCATTGAAGAAGAGGCCAAACGTTGCAAGGGCATTACCGACAATTTATTGCGCTTCTCCGAACAGCAAAGCTTTGAGCATCGCGAACCCATGCGCTTGGAACGGGTGGTGGGTTTGGCGGCCGATCTCATGACCCAGAAACTGCGCAGCCAACGCATCCAAATCGAGCGCAATTTTGGCAGCGATACGCCCCGGGTGATGGGCAACGAAGGCCAATTGCAACGGGCGGTGATCAACGTGCTGCTCAATGCCGAGACGGCCATGATGCCCGACGGCGGTCAGCTGACCTTGTGCACCGAACGCAACGGCCGCTGGGCGGTCATCCGGGTTAAGGACACCGGCCGCGGCATTCATCGAGAAAACATCGATCGGGTGTTCGAGCCGTTTTTTACCACCAAAGACAATTGGAAAGGTGCCGGTTTGGGTTTGTCCGAGGTCTACCAAATCGTCAAGGAGCACGGTGGCGAGGTGTCGGTCCATAGCACGGAGGGACAGGGGACGGAGGTCGTTTTTCGTTTGCCCCCGGACGTCAAATCCCGGGCCGGTAAGAGTACCGCTGCCATTCCGCTTGCGTAGTCGCCCGTGCCTTGGATAAGATAGTGCAGGCTAACAAGGACTGTTGCATATGAGCAAAAAGATCGGACTGCTGCTTTTGGTTATGGGCTTGCTGCTGTTTGCGGGCCTGGCCGTGTTGAACGTGCTGGTTCCGCCGCCGGTACCGGTCGAGCATGTGATCCATACTGCGCGCATCGGCGCGACCGTGGGACAGGTGGAAGTCAGAAAGAGCGACTCCAATCGTTGGGTTAAGGTCAAAGTAGGTCAGCATTTGTTCGAAGGCGATGAAATTCGTACCAGCCTGTTTTCCGAGGCGAGCGTGCATGTACGTGGTGGCTCCACCGTGGTGGTCAGCCCCAATACCAATTTTGTCATGGGCAAAGAGTTGGTGGAGGTCTCCACTTTCAAGGTTGGCGCCGGTCAAATTACCGCGGACTTGTCCCACGACAGTGCCACTGAGTACCAGTTCCACTCCCAAGGTTCCGATGCGGTGGCATCCGCCAATCGAGGCGAATTCAGTCTTTCCAATGATGGCAAGGGCACCGTTATCGTCGATACTCGGGTCGGTAAGGTCAAACTGAAGGCCAAGGGCAAAGAGGTCGTCGTGCGCAAAGGCAAGCGTTCGGTGGTGCTTCCGGACAAGGCTCCGTCCCGGGTGCTGGCCATTCCCACTTCGGTGGCACTACAGGTCAAGTGGCCGCCGCGAAAATTAGACCAAACAAAAACCACCGTCGTGGGCAAGACCTCGGCCGGCTCCTTGGTCATGGTCAACGGTATTCTGGTGCGGGCCGATCCCACGGGGAAGTTCAGCTTGCGGGTTCCCTTGCGGGAAGGTTCCAACCGCTTGGTAGTGAGCGTAACCGACTCGGCCGGCAACACCAATAGCAAGGAGTCGGGTTTGATCAAAGTGGATACTCGGCCACCAAATTTGAAAGTGAACGCAAAGGACTTGTGGAAATGACCAGCGAGAAAGATCAAATCGAACAGTTGCAGGAAGATCTCAAGCGGGCCCGCCAAGAAGTGTTTCAACTGGCCAAACTTGCCGAGATGGGCAAAATGGTGGCAGTGGTTGCGCATGAATTGAGCCAGCCCCTGCTGGGCATCAAGGCTTTCGCGCAAATTCTGCGGCGCAAGTTCCCGGAAGAGTCTTTCATCGAGCCCAAGGTGCGCATGATTGAAGAGCAGGCCATTCACATGGAAGGAATTCTGGCCTCCTTGCGCCAATATTCCCGGTCGGCCAAATTCGGGGTGCAGAACGTCGACTTGCTGGTGCCGATTCGCAGTGCCATGGAGTTGTTCCACGAGCGGGCCCGAAAACTTCGCATCAAGGTCCTGCTGGAAGGGCCGACGGAGAATCTTTCCCAGGTGCGGGGCAACGTCGGCCACCTGCAGCAGGTGATGGCCAACTTGCTGGGCAATGCCCTCGATGAATTGGAAGAGCGCAAGGAAGGCAGCGTGATTTTTCGGCTGGCGCCCAGTGATGATGGCATAAGAGTGCGAGTGGCTGACACTGGCGGGGGTGTTCCCGCTGATGCGCGCGAACGACTCTTTGAGCCCTTTTTTACCACCAAAGCCAGCGATCGGGGAACCGGTCTGGGCCTGTCGATATGCAGCGACATCCTACGGCTCTTCGGTGGTTCCATCCGCCTGCTTGCCGACGAGGAAGTCGCCCAGGAATTTGGCGATGGTTTTGGCGCCGGTTTCGAAGTGTGTTTGGCCGGGGCAAAAGACGAGGATTGAGCAGCCACCGCGTATGAAGACTTCTTTTCTCCCCAAATTGGTCAACGGACAGAAAGGGGACCCGGCGCTCTTCGTAGATTTGCTACGACAGAAGCGGGCCCTGTTGTTCGACTGCGGCAGCCTGACTGCGCTTGCGCCGGCAGAGATCTTGCGGGTAAGCGATGTGTTTGTCTCTCATGCCCACATCGATCACTTTATTGGCTTTGAGCACCTCTTGCGTTTGCATCTGGGCCGCGGTCGCCGGGTGAGGGTCTATGGGCCCCCGGGAATCACCCGCTGTGTGCAGGGCAAGCTGATGGGCTACACTTGGAACCTGGTCAAGCGGCAAAGATTGGTGTTCGAGGTGCGGGAATGGGACGGCGAGCGGGTCTCGGTAACCGAGTTTTTATGCCGCACTCGCTTTCGCCGGTCAGACAGCCGTCGCCTGCCCAAGTCGGAGTTTCTTTATGAGGATGAACTGGTCTCCGTGCGGGGCGCGGTGCTTGACCACCGTACCCCCTCTTTGGCGTTTTCGGTTGCCGAGAGCGACTTTTACAACATCGATCCGGTGCAGCTCGATAGCACGGGACTTCGGCCCGGTCCTTGGCTCAACGAGCTCAAAGGCTGGGTGCGCAAGGGTCGGGCGCAGGCTAAGACTATCTCGATCGATGGCCAGGACTGGGACGCGGCCCCCTTGGCTGACAAATTGCTCATCATCACTCGCGGCCGCAAACTGACCTATGTTGCCGATGCCCTGGGCAACGCCGAAAACTCGGGCAAGATAGTCGAATTGGCCCGCGCGGTCGACCTGCTCTATTGCGAAGGCGCTTTTTTGCACGAGGACCTGGCGCGGGCCCAAGAAACCTACCACTTGACCGCCCAGCAGGCCAGCGAGTTGGCTCGCTCGGCCGGCGTCAAGCGTCTGGTGGTCTTCCATTTCTCCCCCAAGTACGAGGGTCGCTTTGCCGAGCTCAACGCCGAAGCCAAGGCGGCACATAAAAAATCGGAGTCTGTTGCTCTGATAGATTAACGGGCTTGGTTGAAGGAGAGGGGGAATTCGTAGCCGATGGATTTGACGGTGAGGCCGTCTTCTTTCTTGCCCGAGTAGCGCGGGAATTTCCATTTGGCTACCCGCGGGCCCAGACATTTGCCGAATTTGTGATTGGAGATGTCGCTAGGCTCGATTTCGACCTTACTGACCTTGCCGTCGGTCTTGATTTTCATGCCCACGATGGCGTCGCCTTCGAACTCTGGGTCGGCTTTCAGGGCCCGGCAATAGCAGAACTTCACCACCCGCAGGTTTCGATTGACCACCCCAATAATATCACTTTCTTCCAACATGTCTTTGGGCGGACCTTGCTTGCCCCGCGCCACTGAGATGAGCGAACCTGGTCCAAAGGAGATATTCAAGGTAGCTTCCGGGATGTCCTCGCCCGGCCGGGCGCTGACTTTAAAAATGCCGGCCGAATTTTTACTTAGCTTGGCCCACTTGGATTTGAAATTCGAGCCCGGTGTTTGGGTCAAGGCTGTTGCCGACAAGCCTGTGATTAGCAAGGATATTAGCAAAAAGTGCAGTCGTTTCATGCTATACCTCCTTATTGGTTCTGACGCACACGGCGGGGATAAAATGCATCAGTAATATTTAATTAGCATTATTTTCTCTGAAATACAATTCGAGTGAGTTCCCGAATGACATGCCGCGGCAACAAAGGGGCTTGACATAATCGGGGAGCCAGTGTAGCCATAGCCAGATCGTTTGTGGTCAAATGTGGTCAAACGGGATCAATTGTAGAGACAGATCCTACAAACCGGCAGTTGGTGTTAATGAACGAGGAGGTTGAAGGATGAAACGGGCATATTTATTTTTGATTGTTGCTGCCATATTTTCACAGGGTGCGCTTATGGATTGTGGTGGTGGAACTGAAAATGTAATGGAAATTTGCAACAATGGTATAGACGATGACGGGGACGGGGCCATCGACTGTGCTGATGCCCAATGCCTGGCCAGCCCGGTATGCACGGGTGGGCAGACCGAAACCAATTGCGCCAATGGCCTAGACGAAGATGCCGACGGCCTGATCGATTGTCTGGATCCCGATTGCGCCGCCTATGCCGGTTGTGCCGGCCAGAGAGAGTCCCACTGCGCCGACGGCCTGGACAATGACGCCGACGGCTTGGTTGATTGTGCCGACAGCGATTGTGCTGCCTATGCCGGTTGCGCTGGTCCGACCACCGAGACCCTTTGCGCCGACGGCATTGACAATGACGCCGACGGGGCCATCGATTGCGCCGACCCCGATTGCGCCAGCTATGCCGGTTGCAGCGGTCCTACCACCGAGACCAATTGTGCCGACGGTGTTGACAATGATACCGACGGGGCCATCGACTGTGCCGATCCTGACTGTAGCTCCTATGCCGGCTGCCAGTTGCCCGATCGCGAGAGCAATTGCGGCGACGGCATCGACAACGACACTGACGGCTTGGTTGACTGTGACGATACCGACTGCGCTGGTTATGCCGGCTGTGGCACCGGTGAGTCCGAGACCAACTGCGGCGATCTGGTTGATGACGATGGCGACGGCCTGGCCGATTGTCTGGATCCCGACT
>JAUVBB010000294.1 GCA_030591445.1 Deltaproteobacteria bacterium | reverse complement strand
ATGCCTTTGAGGAGGCCACAAAAAGCTTTGGTCAAATTGATCAGGAGCTCTGGGACAAATGAGGATATGTCTGGATACTTCAGCCTACAGTCACTTTAAGCGAGGGGATCCTCAGGCGAGTAAGCTGATAGCATCGGCGCGGCTGGTAGGAGTGCCCAGCATTGTGCTGGGCGAATTGCGAACCGGTTTTCTTGGGGGAAGCGACCCGGAGCGTAACGAGAATGAACTGCAGGCTTTTCTAGACAATCCGGTGGTTCGGGTTTTCGATGTTGATGACGAGTCTTCTCACTACTATGCTGAACTGGTCACCGACTTGCGCCGGGCCGGGACGCCGGTTCCTACCAACGATATCTGGATTGCGGCCTTGTCTATTCGCGAAGGCGCAACGGTTATCACCTACGATCAGCACTTCAATCTGATGCAGCGTAGCGGTTCGAAAGTTCTTCAAGTCTCCCGCTAAGGGAACGGGAAGTCTATGGCTCCGCGTCCAGCAAAGTTTTAGTGTCAGAATAATTTTGCTATACTTACACTCTAGTAAGTTCTCCAATCAACATTTGTAATTTTGTAATAAGGATTGCCGTGTCGAAATTTGATGAGCAGCCACCTGGACCAAAAGCTCCGGGGCAAAAGACGCTGGCTATCTTGCTTACCGACCTGGTCGGTTCGACCAAGCTCTATCAGAAGTTAGGTGATGAATTCACGCGGCAGTTGGTGCGCAAGCATTTTGATCTGCTTGAAACTCAATTGAAGAAATACGACGGCAGCTTGATTAAAATAATCGGTGATTCCATCTTGGCAACTTTTGCCAAACCGAAGAAAGCCCTGGCCTGTGCCATGGCTATGCAGCGGGCCTTGCGAGACGACAACCTTAAGGTTCCCCTGGCTGAAAAATTGTCCATGCGGATAGGGGTTCATCTGGGCTCGGCCATCGTTGAGAAAAGGGAAGCACAATTCGATGTCCATGGCCATGCGGTCAATCTTGCCACCCGGATTGAGGAGCTAGCCGAAGGCGACGAAATTCTCGCCAGTTGGAAAACCTGGCGCGAGACTCGTGGTCTTGATAGCCAGGCCGTGCGGCTAAAAGCGGATCGTTTGCCAGCCAATGCCCAAGATCTTGACCTGGTCCGAGTTCTTTGGGACGAGGGCGAGATAGCACAAGTTCGCAAGAAACATCTGGAGGCGAAGGTTTATCCCAGCTTGGCCCGGGCGATCACTGAAAGAAAATGCCTACTGGTCTTGGGCGGGGAATTCAGCAGTAGCGGGGCGATGAGCCTGCGCGAGCAAATGAGCAAAAATTTGATGACCGAATTGGGGGTGGCGGGTAGACGCTCTGAGCTCTCCCAGGCCGCGGCCATCTTTGAGATCGAGCGGGATCGCAGTGAACTGGAAGCAACGCTAATCAAGCTAGCAGCTGGCTACGACCCTGCGCCGCCGCCGGTTTTGCGGGAATTGGCAAACCTGCCTTTCGATCTGGTGCTAAGCAGCGAGATTGACGGAAGCCTGGAAAAGGCTTTTGTCAAAGCCGGACGCCGGGTCAAAAAATTTGTGGGATTTGACTGCACCGAGCTGGGTGAGCTTGAAGTTGATCAAGTGGGGCTGATTAAGATCTTTGGTGATTGCGAGGATCGACGCAGCCTGGCGATCACGGAAGAGGACCAGGAAGAGCGCCTGGGCCAACTGCCCATGGCCACAGCCGAGTTGCACGCCGCCTTGGCCACCCGCCAACTCTTGTTCGTGGGTCATCGATGGAACTCGAGTGACTTCAAACGTTTGTATCGGCATCTGAGCAAAGGACGAGAGGCTTCCGCGGTTAAAAGCATAGGAATCTCCGCCAAAGTGGCGCCCTACCTGCGCGGCCTGTGGGCGAATCGAGGCTTGAAACTTTATGCGACCGACGAATTGCGCTTTGCCGAACACCTCAAGCAAACGACCCAGAACAAGAATCAGGATCAAGAAATCTCAGAGTCAATATCAAGAGACCGATTGGTGCTGGCACAGGACGCCAAGGGATCGAAACGTCCTTATAAATTCCTGAGCTACTTCGAGGAACAGGATCAGGACATTTTCTTTGGCCGGGACGAAGAAGCCAGGAAACTGTATAGCCTGGTGGTGTCGAACCGTCTGATTCTATTGCATGCTCCCTCCGGGGCGGGCAAGACTTCCCTGCTCAACGCTGGTGTGATCCCAAGCCTAAAGAAGGAAGGTTATGTCGTCATCGTTTGCCGGGCGATAAAAGATCCCGAACAAGAGATTCGCCTGGCCTGCTTAGAATTTCTAGGCCAAGAGCAAGATGTCGCTTTTTTAGAGCGACCCTTGTCTTCTCGACTCTCCGTTTTTCTAAAAGACATCGCCCAAAAACTGGACCGGCCCTTGGTGATTATCCTAGACCAGTTCGAAGAGTTTTTCATTCGCTTTTCAAAAAAAGTTCGCCGTGAATTTTCCTCTCTGTTGGGCGAGATGGTCAGGGACAAGACCCTAAACCTAAGATTTGTTCTGTCTTTGCGTCATGACTTTTTACACAATCTGTCCGAGTTCAAAACCGCGATTGCCGATATCTATCATCACGAATTTGCTCTGGACAATCTGACCCCCACGGGCATGGCTCGCGCTATCGAAGAGCCGGCCCGATTGGCCGGGTTAAGTTACCAAGAGGGCCTGATCGAACAAATGCTGGTCGACCTGGGCGCCACCGACTCCGAGCCGCCGCAACTGCAGATTTTGTGTGATCGACTCTATGATGAATTGGCGGAAGGCGAGACCGAGTTTACCGCCAAGCATTACCAACGCCTGGGTGGAGTGCAGGGCATCCTGGGCGCATACCTTGAGAAATTCTTAAACAAGCAGGCAGGAACTAATCGCGGCGCCAGCCAGGAAGTGCTAAAGGCGATGGTGACTTCCTTGGGCACCAAAGGCGTGATCACGATTTCCGCCATTGCCCAAGAGCTGGGCAAAACCGAGAAGTTCACTGACAAGGTCTTGCGGGCACTGGTCCATGCCCGTCTGGTTCGAAAACTCATCGGCGAAGAAGACAGTTACGAACTTAGTCATGAATGTCTGATTGAAGAAATTGGCCAATGGATCGAAGAGAAGGATCGGGATTTAAAAAAAGCCCGAGAGCTGCTGCGCCAGGAACTGGTCAATTACCAAAAGTTCGGTTTGCTCATGGCGCCGAGTCGTTTGGAGATCGTCCGGGCCAAAGAAGGAGAGCTCAATCTGACGGAGCCCGAGAGGGACTTGCTTCGACTGAGCGAACGCAGCCGGCGCAAGAAACGACGCTGGTACCTGGCCGCGGTGGTTGCGATTCTGGTTCTGGGGATTGGGGGCAGCCTGGCGGTAAATCGCTATCTGAAGGTCGGCCTTTGCCTGGGCGCCCAGGAGAAGCTGGCCGGAGTCTGGAATCCTGAACAAAAAAATAGAATCAGGCATGGTTTTGCCAAGACCAGCCGCCACTATGCCCAAGACACCTACCAACGGGTCGAGAAAATCCTGGATCAATATGCCCAAGACTGGGTTGCCATGAGCGCCTCTTCTTGCCAAGCCACCCGTATCCAAAACCAGCAACCAGAAAAGATCATGATGTTGAGAACGGATTGCCTCCAGCGCCGTCTTTCCGAATTCAACGCCTTGGTTACCCTGTTTGCCCGCCATGCCGACAACAAAACTGTCGACCAATCCGTACCGGCCGCCTTGGGACTTACCCCTATTCGTGCTTGTGCTGACATCAAGGCCCTGACCGCCGCCGTCCCGCCGCCGGAAGATCCTGCCCAGAGAAAAAAGGTCGAAGCCATCAGAAAAACCCTGGACCAAATAAGCGCACAAAAAATGTCAGGAAAGTACCAAGAAGGCCTGACGCTTGCCCAAAAGACTCGGGAGAAAGCGAAAGAACCAGACTATCCAGCCGTCGAGGCCGAAAGCCTGTTATTGTTGGCCGATCTATTTCGGCTCACTGCTCAGTACGAAAAGGCTATAGAAATACTGGAAGAGTGCAGTTTGCTTGCCGATGAGGCCAAGCACGATGTGCTCAGAGTCGAGGCATACAATCTTCTGATTTTGGTGATTGGCGATAGGATGATCCGTCTTAGTGAAGTGGAACCAGTAATAAAACGTGCGAAAGCAGCCCTGGCCCGTCTTGGAGATAGGGGTGTTCTCAAGGCACAGTGGCTTAACAACACAGGAAATGTATTCTACCGAAAAGGAGATTACGATCGCGCTCTTAGCCACTACGAGCAGGCCAAACGAGTTTTTGCGGGAGTTCTGGGTCAGGAGCATCTGAAAGTTGGTTCTTTACTCCACAACATTGGGCTCGTTTTCTATGGAAAGGGTGATTACGACCAGGCGCTCAACTACTATGAGCAATCACTAAAGATACTCGAAAATATCCTGGGCAGCGAACATCCGAAAATAGCCAATTCTCTAAATAATATGGGAACTACCTTAATCGCAAAGGAAGAGTTCCAGATAAGTCTTTCCTTTCTCACCAAGGCTCTCAAAATTCGGCGAAGTACCTTGAGAAGCGATCATCCGAAAGTGGCAACTAGTCTATTTAACATTGGACTGACTCACTTTAAATTAGGGGATTTCGACCGGGCACTCAAGCATTACCAACAAGCACTGAACATATTGGAAAAATCTTTTGGCGCCGAGCATCCAAATGTTGCCATCTCTTATGGTAACATCGGCAGCGTGATGATCGAAAAGGGCGCGTATGCCCAGGCGCTCGTTCACTACGAGAAGGCACTGGAAATACGGGAAAAATCCTTGGGTCCCGATCACCTCAAGGTGGCGATCAACTTGAAGAGCATTGGACAAGTGTTTTACGAAATGGGCGAGTATGATCGCGCACTTGCCCATTTTGAGGCGGCACTACAGAAAATGGAAAAAGCCGTCGGCTTGGAACATCAACAAGTAGCATTTACTCATGGTCTCATCGGAATGGTGCTATTGGAAAAAGGCAAGTTTGGCCAAGCGCTTAGCCACTTCGAGCAGAGCAAGAACCTCTATCAAAAAATTCATGGCCCCAAGCACCCACTTTTGTCTGATTCGCTGTCTGGCATGGCCCTAGTTAAATTGCACCAGAAGAAAGATGCCGAGGCGAAATCTCTTTTTGAGCATGCCCTTTCCAATTGCGGGACTGACAAGTGCATAGGAGAGGACAGGGGAACTCTCTCTCTCATACAATTCAACCTGGCTAAAATTCAGTGGAAAACAGGCGGAGACCGAAAAAAGGCCATCCAACTAGTTCGCCAAGCCCGCGATAGCTTCAAGACGGAGCCTTCAATTCAAGGAAAAAGGCGTTTGCGGGAATCAGAAACCTGGCTAAAGAATCACAGAAGTGAATAGGTCCGAAATCTTATCTCTTACCAGCCACCCGACGCTTATGGTTGCGGGTTTTTTGGTGGCTGCGGCTTTTGGGATCGAAGGCTGTGCGTTTGGCGTGGTTTTTGGGGCCGAAGGATTTGCGGTCGGGTGTTGTGGATTTGTCTGAGACCAGGCTGAGATCCATGGGGATTTGGCAGACCCTGATTTTTTTGAGGAGTTGAAAGATTTCGTTGGGCATACCCTCGGGCAAATCGACTAGGCTGTGGTCCTGGTTGATAGTGATGCGACCGATGTGCCGGCCTTGCAGACCGGATGAGTTGGCAATGGCGCCGACGATGTGACTGGGCATGGCGCCTTGATCGAGACCGACTGCCAGACGATAACGGGCCATGCCTTGCTCTGGTCTTACTCGCTGAGGCCTTGCTGAACCAGAGCGGGGTCGATCGGGCTTGCGGGTGGGAACCACGATGTCTCTTACCAGCAGGGGCACCTTGCCTTGGGCTTTTTGGGCCAAGGCGGCAGCCATTTCAAGCGGATCGAGGGATTCTTCTTCGCATAGCTCGCGCAGGATGCCGATAAAAGGATCCAACTCGCCTTCGGTCACGATTTGGTTAATACTCTGTTTGAAATCCGTGATGCGTTTGCGGTTGAGTTGGTCGGCGCTGGGTAGTTTCATGGCTTCGATGGGCTGTTTGGTTATGCGCTCGATACCGCGGAGCAAGTAACGCTCGCGGGGGACCACAAAAGAAATGGCATTGCCCACACGCCCGGCTCGGCCGGTGCGACCAATGCGGTGCACATAGGCTTCGGGATCGCCGGGCATGTCGTAGTTGACCACGTGACTGAAGCGTTCGATGTCGAGCCCCCGGGCGGCCACATCGGTTGCCACCAGCAGATCGACTTGACCTCTCTCCAGGCGCTTGACTGTGTGCTCGCGCATGGACTGGGGCATGTCGCCGTGTAAGGCGGCGGCTTTGAGATGGCGTTCGGCCAGTTGCTCGGCCAGCACCACCGTGGAGGCCTTGGTGCGCACAAAAATGAGCACGGCATCCAGGGTCTCGGCTTCGAGAATGCGAGACAAGGCGTCGAGCTTGTTGAGACCCGCGACCACCCAGTGTCGTTGGCGGATGGTGGTGGCGGCACTGGTTCGCTTTTCGATGATGACTTGTTGCGGATCCTGCATATATTTTTTGGCGATGCTGCGGATGCGCGAAGGCATGGTAGCCGAAAAAAGGATGGTTTGACGTTCATCGGGACAGTGGCCTAGCACCCACTCGATGTCTTCGACGAAGCCCATGCTGAGCATCTCGTCGGCCTCGTCTAGCACCATGGTTTTTAGGCCATCGAGCTTCAAACTACCCCGGCGTATGTGATCCATCACCCGCCCCGGGGTGCCGACAACGATGTGGGAGCCTTTGCGCAAGGCTTTGAGCTGGGTTCCGTACTCTTGTCCCCCATAGATGGGAGTCACCAGCAGGCCGGGCATCTTGGCCGCAAATTGCTTCAGGGCCCGGGCGACCTGTATGGCCAACTCCCGGGTGGGGGCCAAAATCAGGGCCTGGGTGTTTCTGCGGGAGGTGTCGATTTGCCCCAGCAACGGCAAACCAAAGGCAGCCGTCTTGCCGGTCCCGGTTTGAGCTTGGCCGATTAAATCACGGCCCTGTTGTAAAAAGGGGATGGCCTGGGCTTGGATCGGAGTTGGGGTCTCGAAACCGAGCCCTTCGATAGCTTCCAATAATCTGTCATTCAGGGAAAAATCAGAAAAAGAGACACTACTCGGGGATTCTTCAGACATACCGCAACCTCTTCATTTTGGTGGGTGGGGCGATACAACCCACCATGGGTCGAGGAGCCCAACATCAACATTGGGAATATGTATACACGACTATTCTTCCGAAAGCCAGAGAAAATCAGATGTTTTTCGAAATTGGCTGGCCAGGACCCTTGACCACCTGTGATTATTGTAATACCGTGTCATACGGTGTAAGCCAAAACGGGAGTCGTTATGAGCGTGGACAAGAAGAAAAAAAACAAGCGCAGTCCAAAAGAAACCGAGCGCAAAGACTGTCTGATCCAGACTCGTATTACGCCCACGCTTTACCAGCAGGTGGTCGGCCGGGCCGAGGCCCTGCGCATCCCCGTCTCGAACCTAATCCGGATTGTCCTGGAGGAGTCGGACAAGCTGGTCGGTGGGGTGTTGGACCAAAGTCTGAACATTGCCGAGGTCTTAGCCGAAGGCCGGGCGCCGACTCCTCGCAAAGCCGATGTCTCGGCCTACCCTCCGGAAGAAGAAATGCCGGTAGCCTGGCAGCCGGTGATCATCGGCCGGCGAGCGGTTTGCGGCGATTGCGGCCAGGACCTGTTTCCCTCCGAGCCGGCCCACATGGGTTTAGGCAGCGACGGCCGGCCCTTATTGTTTACTTGCCCAGCCTGTTTCGACGCCCGCCAAAAAAGTTTGCAAGAAAATCGTTGACAGCTGTCATCGAATGTCATATTTTGTAATACAAACTATGACAGGAGGTGCCGGATGGAAAATCCCAGAGGGCTTGCGTTATTGCCCGAGGTCTACGACATACCCTGGGAGTTTGGTTCGGGCTTGTTTCTGATGGGACTGTCTTGGCTAGGTAGCAAGACTGCCTGCACCAAGCGATTGTCCGTCGGCCGGCCGGTGGTTTACCTGCACGGCACAGCGGTGAAAGCCGGTAGTCTGGCGCCCATGCGCCTGTACATGGCCGCCCAGGGTCACGGGGCCGGCCATGTCTTTGAGTTCGAATCCTCAAGCGACTTCGACGGTGCGGCCCAGGGACTGGCTGACAAACTCGACCGCATCGTGGGGCAGGGGATCCTGGGCGCCGACGAGCAGCTGACCCTGATTGGCCACAGCCTAGGCGGTTTGATCATCCGGCGTTATTTGCAACTCCATCCGGCCCGCCACCCAGTCGGCCAAGTATTTCTACTGGCCACCCCCAACTATGGCACTCACCTGGCCCATTACTTTCCGACCGAAGTGACCCAAAGGATGTTACCCGGCTCGGCTTTTCTGGCCGAGCTTAACGATGGATGCCACCGGGCGGACGGCATTCGTTATGTATCGATGTACGGCGATCGTGATTTGCTGGTGTTACCGCGCGAGAGCATGCATCTGGAGGGCAGCCGGCAGATGGTTTTCACGGGCCTGGGGCATAATAAAATGGTGCTAGCGCCGGTGGTGATGGCGGCGATAGCCGCGCGGCTTGATCCAAATGCTGGCTTGGTGCCGGCTTAGCCGGCTAGGCGAAGCTGCCCGACACGGACGCTTATCGGTCGTCCCGGTTAGATCCGCTGACCGGAACGATTTTGAGGGTCATCTTCCCATCTTCAGTCTTAACCGTTTCCGGCTTGGCTTCTTCCGGGTCTTCGGGACTGCCATCGCCTCTGCGGGCTGCCAGGCGTTTGGACTTGTCCTCTTTCTTCTGTTTTTTGGCTGACTCTCTTTGTCGTTTCTTAAATGTCTGCCGATTTGATTTTGCCATGTATCCACCACCTTCCCCTTCGTTTATGATCCAGAACCTCTCACGATGTCTCGGAGAATCCAACTAGGCTCTGACAACTTTTCCAGCTCGGCTGGAAACAAGCGGCAACAGTGTGCACCAGTACGGGGGCAATGTACAGAAGTACTCTTGCCCGGGATCAAATCTATGATAACGTGTGCCTAGTCATCACAGAAGGAGGATCGAGCTATGAACGCAAATGCCTGTTTGTGGGTAAAGGGTCTCTTGATGATGGTATTTTCCCTTTTCGCGGGGCCGGCCGCGGCTGGTGATCTGCTGATGAACTTTGACGGGGATTCGCCGCAAAAAGTGCCGCCCGGGCTGACCATTGCCGAGACCGACGGTCAGGGCAAGACGGCTCGCTGGGAGGTGGTGGCGCCCAACACGCCGAGTGGATCGAAGGTCTTTGGCATCACGGCTAACCAGAACAGTGGCCGGACTTACAATTT
>JAUVBB010000170.1 GCA_030591445.1 Deltaproteobacteria bacterium | reverse complement strand
GCCTGGGCCCGGCGCAAAAAGGGCAGGGCGGCGGCCGGGCGGTCTTTTTGCAGGTGAACCAGGCCCAAATACAAGTTGGCGGGGAAGTTCTCTCTTTTTTTCGCCAGCGCCTGCTGGAAAATGGGCACTGCCTGGTCGCTCGCTTCGGATCTGACCAGCAGCATTCCGCGCAGGGCTAGCACCCAGGGATGCTGTTTGAGCTTGCGGTTGATTCCTGCCAGTTGGCCGAGCGCAGCCCCGGCAATTGCCGTCCCGTCAAAAAAGGCCGTCAGCTGGCGATGCTGGGTGTCGAAGTCTGGATCTATCCGGAGTGCTTGTCTTATCCATTTTATGGCGCGCTTGCGCTTTTCCTGGCGCAGGCAAATGACCGCGGCCAAGAGCGGAACGTCAAGGTCGAAAGGATCCATGCGGGCAGCCATCTTTAACTGCCTAAGCGCCTTGTCGAACTGGCGCTGGTGAGACAAGGCCAGGGCCAGGTGGACAAGTACCTGCGCTGATTTCGGCGCACTTTGGCGCAGAAGACTCAAGTGTTGAAAATGGGATTCCATGGGCGATCTTGGTCCCAAGGCTATGGACGCGTACCAGGAGGCCGCCGCGGGGTCCGCAAGTTGTAAGGATTTGCCTGCCGCGCGTTCGGCCGCCTTGGTTTGGCCGGCCAGTCGATAGCTGGTCGCAAGCTCGCTCAGGAGCAGGGCGCGGTCTTTCAGGGAGGATGAATCTTTTTGCCCCAGGAATTTTTCTAGGATGGCCACGGCTTGCATGGGGTCTTGGCCAAATTGGTTTTCGGCCCGGGCCCAGGCCAATGCCACCTTGGCTTGGCGGGGATGATCCGCACGCAGGGTGGCAAAAGTCTCCCGGGCCTGGTCCAGTCGGCCCACTTGCAGGTATATGCGGGCCATACGCAAAAGACTCTGGGATTGGTGCGGGAGTTGTTGCTGGCTTTGGTTGAGGGTTCGCAAAGCAAAACGGAATTGACCGCGGTGCAGATAGGCCTCGGCTAACAGACGATAAGTCGCCATCAGATTCGGCTGGATGTCTTTGGTTTTGCGCAGGGTACGGATGGCGCGGGCGGGATTGACGATCAGAAAGGACGCGCCCATGGCCAGCAGGTTTTCGGGATTCGAACGGTCCAGGGCCAGAGCCTTACGGGCGGATTTCCGTGCCCGCGGAAACTGCCTTAGTCGCACATGAAGAAATGCTTTGGCGCGGTGCAAGGCGTCAAGATTGGGATGGCCCGGCAGGGTGAGGTCTAGCAAGCTAAGTGCTTGGGGGCAAAGCGGACAGGCGGCCGGATCTTGATGCCGGAAGGACAGGTTTTGCGCCCAGGCCGCAAAAGCGGGCAGGTTATTGCGATCTTGGTCCAGCATCGTTCGCAAGATTTGATCGGCCTGTGCGCGGGCCGAAGGCTGATCGGAGCGGGTGAGCGCTTGCACTTCGGCCCAACTGGCCGTTTGCGGCGTGAACTCTTTGCCGATGAGTGTGGCCACGGCTGTTTCCCATTGGCTGGGTGCCGGCGCCAAAGGGGTGAATAGGAACCAGGCGCCGACCCCCAGCGCGCCGAAGATCATTCCGGCCAGGATCGTAAGCAGCAGACCCCGGGAGCCCGCCTTGGGTACCGGTGCCGGTTCGGCGCGGCGTGCGCTTGGAGCTTTCGCTGTTTGCGCTGGGCGCAAGGAGGTATAGGACTTGGCTTTGATGGATTTGCCGCGATCGAATTCAATGGTGGGAAGCTGATCGTCCATGCCCTTGAATAGTTGTTTTTTCCAGACCCGCTCATTGCGCATCGTCTGAAGAATGGCCTCTTTTTGTCTCTTTCTTTCCTGCAGTACTTGCTCGGCAAACAGCAACAACTCGTCCGCGCGCCCCGGTTGAGAACCATGAAAAAGAAATTGGTTCAAAGCGGTGCGTAGTTCGGCGGCGTCGGCGAAGCGGTCGTCCGGATCGCGTTGCAGGCAGTGCATGATGATCTCGCTCAGCCGCGACGGTAGCTCGGGTCGGAATCTTTGCGGAGAGGGTATGTCCTCATCGCAGATCATTTTCATGACCCGGTATTCACTTTCTGAACGGAACAATTTGCGACCGGTGCATAACTGCCACATGACGATGCCCAGGGAGAACAAGTCGCTGCGACCGTCGAGTGGGTCCCGCCGAATTTGCTGCGGCGACATGTAGGCCACTTTGCCCTTGAGCATGCCTGCCTGGGTGATCTCGGATCGCTTGGTACTGAGCGCGATACCAAAATCCAGTAGCTTGACCCTGCCGTCGTAGCCCAACATGATGTTTTGCGGACTGACATCCCGGTGGACCAGGGCCAGTGCTTGCTTGTTTTCATCCTGGGCCTGGTGCACATAGGCCAGGCCGTTGGCAACTTGCAGGGCCAGCCGGGCCACCAGGGAAGGCGACATCTGCTGATTGTGTTTCTGGGCCGCCCGAAAAAGGATGCCCAAGTGGTCACCGGCAAGGTACTCCATTACCAAGTAAGGTAAATTCCGATGATCGTCACCGCCGCCGAAGACCGTCACCACATTGGGATGATCCAGATGGCTCATCAGCATGCCTTCTTGCCGGAACATTTGTACGGTTTCCGGGAAGTCGGCGAATTGTTCGTGTAAGAGTTTGACCACCGCCAGAGAACCGTCGGCATCTTTTCGGGCCAGAAATACCTCGGCCATTCCGCCCGAATCCAGATGGGCCACGGTGTGATAAGGCCCAAAGGCCTTGCGTTCGATGCTCTTTAGTTCTGTGTCGGTATCGGAGTACATGTCTGACCCAGTATTTTTGGTCATGCACCGAAAGGAGTCAAGGAAGCGGCTCGGATTTTCACTTTGGCGTTTTCCTGGATTGCCAAAAAAGCATAGGTGTGATAGCCAGAAAACCGTGGATAGTTCGCAGGGTTCCGTCCCTGAGGAGGTGTGTGTTGCCGGAGACCGGAGAAGTAATCAAGAATACGATTCTTGCTGAAAAGGTCAATTGTTATCAGGTGTATGCGCCGGCGATCGCGGCCAAACGCATGGCCGGGCAATTTGTGATTGTTCGTCTGGATGAGGAAGGGGAAAGAATTCCACTTACCATCGCTGACGCGGATACCGCGGCCGGGACGATTACCCTGGTGGTTCAGGAAGTGGGCAAGAGCACGGCGCGGATGGCCCGGTTTAAAGTGGGCCAGAAGTTTACCGACGTGGTTGGTCCTTTGGGTACCGCCACTCACATCGAGAAGCGCGGCACCGTGGTGGTGGTCGGTGGCGGCATAGGCATTGCCCCGGCCCATCCTATTGCCCAGGCGCTTCGGCGGGCGGGAAATCGAGTGATTTCCATTCTGGGGGCAAGATCCAAGGACCTGGTGATCATGGAAGCCGAGATGCAAAAAGCTTCCGATGAAGTGTTGATCTGCACCGACGACGGTTCCTATGGGGTTCATGGTCTGGTCACCGACGTGCTCAAGGGCATTATCGACAAGCAGGGCAAACCGGATCAAGTGTTTGCCATCGGGCCGGTGGTCATGATGAAGTTTGTGAGCATGCTGACCAAGGAATTTTCAATTCCCACCGTCGTGAGCCTCAATCCCATCATGGTCGATGGCACGGGTATGTGCGGTGGCTGTCGGGTGACCATCGGCGGTAAAACCAAGTTTGGCTGTGTGGATGGGCCCGAATTTGACGGGCATCTGGTTGATTTTGACGAGTTGGTCCAACGGCAGGCGTTTTATCGGGAACAGGAACAGGAATCATTGGCGAGCTTTCAACACCATTGTGAGCGGCACAAAGTTTAGAGGGTTTTGGACATGAGTGGGCAATTAGATCAGCAAGAGATGGCGAGACTTCAGGGGATCAAGAACAAAGAGCGGATGAAGATCCCCCGGCAGGATATGCCTGAGCAGCCGGCCGCGGAACGGCGAAAGAATTTTATCGAAGTTCCACATGGCTATGCCGAAATGACGGCGGTGATAGAGGCGAATCGCTGTATCCAGTGCAAAAAGCCGGCCTGCCGAGCAGGTTGCCCGGTTGGCATTGACATTCCGGCTTTCATTGCCCGGGTGGCCGCGGGTGATTTTGAAGGCGGCATCCGTAAGATGAAAGAAACCAACATGTTGCCGGCCATTTGCGGCCGGGTCTGCCCCCAGGAAGAGCAGTGCGAGAAAGTCTGCATTCTGGCCAAGACGAAGCAACCGGTCGCCATTGGCCGGTTGGAGCGTTTCGTGGCCGACTGGGAGCGCGAACAGGGTAAAGTGGAGATCCCCGCGGTGGGGCCACCCTCGGGCAAGAGTGTGGGCGTGGTCGGCAGTGGTCCGGCCGGCTTGACCGTGGCCATTGACCTTCGGCGGGCCGGGCACGAAGTGGTTATCTATGAAGCTCTTCACGCCCCTGGCGGCGTGCTGATCTACGGTATTCCCGAGTTTCGTCTGCCCAAGAGAATTGTCCACTCGGAAGTCGAAGTGGTCCGGCGGATGGGGGTTGAAATTCGTTACAACCAAGTGATTGGCAAGATCGAGACGGTGGCGGATTTGTTGGGGCGGCATGACGCGGTTTTTCTGGGCACGGGCGCCGGCTTGCCTTGGTTCATGGGTTTGCCCGGCGAAAACCTCGGCGGCGTTTATTCGGCCAATGAGTATTTGACGCGTTCCAATTTGATGCGGGCCTACGATTTTCCGCGGGTGGATACACCCATCGCCAAGTCCCGTAAAGTGGCGGTGATTGGCGGTGGCAATGTGGCCATGGACTCTGCCCGTACCGCTGTGCGCCTCGGGGCCGAGGAAGTGTACCTGGTGTACCGTCGCTCTGAAGTTGAGATGCCGGGACGCAATGAGGAGATAGAGCACGCCAAGGAAGAAGGCGTGATCATGAAAATACTACACAACCCGATTCGCTATCTCGGCGACGAAAAAGGACGCGTGCGGCAGATGGAGTGCATCCGGATGGAATTGGGCGAACCGGACGCCTCGGGTCGTCGTCGCCCCATTCCGGTGGCCGGCTCCGAGTTCATCCTGGAGGTGGATACGGTGGTGGTGGCCATTGGCAATGGTCCCAATCCGCTGGTGCCGCAGACCACCGAGGGGCTGGCCGTGGACGCCCGGCGCGGTACGATCAAGACCAACTTGAACACCATGCGAACCTCCAAGCTGGGGGTGTTCGCCGGCGGCGACATTGCCATCGGTGCGGCTACGGTCATCCTGGCCATGGGTCATGGACGCCAGGCAGCCCGTTCGATAAACCATTACTTGGAGACGGGGAAGTGGGAGATTGAATTTCTCCCGGGGCAAGAACCGACAGAGGAGACACGATGAGTAAAAATGTTCTGAAGTTCATGATGGGTGGTTGCATTCTCCTGACCGTAGTAGCTGTCGCCGGTTGCAAGGCTGAGAAAAGAGGGCCGGTAGAGGTTACCGCTGCTGCCGGAAAGTTCACCGTCAAGGCCGTGATTGGCAAAGAAGGTGGCAGCTTGATCTTGGCCGACGGCGGAGCCAAACTGACCATCCCGGCCGATTTGTTGATGGAAGATATCACCGTGGCCTTGACCCAAGTCAAACCCAGCTTTGACTTGTCGGGCAAGGACGTGGTGGGCCACGCCTACCGTATTTCACCGCGCTTGACCTTTGCCCCGGGCTTGGCCCGGCTCTACGTTCCGCTGGACAGAGGCTTGCCCGGGCTTCCGCAGGAGATCGGATTGGGCATGTATGTCTATGATAGTGTAGAGAGCGACGGACCGTCAGGGCCCTCTCTGGTTCATACCTGGAAGGCCCACTCCCTGGTCAAATTTGCCGGATTCAGCACTGACCAGAAGTACCTCATGTTCGACATCCACGAGACCATCTCTGATCGAACCACCAAGGCGCCCTTCGGTTTGTTCCAGGCCGCCTTTAACATGTAAGCTCGATTCAGTCCTTGAACAATGCCGCCAACTTGGATTTGGCGGCATCGACATCCTCGCCTTGTCCCAGTTTGCCCTTTCTGATTTCAAATGAGGCACAGAAATTGGCTTTTTCTCTGTCGGGGACATATTCGGTCAAGTTCTCGCGACACTGATTGTGCGCGCCTGAATCCCAGAATCGACAATTTTTGCAACAACGCAAGTCAACATCGCAGCTTGGGCAAGTATCTTGGCGCACGACTTTGTCGATTAGAACGATCTCGTGCCCGCATTTGAAGCAGTATAGTTTCTTCTTGGTGATATCCATGGGTACCTCCTGGTCGTCAAGTCGCCTGTAGCCTAATAGCTGATGCCCCGAGGGTCAAGTCTGCCATGGTTTTTGACACTTTGGCTCTTGACACTTTGAATCGGGAATGGGACGATGAGCACTCGATGCGAAGTTAGTGAAACTTCTTCTCTTTCTGTGCTTAAAGCTGCAGTAAGGGAGTGGCGCGTCAGACCAGCAGGTGGGGAACTGAGATGCAAAAATTCAATGGTGTAAAAGTCTTTTCGGCAACCTTGGCCCGTAACCGAGAAGAGTTGGGTGAAAAGGTAACCGATTGGCTCAGGCGTAACCCGCAGGTAGAATTGGTGGAAATGAAAGTGTTGCAGTCGAGCGATAGAGAGTTTCATTGTATAACGATTGTTGTCTTCTATTCCGAGAAGATAGAGTAATTACAGCAGTTTTCAGGCCGGTATGTTTTTTTGGGCAAGGTGATTGGTAACGGCAACTCAAGTGGAGAGGTCTCGTCTGAGCCATGGTCGAAAAAAAAATACTCATTGTCGAGCATGAAAAAGAGTTTGCGCTTCAATTGGCCGCCATGTTGAGCGGCACCCAGCATCACTTTTCTATTGTCGAGAAGGGCAAAGAGGCGGTGGACGAGGCCAATGACCTCATGCCGGAGCTCATTATCCTGCGCGCCGAAATGCCAGACGTCTCTGGTTACACTCTTTGTACTCGCTTTCGGAAATCGAAGAAATTGCGCGAGATTCCTATCTTGTTTTTGACCTCCGAGGCTACCGAGGAAGCTATCGAGAAGCACTCCAACGGCAAACACCCGGCCAACGAGTATTTTCTCATGCCCTTCGACATGGAAGAGTTGCAGAGAAAAGTTGTCGATTTGATCGGTGCCGGTGCCGTGGCCGCCAACGGAGAGCTTGCGGAAGAGGAAGTGGCGCCGGCGGAATCCGCTGACGCGCCCGCTGCCGAAGAATCCGAGGCCAGTGAACCTAACGCCGCCGACAAGCCCGCGGAAGAGGAAGCATCTGTCCAGACGGACACGGATGCCGATGCGGGCCAAGAGGAGCCCTTGCCGGTAGACGAGGGCCAGGCGGCTGACGAGCAAACACAAGTTGCTGGCGAGGGTGAAGAAGTAGAAACGATTGACGATGCGGAAATCCTGGAAGACTTGAACGGCGAGGCCCCAGCTGGGATGCCGCCGGAATTGCCCAAAGATCGAAAGTTCGTCAGCTCCAAAGACATGGATTTTGTGGACCAGGCCTTCAACTCTATCAAGGGGGCTCGGGAGCACATAAGGGACGAGGCCAGCGGCAAGAAGAAAGCGAAGCGGCCGCCGAAAATGATGGGCGGGCCCAGGGGTGGTTTGGAAGAGAAGCTAGATTTCTTGCGTGAAAAACTCAAACAGCGCGAAATGGAAATTGCCCGTTTGGCGGAAATTTGGGAATCAAAGGAACGCGAGTTCTCCGCTTTCAACGAAAAACTCTTGGACAAAGAGGTTGAGATCCAGGGTCTGAAGATGACCAATGAGGATCAAGAGCGCAAGATTGAGGAATACCGAAAAGATGCCGAGCAGCAAGCCAAGGAGTTCAAGGCTTCGATCGACTCCTTGATGGAAGAGAAGGTTGTCACCGAGAACGATCTGATCCAGGTGGTTGCCGAGAAAGAAAAACAGATCAATGACATGCGCGTGGCGGTCAGTCATGCCGAACGTGATCGCGCTGAATTAGAGAAAAATCTCCTCGACAAAATTAAGCTGGGGGAGGAGCAGTATGTTCTGTTGAGTGAGAACCTGCAAACCAGCAAAAAAGAGTCGGCGGATCGTGAGCAGCATTATCAGGAGACCTTGTCCGGGCACGAGTTGACGCTGGCGGCCAATGAAGAAGAGATTGGCCAATTGCGGACCGAACTGGCCGAGACCAAAGAAGAAAAAGAACAACGAGAGAGCGCGCTCGAACAGCGCCTGGCCGAGGAAGAAAGCCGTTTTGCTGACTTGGAAAAAGATCTGCAAACACTCAGCGAGGAGAAGGAACGTTCGGAGCAGATTCTCAACGAGGGCATGAACGCGCAGATGGAAAGAGCCAACTCGTTGGAAAGCGAGTTGGATGCGATACGCGAAGCCAAGCAAGAGCAGTCGCGGGTCTACGAAGAAAAACGGGAAGAAAGAGAAGAGAAAATCATTGCCTTGGAGGAATCGCACAAGGTTCTGCAGCGAGAGAAGGAAGAACAAAAGGAACGCCTGGCTGCCCGGCTCGATGACCGTGAATCGAAGATTCGTTCCTTGGAGCACGATCTTAGTAGTCTCCGGGAAACAAAAGAAGCGCAGGAGGCCAAGCAGGGCGAACGTTTGGCTGATCGAGAAGAGAAGATAGAACTTTTGGATAAGGAACTGTCGGATCTGCGCCATGAATTCACCGGCTACAAGGAAGACACGGAACTGCAACTGCGCGATCGACAGGAGAGCATCCGCAAAGTCGAGCAAAGCCTGGTGGCAACTCGGAAGGACAAAGATTCCGCGCAACGAGAAGTCGAGCGGCTAGATTTGGAATTGCAGACCAAAACCAGCGAGTTCGAGGAGAAGTTGGCCGAAGAGCAGCAATTGAGAGGCCAACGAGAAGAAGAGCTAGGCTCGCAGATGGTGGCCTTGGAGGAATACCTAGAGCAGACGCGTCGTGAAAAGGAAGAGGTCTTGGGCCAGGTCCAGCAGGAATTGACCGACCGGGAACGGGACCTCTTGGTGCTCAAAAACGAGACCGATTTGGCTATCGACCAGCGTGATCGAAAAATTGAAGAGCAGCGCGTTGATTTGGAGGCCGGACAGGCAGAGCGAGTGCAAATACAGGAAAGTACGGCGGCAAAGATTATGGAGCTAGAGGGAGAATTCGCCGCTGCCCAGCAGGAGTATCAGCGACATTCGGCGGATTTCCGCGAGGAAAACGAAGAGCTGCAAGCCAAGAATCAGGAACGGGACTCTCAAATTGCTAATCTGCAGGAGCAGCTGAAGGACGTCAGCCGCGCGTTTGATGGTCACCGACAAGGTTCTGCCGAAAAAGTGGAAGAACTAGAGAGCATGATTACCTCCCGTGACCAACATGCCGAGAAGCTGGGCCTGGAACTGACGGAGGCCCGGAGACAGTCGGAAGCTGCTCTGGTGCAAGCCAACGAAAAAGCGCAAAGCAATCTGATGGCGGCCCAGGAAAGAGCAGCCGAGCAGACGGCTTCCATGCGGGAAAGTTTTGAGAGAGAAAGCGAGAAAGCAGAGCAAGAAACACAGGAACTAGAAACACGACTGCGGCAAATGATTGAGCAGAAGGACGCCGCCGGGCGCCAGGCCCAGGAAGTCGAGACCGAGTTACGTAAGCAACTTACCACCACCGAGACCAAGGCCGAGACTTTGCAGGGGCGCGGGCAACAGCTGCAGGCTACCATCACGGAAATGCAAGAAGAGTTCGAATCTCTGCAGACAAGTTCGACCCATACCCGTGAACAAGCCGTGGCTAGTCAGCAAGCGCTGGATCAGCAGCTGGCCGATTCGGAAACTCGCTGCGGTGAGTTGTCGGATGCGCTTTCCCGTGCCAACGAGCAGTTTGAGAGCACGCGCGGGGAAATTCGAGACCGAATCGAGCGTTGGGAGGAGAGAATCTCTTCCTTGAACGAGCAGTTGGCGATAGCGCAGGAGAATGAGAATAGGCTCCAGCAGGAATTTGAAGAGAAGCTACAAGAAAATACCGCCGTCTGGCAGGCGAGAATCAAGGAAGCAGAAAGGACCCTGCAGGAGGCGAACACCGGCGCTGAAAGAATCGAGGCGGAAAAAACCGCGTTGAGACAAAATCTGCAGCAGCAAACCGAACGGACCAATCAGCTGCAACAAGCGTTATCCACGGCTGGTCAAGAGCGGGAGCAGCTGGAGCAGAAATCGACCATGTTTGAAGAGACGATGAATGGCGCAATTCGAGAGAAAGAGGAATCCGAACTGCAATACATGCAGGAGGTAGAGGCCAAGCAGGACCACTACATCAAGGAGTTGGAAAGGGTTCGTTCCGCGCATATTGCTGAGTTGACCAAAATGAACCACAACTATTTGCAGCGGGGCAAGGCTCTGAAGATCGCGGAACTCGAAACCAAACGCCTCCGCGAAAAGATTAGCGACCTGGAAAGAAGGCCCCGGGGAGCCGCGACCCCAAGAGCGGCGGCTCGGCATGGTCCAGGCAAGGGCCCCGCCCCGCTTTCAGAAGCAGTGGGTAGCGAGAGCGGAGATTTTGATATCGACGAAATGTTGGACGGACTGAAAGAATCAGAGTAGGTCTGCTTGAAACGCCCAATTTCATTCGGTAAGTATCTTCTTCTCGAGCGTATCAATGTGGGCGGGATGGCCGAGATTTTTCTGGCCCGATCTCGCGGCGTTCACGGTTTCAAGCGCTTGCTGGCCATGAAGAGGATCCTGCCCACCATGGCAGAGGACAAAGAGTTCATTGCCATGTTTATCGATGAGGCCAGAATAGCCTCAGAACTCTCTCATCCCGGAATTGTGCAGATCTTCGAGTTGGGCAGGTCCGAGGAAGACTATTACATTGCCATGGAATTCGTTCATGGCAAGGATTTGCGCTACATTCAAGAACGAATGGCCCGGGAACGAACAACGCTTCCGGTGTTGACGGCCGCTTTTTTGGCTTACAAGATTTCGGACGCGTTGGATTATGCGCACAACCGAAAAGATCCTTCGGGTCGACCGCTGGGCATTATTCACCGGGATGTCAGCCCCCAGAATGTAATCATCTCGTATGATGGCGAAGTGAAAATCTGCGATTTTGGGATCGCCAAGGCCACCAACCGATCGCAAAAGACGCAGGCCGGGGTGCTAAAAGGCAAGTTCGGCTACATGAGCCCTGAGCAGGTGCGCGGTTTGCCCTTGGATGGCCGATCGGACATTTTCACTGTCGGTACTTTGCTTTATGAGATGGTCACATTGGAAAGATTGTTCTTGGGGGAAAGTGATTTTTCGACATTAGAGAAGGTTCGCAATGCCGATGTGGTACCTCCTTCTACCTACAATCATGCTATCCCCGAGGCCCTCGAACTTATCATTATGAAGGCGCTGGCCAAGGAGGTCGAAGACCGCTACCAAAGCGCTGCCGAATTCGGCGATGCCTTGCAGCGTTTCATGCTGCAAACCAAGATGGCTTCTTCCCGTGATTTGTCTGGCTTTATGAAGAACGTTTTTCGTGTGGAGCATGAAACCGAGATCCTGCGCATCGAATCTTTTCAGAATTTGCCGGAATCAGAGCTGGAAGCTTACAACCTGGGGCAAACAGACAAAGGCAAGCGGCGAAGCCTGGCGCCGGAGGCAGAGCAGCCAGCCAGTGTTGATCCAAATGCCAATACCCAGATATTTGAGTCCGACCCAGATGGAGAGTTGGACGCTGGCGTCGATTTGAACGCCCAGACCCACATATTTGACTCCGCGGACGCTGAAAAACCGGCGGCCAGACTCGATATGAACGCCAAGACACTCATTTTTGGCTCTGGAGATGAAGCAGCGAAGACGGACTCAGCTCCGCACGCTGGAAGCCCGTCAGGAGACTCGCCTGGTTCTTTGATGAGTGCCCCAACGGAGATTTTCGCCGAAGGTGGGGCAAGTTCTCCAGCCGGCGAGGGTCTGGGCGATGCTCGAACCATGATTTTTGCCGATGTCGATGTACAGCCAGAGACCAATGACGATTCATCATCACGATCAGAAAGGGTTGCTCATCGGCAAGGGGCAGGGGTAGGCGCTGCGGTCAGGGGCCGGGCTCGGACTTGGCCCGATCGTTTGTTTTTCCCCTTGCTGGGGTTATCGGCGCTGTTGTTGGTTTGGGCGCTCTTGGCTACGCTGCGCACGGCGCCGGCAGAATCGGCTAAGATTGGGCAAGCATTCGAGTTGGTCACCACGCCGGCCATTGGGGTGAAGGTATTTTTAGATGGCACAGAAGTGACGTCGGTGACCCCTTATGTGGTGAATTCCATTTCTGCTGGTCATTACCACTTGAAAGTGACGCGAACCGGGTATCAAGATTTTGAGCGAGACCTTCGAATTGATCCGGGAACCCGGTTGGTGATGGAGGCGGTGCTGGTGCCTATGGCGGTCCAATCCGCACCACAGCCAGGTAATGCCCTCCAGCGCGCGTCGGCGTCGCCGGCAAAGAAACCTGCCGCGGATCTGGCGGAAGCAGTTTTGCTGGTCGAGTCGGTACCGCCAGGGGCTATCGTTGCGGTTAACGACAAGAAAATGGGGGCTACCCCACTAAACACGGGCAAGCTCAAGGCGGGAGACCTGGTCAAAGTGCATCTGACCCTCGATGGCTACCTGGAGGCGAGAAGAGAGCTGAGAATGAAAGCGGGTCGGGGGAACAAACTCACCGTAAATTTGATCAAGGCCGCTCGATTGCCTGCGTCTGTTGATCCCAACCGGGAAAGAACCGATGAGAAGACGCAATACGGGTTTTTGGTTGCCAACACCGTCCCCTGGTCCAAGGTTTTCTTGAACGGAAAATATACCGGCCGGGAGACACCTATCGCCCTTGATAACAAGCTGAGGGTTCCGGCCGGTAAACACCAAGTGGTGTTCGAAACACCGGAGGGCAAGCAGTATGCCTTTGAAGTTACAGTGAAACCGGGCCAAGTGGTGAAATTGATCAAACGACTGGAGGGCTAATGGGTATCAACGATTACGGTGATATGAGCGAAGCCGATGTTGGCGATAAGGAGAAAGTCTTCAAGGAGTTTGACTGCCCGATCTGCAGCGCCAACAATCCTTACGACGACGGATTTTCTTCCGGTGACGAGATTCGTTGTTTTTATTGTGGGGCTGAGTTCAAGGTGAAAGTGAACGATTCGGGCAAACTAAAGTTGAAGGAAACTTAGAGTTAGAGGTTCCTCGATCTTAGGCGCCGTCTAGTCCAGAACGTTCTTGCTGCATGCTCCAGCCTTCGGGATCTTTCAGATAGGCCAGGCTGTCGGTCAGGGAAAGGTGATGGGCGCGTTCAATCTGCGCCAGAAAGTCAAAGAAGTTCTTCTCCATCTGGTTTTTGCAAAGCGCGGCCAGATCGGCATAGAACTTCGCTCCCGTGGCCTCAAAGGCAATTGCTTTTTCCAGAGCATTGATATCGTCACTGTTGTGTTCCACATTGCCCTGGGCGTTGTCCGCCAGCACTTTGGGTACGTTGGTACCAGCCACCTCGATAGGGACGTCATTGGGCCAGGAACCATCGGCGATGAGCTTTCCATGTAAACCTTTGATGCGCTTCATGTGCTCTTCTTCGTCTCCGGCCAGGCTCTGAAACATGGCTTTGGCCAGAGGGTTTTGGGAACGCTGGGCCTGCTGAAGGTAAAAATTCATTTCGATTTCTTCATTCTTCAAAGCCAGTTCGATCGAGGACATTCGTTCCATGGACGTCTCCTTTG
>JAUVBB010000435.1 GCA_030591445.1 Deltaproteobacteria bacterium | reverse complement strand
GGGCTCGGCCTTCAAGCCCATTGTCTATGCCGCCGCCGTTGCGGCAGGGATGTTTACGCCGGCGTCCATTCTTATGGACACGCCCGAGGTGTACCGTTCCTCGATCCGAGGAAGTTCCTGGAAGCCCAGAAACTTTGAAAGAAGTTTTTCCGGCCCCGTCACTTTGCGCCATGCCTTGGCCCATTCAATTAATACGGTGGCGGTGAAAATTGCGGCCGATGTGGGCCCGAGGGGTATTGTCAACTTGGCGGGCAAGATGGGCATCAAGTCGAAAATGAGCGAGAATCTGTCCTTGGCTTTGGGAACCAGTGAAGTATCTCCGCTTGAGTTGACCAATGCCTATTCGGTTTTTGCCGGCAAAGGATTGGCGGGGGCACCGGTTTTCATCCGCTCAGTGCAAAGCGCTACGGGTCAAACCATAGGGGAAGATCGGGAAACCGAATTGAACCCGGTTTTGAGTCAAGCTCAGGCTTATGTCATGACTTCTTTGCTCCGCTCCGTGGTAGAAGAGGGGACGGGAAAACGGGCCCAATCTTTGCACCGACCGGTAGGTGGAAAGACCGGAACAACCAACCAACAACGTGACGGTTGGTTCGTTGGTTTTTCGGCTGATTTGGTGACGGGGGTTTGGGTGGGTTTTGATGACCATTCTCGGATGGGCAGCGGTTGGGCACAGGGGGCTGGAACTGCCTTGCCCATCTGGACTGCGTTCATGGCCGGGGCCCTGGAGCAACGACCCAAGTTGGGCTTTGAGGCCTGTCCTGGAATTGTTTTTGCCCGGGTTGATCCTCGAAACGGGCTATTGGCCGCAGCGCACCAACTTGACGCGCGCCTGGAAGTGTTTGTGGAAGGAACGGAACCTCGCTCCGATTCTGAGCGGATCGGAGTCGGGTTCGACGGCGGACCAACTGTGCTGGCTCCTGCTTTGGAAAGGCGCATACCGGAAGGGATGTTGCATTGAACCAAGGAAAGATGATTCTTATTCTGGTCATTGCTCTGTGGGTACCCCGCATTGCTGCCGAAGAAGCGATCCCGGCTTTACAAAGATTGGCCCATGGCTTGGCAACGAAAATTGACGCCGCGGTGCCGTCATCGTCCTCCGATCCCGTTGTGGCCTTGTCCTTTGAGGGCGATGCCAGTATCCGGGGACGCGAAGAAAGAATCATTCAGGAACTGGAGCGGATGGTCTCGTCCCGCCTGGAACAAGGTTTGGTGGTGAGTCGGGCTTTGGTGTTGCGCGGCGATGCCGATGGCCGGAATCCTTGGAGTCAATCAGCCATCCTGGTTCGTTGTGTGGTGGGTGTGGACGCAGATACCATATACCTGACCGCCAACCTGATGACGATGCCATTGTCTTTTTGGGATCGCTTGCTGGCATCGGCACCACATGTGGTGAAAGATCACTTGTTTGTCTCCACGGCCGTGGATGCCGAGATTCAAATTCTGCTGGGAAAATCACGAATCTCGGTGGCGCCGGACCACTGGCGACTACGTGAGGTTCTCTTTGTACCTAGCACCGTGTTGGATCTTGGGGTGGGCAATCTTGATGGCGAAGGCCCTGCTGAGCTGGTTGTTCTTTTCTCCGACAAAATCGAAGTCTATACCTGGGCTGCAGGTAAGCCGCGGCGTTTGCTTACCCGGGATCTGTCCCGGCTGCCCGAGGCGAGTGTTCGGGTTCGCGATCCAGTCGGCAGTTTGGTGGTCGCTGATTTCAATGCCGATGGTCGCGCTGAAATTTTTTACCGCTTGTTCAATCTCAACCAAGGCGAAATTCTCTCCTTGACCGGAACCTCCTTGCGATCTTTGCGCAGTTTGAAGAAAGTGCCTTTGTGTGTATTCCGTTCCCGCCAGCGAGCCCAGATCCTCTACGGCTTGCCCGACCCCGGCACCAATCGCTATTTGCCCCAGCTTGAACTTACAGACATCAATCGGTCTTCTGGTTCTTTGTTCGAGCTGCCGAGTACCTTCGTGACGCTTCGCTGTTGGCAATCGACTAACCAAAAGACGCTGCGATCTGTGGTCGTGGACTCGCAGTCAAATCTATCCAGTCTGGGACCCGCCTTCCAAGCGCAAGTTCTGCAAGCAGACGTTGGCGCCGGCAGTGGATTGGCTGATTTAGATGGTGATCAAGAGCCGGAATGGGTTTTGTCCGACTCAGTTTGGCCCGGAGAACAGGACAGCATTCGGGTCCTGAGCGCAGGCGAGCTTCAGTGGCAGACCCAGGAAGTTCAAGGCAGTATTGTGGCAATCAGTGGCGGAGATTGGATTGGAGCAGGGAAACAACAGGCGGTCATCGCTGCCACGGGACAGCAGGAAATGGGAAGTCGAATTTACCTGTTGCAAAAGTGAGGAACCATCTGATGAATGGCCGGATCCGCAAGTTGCTGATGAGCACCCCATTGTTGCTTAACCTGATGGGTCTACAAAGTGCGCCCGCAATGGCAGCGAACCGAAAAGCATATGGTGGCCGTCTTGAACTCTCCCTAGGTGGGCCGGTTACTAGTATTGATCCGGCCCAGCTCACCACCGTTCAGGAATTGGAATTGGCGCGGCAAGTGCATGATACCTTGTTCCGTGTGGCTGCCGATGGCACGATTGTACCTTCTTTGGCCCAGGAACTACCCCGCGTGTCGACGGGAGGAAAGCACTGGGTCATTCATTTGAGACCGGGCGCCATCTTTCACGATGGCACAGCGATTACCAGTACGGAAGTATTGGCTACCTGGCAAAGACTGCTGAAGCCACAAACTCGATCGCCACACTGGTGGTTGCTGGCAGTCGTCGAGGGGGCGATGGCCTTTCGTCAGGGTAAGAGCAAGCGCATCAGTGGCTTGGAGAGAATCAACAAGCTGTCGTTTCGAATCCGCTTAGTGGCTCCCATACCCGCTTTTTTGCAAGTGCTGTCCGCGGTACCAACGGCGCCACTTCCGGGTCGCCTGTTGGCGGGCAAGCTGTCTGACCCGGAAGTTCTTTCGGGCAGCGGTCCTTTTACCATTGCGTCTCTAGGCTCTGGCAGTGAAACATTGAGACTGCAGGCTTTCGTTGGTCATGGGCAAGGTCGACCCTTTTTGGATCAGGTGCTGTATTATGCCTTTCCCTCAACGCACGCGGCCAGGCTGGCCTTTGAAGTGGAGAAGATTCATCTGACCGATTTGCCGGCCCGGTCCGCGGGCAAGCAGCATTCTTCCTATACCGGAAGACAATGCCGGATGACTTTTCTGGTTTTGAACCAAGATCGGCTTCGCCAGGTTCCGGAGGGTTTTCGCCACGCGGTGGATCAGGCTGTGGATCGCAAGTCTCTGGTGCATTACTTGATTGGCAAGGAGGGCAGAGCCACGGATGAAATGATTGTTCTGGAGCCGGCCGACACGGTTCGGCAGGCGCCGACTGCTGATCCAGTCAGTGCGAAACAATTTTTTTCCGCGTTCTATAGCCAAAGAAGTGCAGCCCAGTCGGCTCTGCTGTTTCTGGTCCCCGCAGAACAAAGTTTGCTGAGGGCGATAGCTGAACGGATACAGTTAAACCTGGTGGACGTGGGCGCGCGGGTCTCAGTGCAGAGTTTATCGAGGGAATCATACCAGCAGCGAGTTGCTGCAGGTGACTACGATTTTATCCTCGGCCAACCCCTGCCCCTGGTTCGTGATCCTTATTTGCAACTGTTAGGATTGGTGGCGACGGCAGTGGGGGACCAGGCGACCGAAGAAGTTCTGCAAATAAGCAAAGACTTGCCCCAGGATGCCAACCGGGATGCGGTGGTTCGCGAAATGGCACGAAGATATCAACTTCGGCTTCCTCGCCTGCCTTTGTTTCAATTTGGTCGCCGGGTTTTCTATCAGGAGTCAGTACGCGACTATGTTCAGGGCCCAACCGGTTTGACGGACCTAGCTGAAGTATGGCTGAGTAAATAGTTTAGCACAGGAGCCAAACACCATGCGCTTGGGTACCAGGTTAATGATGGCCTTTCTGGCGGTTGCTTTCATACCAGCCGGAGCGGTTATGACTTTTACTTGGTTCATCGTGGAAGCACACTTTCAAGATGAATTTCGTTCCCGCTTGGACGGTGTTACCGAAGGGCTGAGTTCCCACCTGGAAGGCTTGGGGGGAAGTTTGGAAAAAAAAGTCACCGAATTGCGCGAAAGCGAAGGAGTAGAGCAAATCTTGATTCAGATGATTCGGGGAACACTTGATCGAAGTAAGCTGATCCCGGTGGCCGGCCGTTGGCTGAAAACTTGGGATCTTGATTTGTTGCAGATCTTGGATAGTTCGGGAACGGTTCTTTCCAGTGGCCATTTGCCGGCTCGTTACGGAACCAGGGATGAAGCCTTGATGCGCCTGTCTGTGTCCCGGCCAATGGCACCCACCATTTGTTCCGTGCAGGTGTCGAGAGATGGGAAAATCGATGATTTCTTGGCAGTGGTCGTGATTGGCCGGCGAAAATTCGGTGATGCCGAAGTGATAATTGCCGGTGGCAAGCTGCTGGATGAACAGTTTGTCTCGGAGTTGGGCAGTCTGTCTGGTGCCAAAATTCAGTTGGTGGACGAAAATGATCGAATTCTTGTGGGCAACCAACAGCAACCACAAATGACCGCGGGTGAGAAATGGCAAGACCATGGCGCGGTCGTCTTTCGGCGAATTCCTTTGCCCTCGAATCAAACGGACAGCGTCTCTGCCTTTGTACTCGCGGGAGTCTCGAAGGCCGAACTGCAGGGTGCCCAACAACGAATATTGCTAGTGTCGGCGGCGGCGGCGGTGGCAGGGTTCTTCTTCTCATGGCTGTTTGGGGTGTTACTGTCACGGAAAATCCTGGCGTCCATCCACGCTTTGGTGGCCGGTGCCCGTCGGATTGCGCGCGGTAATTTGCAACACCGGGTGCCCGAGTCGGATGCAGGCGAGATTGGCGCATTGGTACGTACCTTCAATCAAATGGTAGAAGACCTTAGCGTTTCTCGGCGCAAGCTAGTGCAAGCCGAAAGAGTGGCGGCGTGGCAGGAAATCGCGCGGCGCATTGCCCATGAAATTAAGAACCCTCTTTCTCCGATACAGATGTCTATTGAGACCCTACGCAAAACATACGACGCGGACCATCCTGAGTTCCCCGAAATTTTCGAGGAATCAACATTGGCCATTCTCGAAGAAGTGGCGGCATTGAAGAGAATCGTAAGCGAGTTTTCCGATTTTGCTCGCTTGCCCAAGCCGAACAAAATTGAACAAGATTTAAATCTCTTGGTTGAGAGTACATTGAGTCTTTACCGCAGCCAGGAAGAAGAAAGTCGGCTACGCTTCGATTCAGGGGCGGTACCGGCAGTGGCGTTTGATCGCGAACAAATAAGTCGCGTGCTGACCAATCTCTTGTCCAACGCGTTTTGGGCTATTGCAGAAGATGGAACCGTTCAGGTGAGAACCTATCGCAGTGCTGCTGGGGTTGTGCTCGAAGTGCGCGACGATGGCAGAGGGATGAGCGCGGAGGTATTGGCCAAAGTCTTTACGCCCTACTATACAACGCGCAATGATGGTACTGGCTTGGGCTTGGCTATCGTACAACGCATTGTCGAAGATCATGATGGCAGTGTAGAGATTCAGTCAGCAGAAAACGAAGGAACCCTTGTTTCGATTTGCATTCCACTGACAGACGAAGCACGCGCATAAACAAACACCAAGCAAAAAAAGAGAAACAACATTCACGGAACAGTCGTGAATCTTGGAAATTTTTTTGGTGTCACCATGCGAAGGTGTTATCATGTTTAGGTTACGAAGACAGAAGGCGAACCAAGAAAGGAGGCCGTCCATGTCATGTGGAAAGCCGCACAAAAAGAAGCCGGCAAAGAAGAAAGTAGCAAAGAAGAAAGTAGCAAAGAAGAAAGTAGCAAAGAAGAAAGTAGCGAAGAAGAAAGTAGCAAAGAAGAAAGTAGCAAAGAAGAAAGTAGCAAAGAAGAAAGTAGCAAAGAAGAAAGTAGCAAAGAAGAAAGTAGCAAAGAAGAAAGTAGCAAAGAAGAAAGT
>JAUVBB010000539.1 GCA_030591445.1 Deltaproteobacteria bacterium | reverse complement strand
TCCCAGCTTGAAGCTGATTTTATTATCCACGGTGCCATCAACCAAGTGGGTGAGACCCTGGTCTTTAACCTGAATCTGGCCGATGGCAAGACGGGCAAAGTGAAATCACGTCAGAGCGAGGAAGTCCCTGCCGGGGCCCCAGAAAAACTGCTTGATGCCAGCGTGAAACTAGCCAAGAAAATCCTGGCCGAGCTATAAGCCGCGGTGAAGGGTACCGGGGCCGTTGAAAAGAGCTCCGCGGCCTTGGCGAATCTGGTCTTGCCGTATTTTTTCCTGCTGGCTATCAGCGCGCAGACGAAATTGCAGCAGTTGGGTGTCGCCCACACAACGGGGATTGCCTCGGCCTCTTCCCAGGTTATCGGCGTTTTGTGACTTCTCCTGGCGGGCCTGCAGGGCGTAAAGAATGGACAAAGCCCGATGAGGACATGGGAAAACGGAATCAACTCCCACCGATTTTTCGAGTTGCTCGAGTGCCTGCTGATAACGGTGATTGATCAATAGCTTGAGTCCTTGCAAGTAGTGACTCATCGCGATTGGATCCTGGGTGGCAAAGTTGCCAAAGTGAGCGCGCTCGGTTTCGTTGGGCAGCAAACCAAGTGCGCCAATGAGTTTGGACAGCACTTCACTCTCCAAGACGAATAGATGCTTGTCGCTACCTACGGTCTGGGCATCGAGCAAGACTTGGTAAGGGCTGGGTTTGGCCAATAAGACGTCGGCCCGGATCTGATGATCGAATCCCTTTTGCAGATTGCCGGTGATAATCAGGCCGGTTGGTATTGTTTTTCCTGCATTTTTAAAGGATTGCGCTTCATCTGGACCGATGACCCATACCAGATCCAAGGCGGACAATTCCCAGGCCAGCAATCGACTCAAGCATTTCGCTAGGCTTTGGAGCTCTGGATGGGCAGAGGGGCCGGCAAAGGGAAGAATCACCAGGGGCCTGAGTGCCGATTCTTCATCCATCAGGCCTAGTTGTCTGAAAGAATCCACCCGATTTTGGACGGCCTCTGGCTCAAGCTGGGAGCGGACGGTGGCCAGGCGGGCCAAATGGTTTTTGAGCACCCGGGTCAGCTGATGGTCAGGAAAAAGTTTGATGGTCTGCCCATAGGCTTCCAGGGCGCGAACTTGCCAGCCTAGTTTCTCACGGGCCAAAGCCAGTGAACGATGGACCAGTTGATCGCTGCCGGCAGCGGCGGCCAAGCGGTCGAAGTGTTTTTCTGCTTGCGCGATCTCGCCGAGCGCGAAATAGGAATTGGCCAGGGCGCGCCGAGCGGACTTATCGCGAGAGTTTACGTCAACCACGGGGTCCAGCAGACGACGAGCAGATGCCCATTCTCCGCCGGCCGCGGCCGTGATGCCGGCATGACGCGATGAACAGGCAGCCAGGCCGACCAGACCCACAATTATCAAAGACAAAGCTGGGAGCAATCGTCGTTTCATTTTACTCAGAAGATGAATTGAAACCGTACCTTAAGGAAGTTGCCCTGGGTCAAATCAGAAGCTCCGTCCCCATTGAAGTCGGGCGAGCCATTCTCATCCAGCTTCTGGCTGTCTTCGACAATCCACAGCTCGATATCCATATTGAATCCACGGGCGATGATCTGTCGGTAGCCGATGACCAGTTCGCGAACAATTCCTTGTTCGCCGATACCCCACTGGGTTTTGGCGTCTATGCCGCGATCGAAGTAACCGTAAGCAACAAATGGAGCACCGCCCTTGCCGATATCAAGCCATTGCACGATCTCGGCCCACCAGCCGAAAACCGAACGCTCGCCCAGGAAAGGTTGGGGGTTTTGCGGATTGTCGACATCGTCGAAGGCCTGATCATCGAGCTTGCCCAGATAGATTTCCGCGAAGAACTCGGTCTGGCCAAAAAAGGATTTGCGGCCATGATCGAGCGTGAAACCGATATCCAAGCCATAATCAAGACGACGCACATTGTAGCGACCATGAAAATTGACCGCCTGGAAGTTGCCGCTGTCGTTGATGTATCCAGCCTGGGAGAAGGTATCGACGGGCAGGAAGTCTTCCCCGTACATGAACGAGGCTCCGAGGCTGAAGGTGCCGATGTTCTTGAGCTGGTAGGCCAGTCCGAGACGACCGCTGTAAAGAAACAGGTTGTCTTCCGGGTTGCGATCGAGGATGGCTAGTGAAGGGTGAAGCTGAAAATCACCGCTTCCTAAGTCAAAATCCACCCGCAGGCCATCTCCGCGAAAGCGGCGATAATCGATTGCCTGTAAATGATATTCCGGATTATCGGTGAACTTTCCACCAAAAGGATTACGTACCCGACCGGCCGAGACCTGGATCGAGTCGAAGCGGTAATAGCCCCAGCCTTCTAGCAAGGCCGGCGTCGAGAAGGTATCGGGCTCGCTGCCCGCGCCCGTGACCAAAAAGGCTCCGTGAAAACCAGCCGTGTCCCCAAAGGAACTATCAAAAATCAGGGTCAGTTCCTCGAAGGCGAACTGCATGGTGCGTTCGGCCTCTTGGTCGGCTTGGGCCGGAAAAGCCCGCCGAAAGCTGGATGGAAACTTGTGAAACCACCTTGAATCGGAGGCGACGAAGGCAAATTCGCACACACCCATCATGCGCAGGTTCACTGGTGACAAAACGGGCGAGAGTATGGATTCGGTATCGACGTCGGGCACCGAATCCGCTCGCACCATGGGCGTTGCGGCCAGACAAGCTAGGACCGCAAAAAGGAGAATTCTCCTCATGGTCTTGTTTCCCTATGGAAGAATGTTAGGCAGTAAGGCGCCTTATTTTTCGCCGAGCATGTCCTGGCGCTTTTTGCGTATGGCTTGGGTCAGCGCGGACAGGGCGATACCGAGAATTGCACCAGACAAAGCCGGTGCGATGCGGGCCACTGTTGGAGCGCCGATCAGGTCGGCGATAATCCAGTAGAACATTTCAGTAAGGCCCCATACCAGCAGGCCGGTCAACACAGCGCTAATCGCTAATCTTTTTACGTTCAAGGTAGCATCCTCACTATAAAATTTTCTCTAAAACCATACCTTTACTTGCCATCCGCTGTCAACTTCCGCCCGTCGTTTCTATTTTTATCTGCACCGGGCGACCATCGACTTTGAAGGCCTTGAGATCGCTTTCAGCCAGGGATTCCGCGGCGGCAAGCGAGGTGGCCAGGGTCTCTCGGCAAATGTATTCGGACCACTCGGTAATGGCTTGGCTGATTTCCTGGTCGGCTTGGTATTGCAGGCTGATACGGTCGGCCACGTCCAGGTTCAGGTTTTTGCGCTGGGTCTGGACCCCGCGGACAAAGTCACGGGCGATGCTTTCGCGCTTGAGCTCGGGCGTGATCTCGGTGACCAGGGCGGCAAAAGCGGTCTCGCCGTCGTACATGACCGCGTAGCCCTCGCGGCCTTCATGCACGACTTCAATGTCTTCGGCAATGAGCTCAATCGGGCCGCCATCGACTTCGACCGGGTAGCTGCCCTCACCGGCCACGGCCTGACGAACGGCCTGCGGATCGGTAGTTTTGAGGGCCGCCTGGATTTGCTTGAGGTGACGGCCGTGTTTCTTGCCCAGAACCTTGAAGTTGGGTTTTACGCTGGATTGAACCAGCGGGGCTTCGTCGTCAATGAGTTCCAAGTGCTTGACGTTGATCTCTTCTTTGATTTGGGCGCTCAGGTTTTCGTTTTGCAGGGCTGCCTTCTCGGCCTCATTCTCCGTCTTGACCAGCAAACGCGATAGCGGTTGGCGAACCTTGATGTTTTCGCGGTTGCGCAGGCTCAAGCCCATGTTTTTGTAACGGATTACGGTATCGATGCGGGCTTCCAGGTCGGTATCGATCAGAGATTCATCGCATTGCGGAAATGGGAGCAAGTGGATGGAGACCGGAGCGTCGGCCGACACGCTGCGCACGATGTTTTGGTAGATCTCCTCGGTCAGGAAGGGCAGCACGGGCGCCATCAGGCGGCAAGTGCCCT
>JAUVBB010000107.1 GCA_030591445.1 Deltaproteobacteria bacterium | reverse complement strand
CGCTTAAACGGACAAGTTGAAATCCGACTACATAAATCAGATCATTTAGTGCCTTGGCTCGGATCTCATCATGTTTTGCTTCGTCGGCTAATGCGGCTGTGGATTTCAGAGTCCTTGCTGCCTCCTCGTACTGGCCGGTTTCAACCTGCACTTTTCCCAATAAGAACATGGCTTCGGCTTCTAATGGTTTATAGCCGAGTTTTTTAGCCTTTTCCTGAAACTTCAAGGCCAGCAAAAGACCTTCCTTGAATTTACCGGATGTTTCTATAGCTTTTACCTCATCCAGTTCTTTTCTAAGGACTTCAACTTCTATTCTCTTTTTTGGATCCTCGGGCGGAGGAACTACAGCAGCAAGTGCCTTTTCGTCGGCACAACCGTTTATGCTTGTAAGTCCAATGGACGCTTGTACCGCCTTGTCCAGAACCCTTTGGTCTGTCTTTTGAGCAAATAATTTGGTTAATGCACTGAACTCAGAAAACCTTCTCTCAAGACACCACCTCCTTAAGTCCATAATCTTTTCTGATTGGGTCTCTTGAATTCGGGTAGCCCGGCATGATTCGTTGCTCATAGCCACCCAATTTTCAGTGTACTTATCGAAGGCTTTCTCTACTCGCTGGAAAGTATCTTCTGCATATGATCTCTTGGTTTTCAAAAAGGCTTTCTTTACCTTTGCCTTCATTTTTTCGTCCCAGACACCTACAAACTTTTTTTCTTCCTTCACGCATAGCCCGATCTTCAGGTAATCGTTGAGCCAAAGACTCCCACCAATTCCCAAGGCCAAAACCGCCAGGATGGCAAACGATATCAATCTCCTTCTATTTCGCTGACTTTTTTGGCTTTTTTCTATAAACTCTTTTTCATCATTCGTTAGATTGAGCTCTTTCTCTCTCTCCTTGACGATTCTTATTCGCCCTGGAGCCATGAGTAACCCGAACTTCTCGTAGTTGACTATTTCCTGTCTTAGCAGCTCCTGGGCTTTCTTTATCTCCCGGTCCTTGTCTTCGATCCACTTGCCAATTTCTTCAATCAGGCATTCGTGGCTCAACTCATAGCTGTCCTCTTCTCCGCTAAGTTTTCTTACCAACCGGGCCCCAATTAGATTCTCTAACCCTTTTACGATTAGCTTCTCGCTTTTTTCAAGGTCCTGGAGCAGGCTCTTTAGCGTCACCACTCCCTTGGTGCCCATCGAGGTCACTAGGGATTTTAATAAATTCTTGCTAAATTCCCGTTCTGTGACTGATTGCCCGGCTAGAAAACTTTCCAGGTAACTTCCTAAGATACCCTTCACACCACCAAGATTTTCATAGTGCTTTTCCTTGAACTCTTTTTCGCCTTCTTGAAGCTCGTCGTAAAGTCGATCGCAAAGTATTTGTAGTTGAGGTGTTTCTGATCCAGCAGTGCCCAAATCCTGCAGCATACGTTCAAGTAGACTTTCCTGATAGCTCAGCCCAGCCAATCGGGCCGGCTCCAGGATAGCCTCTAGCATGCCTTTGGGAGTCAAGTTGCCCATACGTAGTTCATAGTAAAAGATGTTGGGAATCTCAGTTTTGAACTCTGAAAGTTCTGAAAGAAAATCGTGCCTTAAAGACAAAACAAAACGTACTTTCAGGTTCTTGTTTTGTTGAATAGCTGCTAACTGAACTGCAAACTCTTTCCGTACTTTTTTTGAAAATCTAATAAAAAATTCTTCAAACTGATCTAGTACAATTACCAGGGGTTTATCTAATCTCGGTACCGCTTCTTTCATAAACAAATGAAGGGATTGGAAATAGGCACTTTTGGCAAAATTTGCATCTTCTGCGTTGCCCAACAAAGATAAAACAGCTTTTTTGATTTCTTGATCCGGGTCTTGTATCGCACGGCGAGAAGTCACCAAAAAGCCTTCGCGCTTTAGTCTTGGAATCAATCCTGCGTTTATCAAAGAGGTCTTGCCGGCTCCGGATGGCGCATGCAATAAAACCAGTCTGTTCGATACTACCAAGCTAAACAGGTTTCGGCTCTCTTCCCATCGACCGAAGAATATGTCCTGATCCCTCTCCTCAAAATAGCTCAAAAACTTATAAGGTCGTTTTAGCTTGTCACCCTCGGTGGAAATTAGCTGTGCTTTGGTAACAGTTTGTGAGACCCGTTCTTGAACAATTTTTTCCTCCACAACATCTTTGAGCTTGTCGGTAAACCAATCTCTTTGAACCGAATACAGGTTCAAATTTCTGCGGGCCCAGGTAGCCCTAACCCCAGGGGCTACTTTTTTGGCAAACCCTCGGTTTCCGTTATCGCCTCTGGGATCTGGCCCCCTGCACAAATGCCTATATAGACGCCTGAATTCAGCTCCATTGAACTGAAAACCAAAAATCAGCAACTCACGGCGGGCTAGTTCGCCCTGTAAATCCACCGAAGCATGCCTAAGCTCTAATAGCCGTTCCTCTTGCTCGTCTTCGCTTAGCGCCAGACTATTTTTATTTTCTATGGCTCCAAATAGCTTAACAAGACAGACTTTTCCGTCATCGAGCTTGGCTCTCCTAATTCCGTCCACGCCAACAAAAACCTTCACCTTGCAGCCAGCTTGCTCAAGCGCATCTTCAATCCGGTGATCAATATCGGTGGTAATTATCAAATCAAAGGGCAGATTTGCAATTGCCCTGAAGGTAGACGGTACTGGCAGTTCCAGATTTTCAGCCGTTTTTACTACCAGATCCTCTAACTCTTTTCTGCCGAACTCGGTCTCATAGGCAGCCGTTACTATGCCAAGCTCTCGCCGACGCTCCTTCAGTCCCAATTCTCCGGCAATTTTTCGGGTTATTGCGTCACTGGTACCGGAAAGTCTACCACCAAGCAGCAATACACACTTTTTGCCCAACATCGAACCGGCTACTTTTGGTATGACTTCTTGCTCCAATTTTTGGGTTCGAATTGCTTCTATCTGCTGCCTATCCCAATATACTTGCACCAAAGCAATTTCTTCTTCTATTCCTTTCAACTTATGCCGTCCACGATGAATTACTTCGGTATCTATACCGCCCGATTTAGCAAACGTGTTTTGACTTACTAAAATCTCGTCAGCTTTGGCCAAGCTCTCAATTCTGGAAGCCACATTCACTGCATCTCCGAGGATGTCGACCCCTTTTGGGCCGCTTTCACTAACAATGACCATCCCCTGGTGTATACCGATTCGAATGTGAAGCCGGTCTGCTGGAGGTATCTTTTGGTTGTATGCAGCTTGAGCCTTTTGCATGGCAATTGCACATCTAATTGCCTGCTTAGGCCGTTGATAAGTCACAAACAAGGAATCACCAATGGTTTTGATGAGCTCACCGGAATGCTTTTCGACCTGATTTATTAAAATATTAAAATGCTCGGCAACAAGTGCCTGAGCGTTTTCATCCCCACGTTCGTTGTAGAGCTTGGTCGAATCCACTAAATCGGTAAACAGTATGGCAAGCGATTCTTGCTTTGTGCCCCCAGGTGCAAGCGATTTTTGCTCTTGGTTTTTTCCGGAACAGTTTTTCTTGTCAGCGATCAAGGAAGATTTCCCCTCATCCCGGGAATAGGTAAATAAGGTTCTACTAAAGGAACAAGTCCCGTTACCCACAATTTCTATTCTTGATAATCTCGGAGCTGAATCACTCCGTCAAGCACAAAACATGACGAGATAACCCTTGGTGACCGTGCCATTATCGTGATCAATTCGAGTGACCGAAAAGTAGCTTGCTCAGCATTTTCTTGAGCGAGCCCGGAGGACGATGGTAGCATGGGCGCTCTTGGGAGGTATTGAGCATGTGTGGAATCGTGGGTTATGTGGGACCGCAGCAAGCGGCGCCCATCTTGATGGAAGGGCTTTCGCGACTGGAGTATCGTGGCTATGATTCGGCCGGCCTGGCAGTGTTCGATGGGGGCCGGGTTCGATTGCTGCGGGCGCCGGGGAAGCTGGCGGCCTTGGCGGCCAAGCTGGCTGACAAACCTCTGGCCGGGCAAAGCGGCATCGGCCACACTCGCTGGGCCACCCATGGGCCCCCTTCCGAGGAAAATGCGCATCCGCATAAGTCCGGGCGCATCGTGGTGGTACATAACGGCATCTTGGAAAACCACGCCCAATTGCGTAAAAAATTAGAGAAAAAGGGGCGGCGTTTTCGCTCTCAGACTGATACCGAGGTCTTTGCCCATCTGATCGATGAGGAGCTCGACAATCGGCCTTTGGACGAAGCGGTGCGCCGCGCGCTGGCTCAGGTCAAGGGCACCTATGCCTTGGTGGTGCTTTGTGTAAGCCAGCCCGGGGTACTGGTGGCCGCCCGTAACGCCTCGCCTCTGGTAGTCGGCCTGGGCGAAGACCAAAATCTTGTCGCCTCCGACATTCCCGCCATCTTGGGTCACACCCGCGAATTCGTTTTTTTAGATGACGAAGAGCTGGCTCTGATCACCTCCAAAAAAGTCGTGATTCGCACCCTGGCCGGTAAGCGCGTGCGCCGCACTCCCCGCCGGGTGAACTGGACCCCCTTGATGGCCGAAAAGGGCGGCCACAAGCATTTCATGCACAAGGAAATTCACGAGCAACCCCGCGCCCTGGCCGATACCTTAAGCGGTCGCATCCTGGCCGACAGCGGCGAAGTGCATCTTGACACCGATGGCCTCACCGCCGCCGTTTTGCGTCGCTTGCACCGGGTAGTCATCGTTGCCTGCGGCACGAGCTGGCACGCCGGCCTGGTGGGCAAGTTCCTGATCGAAAGCCTGGCCCGGGTTCCGGTAGAGGTCGATTTGGCCTCCGAATTTCGCTACCGTGATCCCATTCTGTCCGAGCACGACCTGGTACTGGCTATTTCCCAATCCGGTGAGACCGCCGACACCCTGGCCGCCGTCCAAGAAGCCCATCGCGGCGGGGCCCAGGTTTTATCCATTTGCAACGTGCTAGAATCCAGCATTCCCCGCGCCGCCGACTACACCCTCTACACCCATGCCGGCCCCGAGATCGGCGTCGCCTCCACCAAAGCTTTCACCACCCAAATCGGCGCCCTGATTCTATTGGCCATCCGCTTGGGCCAAGTACGCAAGACCCTGCGCCCGCGCGAAGCCCGCCGCCACCTAGAAGCCCTGGCCGCGGTCCCCGAACTGCTAGAGCAAATCCTGCGCCAAGAGAGCCGCATCAAACAAATCGCCAAGGAATTCGCTTCCGCCCGCGACCTGCTCTACATCGCCCGCGGCATCAACTACCCCATCGCCCTAGAAGGCGCCCTAAAACTAAAAGAAATCTCCTACATCCACGCCGAAGGCTATCCCGCCGGCGAAATGAAGCACGGCCCCATCGCCCTCATCGACGAACACGTCCCGGTAGTCGCCGTCGCCACCCACAACTCCACCTACGACAAAACCCTAGCCAACCTAGCCGAAGTCCGCGCCCGCGACGGAAAAGTAATCGCCATTTCCTCCCCCCGCGACCGCCGCATCCGTGCCTACAGCGACCACATCATCCCCGTCCCCCGCACCCTAGAAAGCATCGAACCCCTAATAACCGTGCTGCCCCTCCAACTCCTCGCCTACCACGTAGCCGACTTCAACGGCACCGACGTAGATCAACCCAGAAACTTGGCCAAGAGTGTAACCGTGGAGTAGGCGGAACTCAGGCCCACTTCAGTTTGAAGTGAGTCTCCTGGCCTTCGGTGGTGAAATCGCAGTGGACCTGGGATAGGTCGTGGAGGCGGGCGGCTTCGGTGTAGAAACCTTTGGCTACGTAGAGGTCGGCCTGGTGGTGGGCGGGTTTTTCGCGGTGCCAGAGCTGACAGCCTTTGCCGTTTTCGTCTAGCTTTACTTCCAGTTTGCCGGCTGAGTAGAACATTTTGTGGAGTTGGGCGATGCGGGCGAGGAATTTGGCGAAGTCCTTTTTATGGGCAAAAGAACTATAGACGCCTTCCAGGGCTTTTTTGGCGGAGAAGGCTCCGGCTTCTTCCAGGCGGGAGAGTTTGTAGTCCAGAAATAGGTCGGTGATTGTCGCTAGCACGCTGATGTAAGTTTCAAATGGGTACCAGCCGGAGGCAATCAAGGGCAACAGATCTAGCTGGGCAAGTTTGGATTCCAGATCTTCAAGTGCGGTGGGGCCGAATTTTTCTTGGACATACTTGAACTTGGATTCGATGGTCGAACCCTTGACCTGGTAGGTTTGGCTCATAACTCGAATCCGATGTTGATGGTAAAGACCATGAGATCGAATTGACGATCGATTTCTTTGGTCAAATAGGCCAGGCATTCGTCGCTGCCTGTGCATTGGGGCTTACCGGCGTCATTGAGATCTAGTACTGTCTCTTGCTTGCTGGATTGGGCATAGCGGAAACCCAACTCGACAAACAGCGCCCAGGCATCCTGGGCTTGCCAACTGGCACCGACCGCGGCCAGGGCGCTGAAACCATGGCCAATGCCGGCATACAAATCTCCGTCTACCACGCCGGCGTAGCCACCGGCGCCTAGCAAATAGATCCGTAGGGGATCGTTTAGTACATTGACCTGGAAAGCGAGGTCGGCGTGCAGCCAGGTGGCTTCAAATACCGAGTCTTGCTCATAGGCATAGTGTAGGGCGGGGCGCAGTCCCAGCCAGACGAGATCGGTCAGGGGATACAGCAGGCTGGCGTTGGTGCCACCGATGAATTCGATGCCGCCTTGGGCTATGCCTCCGAAGGCGTCGGCGCCGATCTGAAAGACCAGGGACTTTTTCTCTGCCCGGGGCTCCGCTTGGGCCCAAAGAAAAGAGGAAGCGCCCAGGGTCAACACCACTGTCAACATTGCGATTTTTGTTTTCATGATCGATTCTCCCGATCCCTAAAAGCGCGTGGGAATGTAACCCTTGACCGTGATCCAATGGTTGTGTTCGAAGATGAGCGTGTTGCGCCCGCCGATGTTTTTTTCGTACTGGTAATATATCTGTATGGGCACGTAGAAGGGCAGCAGATTGATGCCCGCGCTCACCCGCATGATTTCGTAATGACCGGCCAGCTGCAACTCGAGCCCTTTGACCATGTTGACAAAGCGCCAGTCACCGTCCAACTCCGGCTCGGAGGCATAGCGATAACCCACGGAGATGCCGGCATCGAAAATCAGCGAGGTCAGCCCCAGGGTGAGCATGGCATCACTGCCCAAGCCGGGGGTGTAGCCATAGTTCTTACCGGTCAGATCGTGCATATCGGGGAAATAATTGCGCTCGGGATCCAGCAGATCCAACAGCGCGTTGCCATCTTCCGTCGGTTCGGGAAAGTCAGGATAGCGCCGGTGACTCTTGAAGTAATAGACCGCGGAAAATTCGGCCGATAAGATCACGTCGATCCAATGTTTGTATTTGAACAAACGCAGATCGTATCCCTGGGTAAAACCGGCGCCAAAGGAACCGGTGCCCCAGTCGATTTTGGGACCGGTGCCCAGGGTCAAAGACGAGTTGGGATTGGCAATGTTGCCGGTGGGAAAATAGACCCGGCCGGTAAAAGCCCCACTCCAGCGTTCGTTGCGCAAAAAGTTCCAGGAAAAACCCATATTGATATCGGCCAAGACCAAACCGTTGGACCGATAAGTCGAGCCCGGCCCCAAATCCGCCGGATAGTTGTTCGGATCACCGGCAACCGGTCGGCCCAAACGCGGCAAATAGCCCAGCAACCAAGCCGAAGCCTCGTTAAGATGCTCGTCTATGGTGTTGCCATCTTGGTCAAACCAGCTGGTGTCGATTTCCGGATACCCCTCAGGCAGCATACTGTTGATCAGCAAGGCCCCAAAAGGCGCCAGTTTACTCATCTTGGGCCGCATCTGTACCGTAGCCTGGGTAAAGGGCAACTCAAAATAGAAATCCAACATGTCGGTAATACCATAAGAAAACTGCATGGTGACGCCGCCGCCCCCCCCCGAGACCCCCATATCCAACATCAGGATCTCGTCACCCTCTTCCCCAAAAGCTATCGGCGGCGACATCTCCGTGCGTACCCGACGACTGTCAAAACGCCCGGAGGCATCGCGCATGTTCCACTCGTACTTGAAGCCAAATATCCCCTCGGGCAACTGAGCGGTCACCCCGTACAAATCCAGGTCCACCACCTTTTCCAACATCTCATCCCAGTAGTTGCGATACTGTTCCCAGGCCCCTTTTTCCTCCGCCCGTACCGGCACGGCCCCCAGCATCAGGCCCAAAACCAAGCCCCCCAGCATTGTCAATCTCGCGACTGGTACCAATGTTCCCTCCTGTTATCTACCCCCACCCTTGCCGGTCAGCAAAGCACACCCTCCCCACAGACGCAACGGCAAAACCAGACCTTGCTCAGTCTAGCATCTGCTCGATGGCCAGCATCAGGCGGGTAGCGGTTTGGGGGCTGGGGGTCATGGTACATTCGTAGCGGTAGCGGGGATCGTGAAAGAACTCTGGGGGAAGCAAATAGCCTAGTTCGTCGTTGGTCAGGCTAAATAGGAGCTTGGGTTTGCCGGGTAGGCGGGCCAGGATCTCTTTGGCCAAGGCGGGGGCAGCTTCACCGGGGAGAGCGGTGAGGGAGACCGGGCCCAGGGTGCAGAAAGATACTTCGGTCTCCAAATCACGGGTGCTGGCACGATGGTCGACTACCCCCATGACATGAAGCAGGGCGTAGAAATGGTTGTCCAAGGGCAAGGTCACGGCCTGTCTACGAACCTGAATGCGGGGCTCGACTTGGGCCTGCCGCCGGGCCCGGGCGATCAAGCGTAGAGTGGCACGGCCCAGGGCTATGCCTAGTTTGCGCATGCCGGCCGGGGCATCGCCGGGAGGGCGGGTGGTTACCATGGCCCCCAGAGCACCGTTGACGTAGAGCGCCACGCCCCCCGCCTTTTTTTCTACTTGCCGGCAACACACACCGCAGTAATCGGCTGACATGTCGTGGCCGGCCGCGCCCAGGCTGGCGGGATGACAGGCATGCTGAATCAGGCTGGCAATGGGCTGTCCTTTGGTGTCGTCGAGCTGCAGCAGACGCAGGCCCCGATCGATCTCGGCTGCGCGCTCGTTGTTGATGAAGCGGCCGCGGGTGTCAAATTGACCTTCGGCGGTATGCAGTCGGGCCGGGCGGGCGGTTTTCAGGGCCGCTTGCACCGATTGGACGATTCGCTCTTCGAGCATGGACAGGTAGTTTGGATCCAATCCCGAGCGATAGGGCAAGCTGTCAGCAAAAGATGGGCCCCAGAGACCGAGGGTGTCGGGGGACTGATGGTTGTGGGTGCTGACCAACCATACTGAATTCGGAAATCGCCGCGTGATCCGGGCCTGGATTTTTTTACAACGCGGGTGCGACAGGCCGATGAGGTCGAGCGCCACTACCACCAAGGGCTCGACGCCATCACTCAATACCAGCGTCCGGGCCCAAAGCGGATCGAGCACCCGTCGGCAGCGGCGCTGGGAGCCGAAACCAGCAAGGTACATGCCCAAGGGCTGAGTGGGCGTAATGTTGATCTTAGCCGCCCCGGCTACCAAACCAGGTTTGGCCCCCTGCATGAACTTATCAAGCCTACTTGAATTCAATGGCGTGCTCTTTGGCAATTTCATCGACCAATTGACTGGCCAATTCTACATCGGCCACCAGGGGATGGGTCACCAAGGCCAGCAGGGCCGTCTGGCGCGAGCGGGTGACCGCGGCTTCGACGGCCAATTCCTCGTAGGCTTTCACGTGTTGCATCAGACCCCGAATCGACGGAGGCGGATCGGCTCGCGGCAAGGGACTGGCACCATGGGCCCCGATGCGGGCCGGGATTTCCACCACTGCGGTGGCCGGCAGGCAGCCTAGGGTCGAGCCGTTGCCAACGTTGACAATGTGGACCGAGTTTTCATCATGTTGAATGGCGCGAATCAGGTCCAGGGCAGCACGGCTATACAGAGCGCCGCCCCGTTTTTCCAACCCGGCCGGCATTTCATGTCGCTGCGGGTCGGCATAGTCCGCTAACAACTCGGCTTCCACTGCCATCACCTCTTCGGCACGACTGCGCGGCCGGGATTGCAAATCGGCCACCATTTTTCCGCTGCGGTAATAAAAGCGGAGATAAGAAGAGGGCACCATGCCCAGGGCCGCCAAAAAATCGGCTGGATAATCCAGCTCTTCGTCCATGTTGGCCGGCAGGCCCGCGCTGGCCAGTTCGGCCAAGGTATCCGGCAGCACGTCTTTCCCATCCAACAGCACCTGGCGCACCCAGCTCAGGTGGTTCAAGCCCAGATAGTCAAGCTCGATTCGTTCCGGTGCCACCTGCAGATGGCGAGCCATATCCCGGTGCAGGTTAATGGGGTTATTGCACAAACCTAGCGCCCGGGCACGCCCATGCTTGAGAATAGCTTCGGTGACCAGACCGGAGGGATTGGTGAAATTGATCAGCCAAGCCCGCGGGCAAAGCTGCTCCATTTGCTGACAAATTTCCAGCAAGACCGGCACTGTGCGCAAGGCCTTGGCAAAACCACCCACCCCGGTGGTCTCTTGCCCCACCAGGCCATGGCGCAATCCCAACTGGATGTCTTTATGCCGACCGCGCTGACCGCCCACGCGAATTTGGGTCAATACGTAATCGGCATCCTGCAGGGCTTGGGCTTGATCCTCCGTGCAATCAATGCTGAAAGCGACACCGGCCGCCCTCGCCATGCGCCGACAAAACCCGCCCACGATGTCGAGGCGCTCGGCATCCACGTCCTGGAGAGTCACATTGCCCAAGCCCAAATCGGCGGCCTCGGCAATCAGGCCAGCTATCAACTCAGGGGTATAGGTACTGCCGCCACCGATGACGGCAATCTTTACATTCATGGCCACATACTCCAATCAACGGCGTCGTTTTTTGTTTTGGGATCGCGAGAGTTTCTTCTCGATGATCAGATCCTGAGCCGGATCCGCCGGCCAATCGGCGGGGCCCACTGAAAAACGGCTCGTTAGCCGCCGGCCTTTGCGCAATACCAGCCGATGGGTTTTGGCGGTCGATATTTTTTCCAGCTTCTTGGGGGTCCGACCCACCCGCTTGCCGTTCCAAAACACCAGGGCCCCTTTGGGCGTGGATTTCAAAACCAGATTGCCATGTCGTTCTGCCAGCTTCTTCCGTATTTCCAGAGACTTCCCGGTCCTGAGCTCTACCGGCCCATCCCAGGGAAGATAACCGGGAACCACCAACTTGAATTGGCGCTGGCCGGCTCGAAGGCCCATGATGCGGGGCGGTTTTCCGGCTGGCTCCACTTGTTGCCCATCGACAAAGATGATGGCACCGGGCGGATCGGAAAAAACCTGGACCGCGCCGGCGAATTTATCGGTCTGGCTGGGCTCGGCGGCAGGCGCCGGGGTAGGCTGCGACTCTGGCTGCTCGGTGAGGTTCTGGACCACGAACATCACAACCAGAGTGATGCCCGCGGCCACCGCCAGCACCGCGGCCAGGGTTTTCCACAACCGGCCTCGGCCCAGGCCGCCCTGCTCAATGGCCATCACCGTGTCCTGGCGCGAAAATTTCCCACTCGGGGCCACCAGGGAGGAGGGGGCAGATTCCGGTTCCGGTTCCGGCTCTGGAGCCGAGGCCGGATCAATCAAGGAGAAATCGGCCGGCGGCGCCTCTGCCGCCGGGTCGGTAAAGACCCGCTCTTGGAGCTGATCTCCTTGCGCCATCCACTGGCTGGTGGCCTCACCAAAAGCAAAGCCGACCGCCTTTTTCTCGCCCTTGATCTTGCCGCTGGCGACTTCCTGCAGAAACGAAGCCAAGCTGCTAGCGTCCACCTGCCGATCCCAGCGGCCCAAGAAACTCTTCAATTCGGCCAGCATTTGTTCAGCCGAGTCGGGTCGCTGTTCGGGGTTTTCGGCCATGGCCCGTAACAAAAATTCGTCCAAATCGTTGGGAATGTCCGCATGAACCGAGGAGGGCGGTCGCTGCTGTACCGCCTGGATCACAACCCCGGCCTGGATGGCGTCGGCCGCTTGCGGCAAGCGAAACCCGGTAAGCAATTCGTAGAGCGTGGCACCCACGGAAAACAAATCGGCCCGGCCATCTACTTGTTTTTGATCGAGAACTTCCGGCGCCATGTAACCATACTTGCCCTGGAAAACACCGGGCACGGTGGCCCTTAGCTTGGCCGTCACCTTGGCCAAACCAAAATCCACCAGTTTGATCTGGCCGCTCACCGAAATCACGATATTGGGAGGGCTGACATCACGGTGGACGAGTCCTAGCCCATTGCCGTAGGGATCTTTGAGCGTATGGGCATAGGCCAAAGCCGCCAATACTTCCGTCAGAATATAGACGGCGGTGGTAGGAGGAAAGCGGATCTTTTGCTGGGCCATGGTTTCTGCCAAGCTGGCCAGGTTGACGCCCTCGACCAGTTCCATGGCAATAAACAAGGTGCTCGCCTGTCGACCCCATTCTAGCGCTTTGACGATATTGGGATGGTCAAGCATGGAAATGGTGCGCGCTTCGTCCACAAAGCGAGCCACCAAATCGCCGTCGTTGGCAACCTCATCGCGGATCTTCTTCACCACCATGGACAAATCTTGCCCCTCGGCAGTGCGAACCGTGGCGCGGTATATCTCGGCAATAGCGCCCACGGCCAGGCGTTGGTGCAAGGTGTATTTTCCGAAAGAAACTGGCTGTTCCAAGGGCAATCTCCGACGCTCAGCGACCCCGCCGCAGCAAGCCGCCCTTCTTCTTGGACTTACGGCGCATGCTGATCAGGCGAAGCTCTCTTAGCGCTTCTGTGCAATCCGGGTTGCACTGGATGGCTTTTTCGAACTCATGCTCCGACATTTCCCGATAGTTCATGGCTTTGTAGATATAGCCCAAGAACAAATATGACTTGTCTACTTTGGGGTTGAGAGTAATGGCCTTGTTGAGCTGGTCGCGGGCCATACGCACCTCGGCTTCATTCTTGGGGTCGTTTTGAAACATGGTCCAGCCGAGAAAAGCGTGAAATTCCCCCTCATCCGGACACAACATCACGGCCTGACCGAAGAACTCTTTGGCTTGGGCATAGTCCCGTTTGCGCAAAGCGATTTCACCCTTCTGAAAAAGACCTTCGGCGGAAAGAATCTTGGAAATCTCGCTGGAGACATCGCGCTTGACCCCCGAAGACAATTCTTCCAGGTAACGCTCCCGGCTGGCAGAATCGTCCAGAACATCATGGGCATTGGAGATCAAATGGAAGATGTCATCGGCCAAATTGCGTATCTCCACACTGGCCGAATCTGAGAGTCGATCGGGATGATACTGCTTGGCCAAGGCAAAATAGGCCTTCTTGATTTCAGCCGCAGAAGCCGTTTTTGAAACCCCCAAGACCTCGAAATAATCTAGTTTCTTCATCTCTTCGGCTTTGGTGGCCAATTCTTCCCGTAAGTTTCTTTCTTCGACGGTCAGTTCGCCTATCGGTATTTCACCATTGCTTGGTTGGCTAGCCGCTGCCGATGGCACCGGTGGCGGCCCTGGATCCAGCGCAATTTCTCGATTGATCTCCTCGACTTTGCCCTGTCGATTTTCCGATGGCCCGTCGTCGGGGTCCGAGGACTCGGTCGGCACATCCAGATCGTCCTGGGTGTCGATCTCTTCGCCACCAAAATCTTGGTCTTCGTCTTCTGGCTCTGTATTTTCGGGCGGTTCTTTCTCAAAAAGAACCATTTTCGCGCATTGCAGGGCGTAGGTAAATTGGTAGGCTCGTTCCTTGTCGAGGCCAAAATCTAAAATTTCCCTCAGGCGGCGATCTCCACGCAAGGCGCTGACAAAAGCCTCTTCGGCCACGTCCAAGTCCATGTCCTGAAAGCGACACAGGGGATCTGGATTCGGTACTACATAGTGATCCAGAAAAGGATCCAAAAAGGCGCGCAGGCGATCTCGCTTCAGGTACTTACGGATACCTTCGTAAATCAGAGCGGCAGTCGAGTTATCAAGAGATACCGTGTTGGGCGGGACAACCGTTTTGGGATTGAACTGAAAATCGCCATCTTCCCAGCCAAACAAATCGAACAATTTGCTTTCCAGCTGTATCTGCAAGGCATACTGCAAATTATGGGGGGAAATACAGCCCATTTCGATCAAGACCGTGCCTTGTTGGCGCCCGGATTCTTTCATGCGGGTGATGGATTCTTCGCACTCCTTTTCATTGATCATCTTTTCCCGCACCATGATCTTGCCCAAACACTCATTGAGCAGGTTGGACTTGACGAAGACTGGATAGCCTCCCTTCATGTATACAATTTTTTTCAGCCGATCTTTCTTCACCAGCAGGGCGCCGGAGGAACGTTCCCGGTACAATTCGGCGAGTAATTCACCGATGAAGGTCTCTTTGAGATTCCCGCGGCGGGCCACCGCGCGAAATTCTTCTGAATGCTGCTCAACTTCTGCCTGCTCTTTTTTGCTATCCGGGCTGGCATAAGGTTCGGGGGCCTTGCGATCGACGGCTTCTTTTTCGGCCTGGGTTGCAACCGCCGACGGGTAATCGGCGCCAAAAGTATTCTTGAGCACATCGAGCAGCTTTTCCGTGTTCAGCGGTTTGTCCAGGTATTCCACTACGTCATACTTACGAATGGCATCCTGACGATGATTGACCCCACGGTAGATGCCGCTGATCATCAATATGGGCAAGTTCTTGCCCTTGACCGTCTTGCGAATCCGCTCCGCAACCTGGAAGCCATTCATGACCGGAATCAAGATGTCGAGGATGATGAAATGGATATCCTTGGTCTCGAAGGTCCTCAGCGCCCATTCTCCGTCTCTTTCGCCAATCACGTTGAACCCTTCTTCTTCCAGGGTCTCGGCGATCATTCTTTGTACAGTCTTGTCGTCCTCGACGACGAGGATGGTCTTACTCACGGGGTTCCTCCCTGACAAGCAGCGGCAGTCCGGATCGCGCCGAACTCTTTAAAACGATGTGTGATTATAGGAGAAAGACATGACGCTTGGCAAGGAGTGACCACTACATTTTTTGTCCGACCTCATCGTCGCGCCGGATACCCAATTGTTTGATTTTCTTGTGCAGATTGGTGCGCTCGATGCCAAGAACCTGGGCCGTCTTGGTAATATTCCAACCAAACTCAAACAGACGGGAACGAATGAATTCTTTTTCCACTTCCTCGCGCACATCCTTCAAACTCATACCATCAAAGCGGTTGACATCCACCTTGCCGGTCTGCGGAGTTATTTGTCCGGGCAAATCTTCGGCCCTAATCGAGTCCCCGCTCATGATCACCATTCGTTCGGTGACATTTTTCAACTCGCGCACGTTTCCTGGCCAGCTGTAAAGGCTGAGAATTTTGAGCACTTCTGGTTCTACCAGCTTGCATTTGAAGCCGTTCTGCTCGCAAAATTCAGCCACGAACTTTGCCACCAGAGCCGGCACATCTTCCAAACGCTCCGCCAAGGGTGTGCAATGGATGGGAATCACATTGAGCCGGTAGAACAAGTCATCTCGAAACTCGCCATTCTCCACCGCTTTGCCCAGATCCTTGTTGGTCGCGGCAATGATCCGCACATCTACCTTGATGGTGCTCTCTCCGCCCACATGGCTCAACTCACCGGTCTGCAAGACGCGCAGCACTTTGGCCTGGGCGGTGAGACTCATGTCGCCCACCTCGTCCAGAAATAGCGTGCCATCATCGGCCAACTCGAATTGGCCCTTTTTGCGGGCATTGGCGCCGGTAAAGGCGCCACGCTCGTAGCCAAACAACTCACTTTCAATGAGTTCGGCGGGAATGGCGGCACAATTGACTTTCACAAAAGCCTTTTCGTGGCGTTTAGACAATTTGTGCACCGCCCAGGCCACCAACTCCTTGCCGGTTCCACTTTCTCCGGTGATCAACACCCGGCCACTGGTAGGAGCCACCTTGCGAATCTCATCAAAAAGACCCCGCATGACCTTGCTGTTGCCCACCATTTGATAGTGCTCATCCTGGGTGTTTTGGAATTGCGCCAACTGTTGGGAGAGGGACAGTTTTCCCAGACAGTTGCGTACGGATAGGATCACCCGATCCCGGTCGAGAGGTTTTTCCAGGAAATCATAGGCGCCCAGGCGGGTAGAACCGACCGCATCTTGAATGGTTCCATGCCCGGAAATCATGATCACTTCCGTCCCTGGCCAGTCCTTGCGGATTTTCTCCAGCAGCTTGATGCCGTCCATGCCCGGCAGCTTGATATCAAGCAGCATGACATCGGCGGGATCTTCCCGCATCAGTCTCAGGGCTTCTTCGGCGGAACCGCAATCGGTCATGGCCAGATTTTCCTCACTGAGAACCATGCGCAATGTTCGCCGGATGTTTTTCTCGTCGTCAACAATGAGCAACTTGGGTTGGTAGGACAAAGTCATGATCCGCGACCTCCCTTAATCTGCCATGGGTTCTTGGGCCTGGCCGACCCGCAAGCGAACGGTAAAAATTGTGCCCGCGCTGCTTCCATCAGCGGTACTGATTTCTCCCCCGTGCTGCAGGACGATTTTCTTCACGATGGCCAAGCCCAATCCGGTACCCTGCGGCTTGGTGGTAAAATAGGGCTGGAAGAGACGATCGCGGGCTTCCTGGGACAGGCCCGAACCCTGGTCGATGACCTGCAGACTGCCCCAATCCTCCTCGCGGCCCACTTTCAACTGAACCATTTCCCCGGTTTGACCGGCCTCCAAGCCGTTGTGAATCAGGTTGACCAGCACCCGGCCCATCAGCGTGCGATCCAGCTGTACCGTAACCGGCGAGCCGGGCAAAAACTGCACCGAGCCAGCCAGGTGGGGATTGTGTTTCAGGAAATCCTTGACGAAACCGTTCAACTCCACCGCCACGGCCGAGACCTCGGGCAATTTAGCAAATTCACTAAATGTCTCGACCAAGCGCCGCAGAGTGGCTACTTCTTCTTCCACGATTTCCAAAGAGTCGTTCAGTTTTCCCATGAATACCGGATCGTCGTCACGGTAGGATCGATGCAACTCTTGGATGGCCAACTGAATCGGCGTCAGGGGGTTCTTGATTTCATGGGCCAACCGACGAGCAATACCTTGCCAAGCCGATATTTTTTCCAGGTACACAATCCGATCCCGCCCCCGGTGGATTTCATCCATCATCAAATTGAAAGATTGGCCAAGCATACCGACTTCATCGGAGCTATTCACCGGAACCCGTACCGCCAAATCCCCCCGGGCCGCCTGTTTGGTCGCCCGCGCCAAGCGGGCAATCCGGCGGGTCACGCTGCGAGAGAGTATCACCCCCAGCAGGACCGCCGCCAGGAGAATACCGGTGTAGATGAACAGAAACAGCCGATAATAACTCATCTTCAGGGGTTGGAAGTTTTTCTGTACCCCTTCGAGGGTAACCACCAGATCACGCAGCTTTTCCGAGGCCGCCAAGAACTGCTTGCCAATCACCAGGGTCAACTCCAAGCGGTGGCCGTCGGGTAAATCCCAGGACTCGGTTTTAGACTTCCAATCTTTGTCCGCAAAGACCAGCGCCGATTGCTCACGGACCACCTCATCGTCACCCGCGGTCAAGCGGGCCCCACTGACCGACGGATTGGCCGCCAAGAGATCTTGCAACCGGGCACGAAT
>JAUVBB010000187.1 GCA_030591445.1 Deltaproteobacteria bacterium | reverse complement strand
TGGGTGGGTTTCTCAACCCCATCGGCCCTGGTCATCGACGGGCTGGTACACTTGTTTACCGACGTGGCCTTTGATGGCAATGATCCCAACTATGAAGAAAGCTGGATGCAAATCGCCCTCCACCACGCCGTGTCCACCAATGGCGAAACCGCCTGGACCCAAGACCAAGAATTTATTCACCAGCGCGAAGATTTCACCTGGACCAACCGCGAGATCCGTTCGATCACCCCCCTGCTCGACGGCGACCGCCTACGCATCTGGTTTGCCGGCGACCAACTCTACACCCTCGATGCCAACAACCAGCGCGTCTACCACACCGAACGCTGGGGCATCGGCAGTTCAAGCTGCCAGCTGTGAAATATTCCCTATAGAACATATATCAACTCATATTTGACTTAATATTCTTTATAGTGAATAATTCAGTCATGGCCAGCAATGATAAAACCGATCTTATCAATGAGCTACGCTCAGCTCGACGGGCCGCCAAACTCAGCCAGGAAGATCTGGCCAGGCGAATCGGTCGAAGCCAGGCGCAGGTTTCTAAAGTGGAAACCAGTGCCGGGGATCCTCGACTCTCCACCTTGCTTTCAATGGCCCGGGCTCTTGGTCTGGAACTACTAGCCGTGCCGAAGACTCGAGTAGCAGAAATCAGGGAAATTCTGAAGATAGCCGGGCCAGGAAAAGATTTGCGCGAAACGACTGTGCTCGAAGACTTATATGTTCCCGATCCCGAAGAGGACGATGACGAAGATGGACCAAACAAGTCATAGCCTTGGTGTTTACCTTCATGCGGGTGTCGGCAAGCCGGTTCGGGTTGGCAGCTTACTACGGGACGCCAAGGCAAATGTTTCCTTCCATGTCGATGAGGCCTATTTGGCCCTCGGTCCTTCGCGCCCGGTATTGAGTTCTGCCTGGAGTACACCCGGCAATGATCCCTTGACCATGGTGCGTCTGCGTATGAGACAGGATAAGCAAGCCCCACCCGGGACTCTTCCGGCCTGGTTCTCCAATCTCCTTCCCGAGGGTGTTCTGAGGGAGATGGTGGAAAAGCAAATGGGCGTGGGGCCACATGATGAATTCGATTTACTCGAAAGACTGGGCCGGGATCTGCCGGGTGCGGTGGTGGTGGCAAATGAGGCACCCGTGTTAGGCAGCGATTTGCTGCCGCCGGCAGAACCAGAAAAGTGGCATGGAGAAGAGTCTTTTCCAATCAAATTCTCCCTGGCCGGAGTTCAACTCAAGTTCTCCATGGTCCAGTCGGGTGACCGCTTGACCATTCCGGCCAAGAATCAAACCGGTCGCGTCATTGTCAAGCTCCCCAGTGATCAGTACCCGCTCCTGCCTGAATGTGAGTATGCCGCCATGCAACTAGCGGCAGCAGTCGGTGTGAAGATCTGCGGTTGCGAATTGGTTCCAGTCACGCAGCTAACAGGCCTGAACGAACGATTCCTGCTCCACGGTAAACACGCCCTGGCGGTTTCCCGCTTCGATCGCCGCGATGATCGACGCATACACATGGAGGACTTCGCCCAGATCCTGGGAGCCGTCGGCAACAGGAAGTACACGGCGGGAAACGAGGAAACCAATCTCAAACTACTTTCACGTTTCATCGAAGACGGTCACGGTGCCGTACTCCAGGCGGTTCGCCGCATCGTGGTAAACATCTTGGTGGGCAATGCCGACGCCCATCTCAAAAACTGGTCGCTGATTTATCCCGATGGCTTGCATCCCGAGTTGTCCCCGGCCTACGACATCGTACCCACCGTCATCTGGTTGGACGACGACACCTCGGCCTTGAAGTTCGGCGGGACCAAGAACATGGCCAGCATAGGCTTTTCGAAATTCCAGCGAGCCGCCAAATTCGTGGAAATGGACGAACGGGCCTTGCATCGAGAAGCAAGAAGAACCATGGCACAAGCAGCAGACACCTGGCCGGCCTTGCTCAAAGAGTTGCCTCTGCCCGCCAAAGCCCGCCGGCTGTTGCAAAAGCGCTGGAAAACGCTCGCCTTATGCCGAGAGCGCAAAAACGCGCTGCTAGAGGTGTAGAATCAGAACAGCAATGGCGCTTGACTCTTGTTTTCAGTGCTCGCGGTAGGGATCGACCTGGCGCAAATACAGGGTCTCGAAAGCCGAACGATGTTCGGCCACGGTTTGCATGTCGCGGTGCTGGCTGCGATGCACCCGGGTGGCCCAGATCATAAACTCCAGACAGGAAATATCACCGCAAGCTACGTTGGCGTCCCAGCTCTCGGTAACCAGGCCCGGATCGCCTCTGCCCAAGAGCCGCAAAATGGGATACCGATTCATCACAAAATACAGGCGGCCGATCTGGTGGGCGTCGTCCCCCTCGGCGGCCCGGCGTAAGCCTTCGACCACCAGGCGGGAAGTGAGTTGATGCTCGGGATGACCGGTGGCGCCCCAGTCGGGCGCAAAGGTCAGCACCAAGTCCGGCTTGAAATTTTTGACCGCCGAAGCGATGACCCCACTCGGATCCCCCTCGCTCGACCAACGCTCGCGCAACTGGCGAAGGGTGGGAAAGCTCTCGATGGGTAAAGGAGCATTGAAAAATGATTCCTGTTGTAGCTTGGCTCGATACAATGCCGCAGCTTGGGCTATCTCCGCCGAACGCACCGAGCCCAAGTCGGGCGTGCATCCCCGCTTGAGTCCACACTCGCCCCCCTCCCCTCGCGTCAGCACCAGAAAGGCCAAGGGATTGCCGTAATGAACCGAAGCTCGGGCCAACAAGGCCCCGGCAAAAAGTTCATCGTCTGGATGAGGCGCTATCCACATCACGCGGGCACCGTCTGCCAACCAGGACTCCACCGGTCGAGGCTCGGGCTGTCCGTCGGGACGAATGGGTCTCGGAGGCGCCCCAGCGCAAGCCGTCAACCAAACCGACGCCAAAACCCCAAACAGAACCAGCCGCATGTGCATCACAACTCCTCTACCAGAATCTGACCTTTTTTTGTCATCATCTTTGGTGTATATCTGAGCAGGATGATACAAGCCAAGCACCTGATATGGATAGTTCTTTTCTTGGTCGCCGGATGCACAAGCGACAACCCACCCGGTCCAAACGACGCTTTCGATGGCAATACTGACCCGCAAGATGCCGGAGAAGAAAGCAACCCAGAAGCTGGTGACGATGGTGGCATGGATCCTGGTGACGATGGTGGCATGGATCCTGGTGACGACGGTGGCGTGGATCCTGGTGACGACGGTGGCGTGGATCCTGGTGACGACGGTGGCGTGGATCCTGGTGACGACGGTGGCGTGGATGCGGGTGGTGATGACTGTGTACCGGTTTGGGCAGACGCTAGCGAATGTGACTGTACACCTTCGGCTTGCCTGAGCTGCAGCGGCAACCGGCAACAGGAAGACAGCTGCGGAAATCAAAGAAGCCTTAGCTGTGAACTGCCGGCCACGGGCTGCCCGCTCGACCAGATTTGTGGCCAATCGGATCTTTGCGTACTCGTCGCCAGCAATCCGGTCATCGCTGGCGACGGGCCCGATCCGCATGTCTTGCGCACCATCGCTGGAGATGGCGCGCCTACCTATTATCTGACTCACACCGTACACAATGCGAGCGACATTCCTATCTATACTTCCCGGGATCTCATCCACTGGACCTTGCTCCCAGATCGAGCCTTTGATCGTAGCCGTACGGCCGACAATTCGCTTTTGCTCAATGGCAAACACTATTGCTCGATATGGGCGCCGCACTTGACCCAGGTCAATGCCAATGTCTTCATGCTCGGGATTTCGGCCACCCGCTTTGCCGACCAGCAAGCGCCTTGCCCGGGCTACGCCGATGATGGCGGCGTATACCTGGCCTCGGCAAGCTCTCCCAAAGGCCCCTTTGCCTCCGTCGATCACGCTTGGGAACCTTTCCCGGCTGGAGCCAATGCTGGTTCCTGTGCGGCAGCCACTCGCGACCAAGTTCCCCACAGTGTCGACTTTGCCGATCCCAATTGCCAGGGCAACTACTGTCACAAGATCATCCGGCTAGACTCAGACGTTTTCCAGGATCCGCAATCGGGCCGCTGGTGGATGGCTTACAGCTGGTTTACCAACAGCCCGCCAAGCGTAGCCTGGGAGGAAAGCAACCACGGCGAACACACTTCCCTGGTGGAGTTAGACTCGGCCGACCCCTTCGCCGTCATTTGCGATCCGGCCGTGGCTCAGATCCACGCCGCCAATCCCCAAGATCAAGAAACCCTCTCCCGCCTGGCTGCCTACTGCCCTCGCTGCAGCGAGATGTTGTCCCATACGCGTGGTCGCTTCAACGAAGAAGTCTTCCGGGACGGATTTTCCTGGGGGGTCAACGAAGGCGCCAGCCTCTTTCGTCGCGGCAACTACGTCTACTTGCTCTTGAGTGGAAGCATGTGGGACTCGGCCTACTACCACGTATACTGGGTAGCGGCTCCCAGCGTAGAGCAACTCGGCTATACCAATCCCCATCGCCTGGTCGGCCGCTATCTCATCCCCAGCCAGCAACAAGCCTTCGGCCACGGCTCGGCCGTGTTAGGACCGGACGGCCAACATTGGTACTTCGTCCACCATCGTTTAGACAGCACCGCCTGCATCAACCAAGGCAATTGTTCCCGTGATGTCTGGATCAGTCCCATCGAATTCGAAGATCGCGCCGACGGCCTCGGCCAAGTCCACATCCGCCCCCGCTTCCCCGCCGAGCAAGGCGAGGTGGAAGTTGTCCAAGGAGTAGAGTGATGCCTGCCTTCGAGTGGAACCATGAGCTGCCCAGGCTTTCCGGAAAACAATTGCATCTCCGCTGGCTCACCCAACAAGACAGCACCGCCATTCTCAACATCTTTGGCGATTTGGAGGTAATGAAGTTCTGGAGTTCGCCCCCGTTTCCAGATCTTGCCACCGCTTCAAAACACATCGAGGAAATCCACCAACTCTTCCTCGCGCGGCGGGCATTCCAGTGGGGTATCTGCCACCATGAGACCAACGAGGTATTCGGAACCTGTACCCTCTTCGATCTCAACGTACCCCACCGACGCGCCGAAGTCGGCATTGCCCTCGCTCAAAACACGTGGGGAAAAGGGTTGGCAAGCGAAGCCCTTAGCATTCTTTTTGGCTTTGCCTTCGACGTGCTCAATCTTCATCGCTTAGAAGCAGACATAGATCCCAAAAACGAACGCTCACTCCGTGCCTTCAAGCGCCAAGGATTTCGAACCGAGGGATATCTACGCGAGCGCTGGCACCACCTGGGCAAACTCCATGACACTGTTTTCCTGGGCCTGCTCCAGAGGGAATGGTTAAAACCGTAAGAACAAGCGCCAAGCCATTCCTCTTGCTTGAATTTTCTCACCACGAGATCTACACTAGCCGCCAATGGACCCCACCAATCGTGAGCGGGCAGCGTGGCGGAATTTAATGCACGAAGTCATCTTCGAGGCCGATACGCCTAACGGCAAGGCCTTCGACGTCTTACTGCTGGTGCTGATCTTCTCCAGCATCATCGTGGTCATGCTAGAGAGCGTGGTCGGTATTCGCGTGCAGTATGGCCATGCGCTACGGATCGCGGAGTGGGCATTTACCATCGCTTTCACCATCGAGTACGGCTTGCGATTGATCTGCGTGGACCGCCCCCTGCGCTACGCGCGCAGCTTCTTCGGCATCGTCGACCTGCTGGCCATCATCCCCACCTATTTGAGCTTGTTTGTCGCCGGCGCCCAGTCCTTGATCGTAATCCGCGCGCTGCGCCTGCTGCGCGTGTTCCGCGTCTTGAAGCTCGGCCAATTCATCCAGGAAGCACAGGTGCTGCGTTCGGCGCTACGGGCGAGTGCGCGCAAGATCGTCGTCTTCCTGGGCGGGGTACTGACCACCGTGCTCATCGTGGGCGCCGCCATGTACCTGATCGAGGGGGAAGCCTCCGGATTTACCAGCCTCCCGCGCTCGGTCTATTGGGCCATCGTTACCATGACCACGGTCGGTTACGGAGACATCGCGCCCGCTTCCACGATGGGACAGATACTGGCGTCGGTATTGATGATCATGGGCTACGGTATCATCGCAGTGCCCACCGGCATCGTCTCCGTCGAACTTGCCCAAGCAACCCGGTCAATCTCGACCCAGGCCTGCCCCAGCTGCAGCCGCGATGGCCACGCCCACGACGCGGTTCACTGCAAATACTGCGGATCAAAGATATAGGATATAGGGGTGACCCCAGTCTTCTTTACCTCATGGGATAGCGCTGGCGGACAGCCAGGGGGCCTTCCCAGCCGTAGCCATCGTTGTCATCGTAGTTGGCGAATGGCAGAAACTCAATGTGCTGCTGGCCATCACAATCGAAGGCGCCGCTCGGATCGGCGCAGCCTTGCCAACTGGCATCGGGGATGAAATGGGACAGGAATTCCGCTGATTTCCAGGTATCGGCGTCAGCGGCCTCGGCTATGCTTGGCTCTTCTATGCCGGCAATGGCAGCGCAGCTTGACCTAGTGTCGAAGCCAGTGTTCGCGCTCCAATCGTCAAGACTTTGCCCGAGAATGCGGCAGTCTGGATTATCGGAGGGGAGGTAGAAGTTGTCATTCATGGCCTCGACATCCTCAATCGCCCGCAATTGCACGTGGGCCTGGCCGCCGGTGGGCCAGACGATGTTGTGCTCGAAAACAATTTCGCTGCGTATGGACGAGCGGATCGTTGCGCGCCTGCCAATGGCATTTACCAGGGTATTGTACTGAATAAAGGCTCGTGTGATCGAGGGATCTTCTCCATTGATCTGGATCGACGACATCAGATTGTGAAAAACAACATTGCCAACCACGCGAAAGTGGTTACCTGAGCGTTCCCGGTGGGTGCCGCCGATACCGATGGCCCAGGCCGTCTCGGTGCGGGTACAGTTGCCAATGATGTTGCCCACTAGCCAGGCAACCGAACTTCCGTGCCCAATGGCAATGCAACCATTGCCGCCACCGGTCAGAACGTTGCCTACGATCTTGAGATCACGCGAGCCGTCAAAGTCATCGTTACCAGTGGCAATATCAACTGGCTGCTCAGCGATGTTGCCAGGGACAACATTGTCGACGATCCAAAAATGATCGCGAACCCGAGTCTCGTCGTTGACCGTGCTGGGACTGTGCACCACCAGGGCATCGTTGGCCGGAATGTCCCAAACCCGGTTGTCGATCATTACACCGTACTCTGACGCTGTTCCGTAGTGCAGCCCGTTGTTGGCGCAGTCGTGCGCATGTATTCCCCAGAGAGTCACGTAACTCGATCGGGATACATTGATGCACGGTCCACCATCCGAACCCACCGACTCGAGGTATTGGAAGGTCACATGGGACACTCCGTCCGGGCGGATAGCCTTGAATTTCGGGCGAGCGCCCTGCCCATAAGCAGCAAAGGTAATGGGCCGACCGGGGGCGCCATGGATACCGCGAACGTCTAAAGTCGCCGTCGCCGTCCAGGAACGATCGCGGCGGAACAAGACGTAGTCACCGGGGCCAAGATCTCCCATGGCGTCCTCAACCCGGTCGATCGACCGCCAGGCTTGGTCACGAGTGCCCGGATTCGAGTCGTTGCCGCCGTCTGCATCTACGTAATAGCAGGTCCCCTCGAACTCGCAGGGGTCAGCCAGACAAGCAAGGTCTCGCCGGTAATAGTCCGGGTCGCAAGCGCAAGTGGCTACCCCATCGACCGGCACACACCGACCATGGCCGGAGCAAACCACCCCCGCGCACAACCCTTCCAGCACGGTGCAGTTAAGCTCATCGGCGGTATAGCCCAGATCACAGTCACAAGTCGGCAGGTCATTGACCAGCACGCAAGTTCCGTGATTCGAGCAGGCAACACCAGCGCAAGGATCCAGATCATTGATACAGTTTAGGTCTTGCGCGTGGTAGTCGGCTTCGCAGACGCAGGTTGGCTGGTCATCGACCAGCGCACAAAACCCGTGACCGCTGCAACGGACGTTCAAGCAGAGATCTTCTTCCGGTTCAATTTGACCATCTTGACAAGCAGGTCCAGCCAGCAGGGTCACCAACAGCGAAATACCTAACCAATCTTGGCATCGAATCATGGAAATCGTCTCCTAAACTTCCAGCGCTAACGTCAACATCTCGAACCCGCTTCATTCCATAAGCTGATGCAAGATTGCTGCCAACCGTAATGCTGTCATGACTCAGAAAATCAATGTCTTATCTTACAGAAATACAACGAGTAATCCTGTTCCGCCAGCAACGAGCCACGGCCGCCTGCTGGTTTTTGGTCAATCTGGGGGAAATGGCCTCAGCCAACCGAGGGCGAGATCCCCACAGAAGACGACCAAATTCTGATCTGAATTCTGACATTTACTTAGTGAGTGAGTCGAAGTAGCATGAAGTCTCAGACTATCAAGGAATCCTTAGCGCTTTAGGTTGGGCAAGGAGAACAACATGATCAACCGGAAAACAACTATTATTTCAATCGTCAGCGCCATGCTGGCGTTCAGTTTGGGCATTTATGCCCAAAATTGGACGGGCAGCATGCCGCCACCACCGCCGAGGGTTCCATTGCAGATACCCTACCAGGGAGTGCTGGAGCGTGATGGCGAGTTGGTCAATGCCAATCAGGTTGAGTTCCGGGTTAGCTTATACAACGCCGAGCAGGGCGGTACGCTACTTTGGGGGCCGGAAGCGCATGCTTGTAACGTCTACAGTGGACGCTTTTCTTTCGTTATCGGCAACCAGGCCGGCTTGCAGATAGACGATTTAAACAACGTGGAATCTCCCTTCCTCCAGGTGGATGTGAAAATGGAAGGCGATGCCGATTGGGTGTCCCTGGCCGGGCGACAGCGCTTCCTTCGATCGCCCTACGCCATCAGCGCGGTGGCGTCCTATTCGGATTTCACCGTCAAGGGCGGCATTCGCTTTCATGACGGTGACGGGTCCGGCCTCGGAGACCCAGACGATGCCTATCACGCCGGGGCGGGCAACTTTCTCTCCTTCGAGGACCCGGGTCGTAGCGAAGACTTCATCGGCTATGCCGACAACCGCTTCTACTTCAGGGATTGTCCTGGCGGCGGAGACACCAAAGACCCCAGTATTGACCTCGGCCACGGCAACCTGCTCTTCGAACCGATTTGCGTAGAGCCCAATTGCTTAGATGCCGATCGGACCAATCGTCTCTTCGCGAGTAGGAAATACGCTGTGTCCGGAGACACAAACGTCCTGGACACAGGCGTAAGCAACGCGGACTGGTTTGCATCAATATCCGGGTTCAAAGCCACCAATGGTGACATCGACGAGGGCGCCTCCGGCGATCCTATTAAAGTATATTTAGATGAAAGCAATGGAACCTGGCACATTACAGCCGATATCACCTCTCATAACCTCCATGAAGACTGGGAAGTCTGGGTTCTGTTCATTCGTAACCAGCTAGTGAACCGCTGAGGAATTCTTTCCGGCGGGAAAGGGTTCACTGGTAAAGGCTGAGTTTTATTCTCTTGGCGAGTACTTCTCCATCTGACGCACGGGTAGCCTTGACGTTCAGTTGGTAGACTTGCTGTCCGCCAAGGTCTGCGGGAAGTTGATCTGGCTCGGCGCCGTCGTTTAGATCGAAGCTGGCTTGCCATGACTGATCGGCGACACCGTCCTGGTCGGCTTGGCTTTCAACCGTCACGGTACAATCGTCTTGGGTGCTTCCTTGCAGGCTGATGGATTGGATAATGAACTGGTCTTTGGGTGTGGTGCCGCCATCGTCGTCCGGGAAGATGGTGCCTTTGCAGGAACTCAAAGCTAGGCAAGCCAGCACGATAAGACTCCAGCGGGTAGCAATTAGATTTTGCTTAGACATATTTTCTCCCATCATGAATTCTACTCCAACCACAAGTGGCTATAGGATGGTCCCGTCTCCTGCCCGCCTATCTCCAACAGTTCGGGAACCAGATCGCCTACGACAATCTTGGCGATGAAAAGACGGTTTTTCAGATCGCTGGCTCTCAAGACCGCGCTGAAGTAGCCCGGGTGGGTGGACCATTCGGGAAACTCCCACTCGGCCATGCCGGTGGGCAACTTGAATTCCGAACTCTGAATAAATGTGTCGCTATCGGCATCAAAGGAAAAGATGCGCACGTAATCGTGAGGAATCACCAGGCACATCAAACTGCCGCTGCTGTCGGGAGCCATGGACCCGTTGCAGGTTTGGTGATCGGCCGGGCTGCCATCCAACAAGAAGAACTTCTCGGTGGGATAATCGATACCAGTCGACAAATCGTGAGCCCATAGCTTTTCATAGACCTGACCCAACCAACGCAAACTGGCATTGGGTCCGGCATCCATGGCCCGGTTGTGAATTTCTTCCGGGGCACCGTCGACAGTGACATCGCCGGGCATCAGTTTTTGACGGTAGGTCTTGCCGTCGGCGCCATTCTGATTCTTGTCCGACCAATCGCAATACACCAGATAGTCATCCCCCGCGGGGCTGCGATGCCAATAGGCGACGTCGCCCATACCAATCTGGGTGGCCGGACCTCCCGAAATCGATCGGACCTTGATAAACTTGGAACCGTTGGCCTGGCCGGCACTGTAAGCCACCCGGCTGCCATCCGGGGAAAGGATGGGATTGATGCAATTGATGTCATCGGGCAGTTTGCGCACTTGCGGATTTGGCTCTCGAAAATCCAAGACGTTTATGGAGCCACCGGCGTTGACCCAGACTAGTACCCCGCCTTTTCCGCCCAGAAAACTTTTCAATTGCTCGGCGGACACCGCCAGTCCGTCAATGGTGTCATTAATCTCCAGGCTGACCACCCGCTTATAACTGTGTTCTGCGTCGCTGGCACTGATTTCGAAAGTCAGTTGGCCCACTCCGGCGGGAACTTCCACCTGCGCTTCGAAACTGCCATCGGGCTGTACTTCGACCGTTAGCCCATTGACTTGCACCTGCTGGATCGGCGCGGCATTGGCGGGAAGACTGGCCCGGAAAGATATCGTGGTCATTTCGAGCGCACCCGCAACCTGGGTCTCGGCGGCTATCGAAAACAGACCCGAGCTATCCTGCGCACTGCCTCCGGGTGATCGCACGCGCACCGTGGCCAGTTGGGTGGATACATTGGGTACGGTCCAAGAAAAGTCGGCCCAGTTCTGCTGCGAAGAATCTACCAGGGCGATTGGCGCCCAAGTATCACCGGCGTCCAGGCTGTACTCAAGCACCACTGACTCCACATCGGTGGCCTGCCAGCTGATGGAATGGGTGGCGTTGCCGATCAACTCCTCGCCGGCCTGCGGACTGAGCAACTGCAATTCGGGGTTGCCACTGCCTTCGATGGCAAAGGAATTTGAGCGGGCGCTGTTTTGGGGGTCGGAATAAACCGTCAGTTGCACAATCACTGCTTGGCTGGGTTCATTGGGCACAAGCCATGGATAGTTGCCCCACAGTTCGGGATCGTTGAATTGATCGACACTTTGAGAAATGCTGCGCCAGTTCTGGCCATTGTCCGTGGAATACTCCAAGCTTACGTTTGAAACTTCCACGGCGGTCCACTGGATGTTTTGGGTAGTCCCAGCCAACCAATTTTCACCGCCCGCGGGGCTCCCGATGGTAATGGCAGGCAAAGGACGAACTGTAATACCGACATCGTCGTAGGCGCTTTTGTGACCATCGTCAACCGTCAGGCGCAGTACATACTCGCCGATGGTATCCAGACTCACGAAAGTTGATTCTTGGTCGGGAGTCTGAAAACTGGCCTGACCGGGCCCGGAATGCACAGTCCAAGCATAGCTCAGAACCGGGCTGGGCAGACCGTCGTCGCTGACCGAAGCGGACAACAACAGTTCCTCACTCACCCTGACCGTGGCATCGGCGCCAGCGTCAATTACCGGAGCTTGATTGTTATCCTGGTAGATAAAATCGGCCGTGGAGCCGGGCGCGATGGTGTTGGGTGGGGTCGCCTGATCCTGAACCTGGCTGACCGAGAGAGTGTAGTCCACGCCGCTGGACAGGCTGGAAGTAGATAACAACACCGTCACTTGATCCGCTTGTTGGCTGGCCGAGTCTACCGTGATGCTGGGGCTAATGGTATAGTTGGCCGTGGTCTCGGCGCTGCTTTGTTCGACCGGTTCGGAAAACACCAGCCAAACCGCGTTGGGATCCCCGGGCGCATTGACCGCCTCGATACTGGGCGCAATAACATCGGACAATACGCTAAGAACTGCAGACTGGCTAGTGACCGCGCCTTGGGCATTGGAAACCGTGCAGCTAAATTGGGCGCCATTGTCTTCGACCTGCGCTGAAAATGAGTAAGAACTCTGGCTGGCCCCTGCGACCAGGGCCGAATCTCGAAGCCATTGATAAGCCAGCGGCGCCGTGCCGTTGGCGCTGAGGCTGAACTGGGCGGTCTGGCCCGGTTGAACCGTGAGATCTTGCGGTTGGCTGGTGATCTGGGGAGCCTCCGCACTGCCGGACCCTACCCAGAAGTCGCCAGCGCAATCGAATTGATAGCTGCCCGAGGTATTCTCGCTCACCACGATGCGCTCTTGGTCGACCCAATTGATCAACATCTGGTTGGCGCCCTCGGACCCGCGCGTGCCCCAGCCAATGTGAATACAAAACCACTTGGGCGAGTTGGTCGACCAGGCATTGCGGTTGTGCGAAGTACCAGTGTCGGAAGTGTCCGGGCCCCAAGACTTAGCGCTCGACCACAGGATGGTCTTGACCGAACTCAGATCGTCGAAGCGGCGTACATCCA